>NZ_CP080467.1:2077500-2377500 GCF_022674245.1 Alicyclobacillus acidoterrestris
AGAATTCGATTTTTCACCGTTTCTCGCACATATATAGTGTACGAACTATCAATGGAACACTATATATAGTGTCAAATGCGTTGTGAACGTTAATTCTGCAAAACGCTCATTAGTATTTCACGGGTGAGCGGTTGGAAAGCGGTTACCTGTGGAGTTGCAGAGATGGGTTGATTCCCTGAGCGGTACAGTGGGAGCGGAAGTCATATCATTCAGTCATCTGAGGAGGAATGTAAGGTGTCCCGTACAAGTCCAGTGGCTCAAACGCAATCCATGGCTGCCAAGAGGCGTACACGTTTTCGGTACACGATTATGTCGCTGATTGTTCTGATGACCATGATTAATTACATTGATCGTGGTGCAATTTCGTATGCCTCAGAGCCGATTATTCGCCTGTTTCACTTAGACGAGTCGTCATGGGGCGAGGTGCTTGGGTATTTCGGTTATGGTTACATGGTCGGCTCTATCTTTGGCGGCATTCTGTCGGATAAAAAGGGGCCTAAGTTCGTTTGGATTGTCGCTGGGAGTCTTTGGTCACTCTTTGAGATTTTGATGGCGTTTGCAGGGAATATCGGGATTGTTGTGTTTGGCGGATCGGCCTTGGCTGGATTTGCCGTCATTCGCATTCTGTTTGGCGTATCGGAGGGGCCGCTGTTCTCGACGATGAACAAAACGGTGGCCAACTGGGCTGCGCCAAAGGAAAAAGGATTTATGCAGTCATTCGGTTTGTTTGGCGTGCCGTTTGGCTCGCTCATCACTGCGCCGATTGCCGTCGGGCTTTTGTCTATCACCTCGTGGCAGACGACATTTGTGATTCTTGGCCTGCTTGGGGTCGTCTGGGTAATCGTTTGGTCGAAAGTTTTTCGAAACCGTCCAGAGGACCATCCTCGTGTGAGTAAAGCGGAATTGGACACCATTCGATCCGGCCAGGACGTACTATCACAGGAAGCCACGTTAGCCGAATCCGAACAGCAGCAGATTCCGTGGTATCATTTTTTTAAGAATCCAACACTGATTTGCAACGCAATTGGGTATTTTGCGTTTCAGTACGTTAACTTTTTGATTCTCACTTGGACACCTAAGTACTTGCAAGACACGTTTCACTACGCTTTGTCGAACTTGTGGTACATGGGGATGATCCCGTGGATTGGCGCATGTATTACGGTGCTTTTGGGTGGGCGCATATCCGATGCACTGCGTAAGCGCACGGGCAATCTGCGAATCGCTCGGTCGGGGTTGGCCGTGGGTTCGCTCGTGTTAACGGCCGCCTGCTTCTTAATCATCCCTGCAGTGCACAGCGTGTCAGCCGTGTTATTGCTGATGGCAATTGGCAACGCGTTTAACTTTTTGCCGAACTCCGTGTATTGGGCAGTCGTCATTGATACGGAGCCTGCAAAGGCCGGTAGTTTCGGTGGCGTGACGCACTTTATTACGAACATCGCAACGGTGATTGCGCCTACGTTGACAGGATTTCTGGTCGCTGCCAGTGGCTATAACGCAATGTTTGTCGCTGCTGCTGTGGCTTCGGTGATCGGTATGCTCGCGATGGTTTTTGTGAAGCCCGGGAAACGACGGTCAACCGTGCAGCAGCGCGGATAATGGGAGGTTGAATGGATTGGAACAATTCGAAATCGCAGTGATTCCTGGCGACGGGATTGGCAAGGAAGTCGTTCCGGCGGCGATTCGGGTGTTGGAGGCTGTCGCCGACATTCACGGAGGATTGGGCTTTCGGTGGACATCGTTTCCTTGGAGTTGTGATTACTATTTGAAGCACGGCGTGATGATGCCAGAGGACGGGATTGAGACCTTAAAAGGCTTCCATCAGATTTTCTTGGGTGCGGTGGGGATGCCGAGGTTGGTGCCGGATCACGTTTCCCTGTGGGGACTCCTTATCAAAATTCGCCGAGAACTGCACCAGTCTATCAACGTGCGGCCAGCGAAATTGCTGAGAGGCTTAACATCGCCACTACGAGACCCTGGTGAGTTTGATCTCGTCGTCGTTCGCGAAAATTCGGAGGGGGAGTACTCCGAGATTGGCGGGCGGATGCACCGAGGTGCAGATGAGATGGCGATGCAGACCGCCGTATTCACCCGTAAAGCGACAGAGCGTGCAATGCACTACGCATTTGAGTTGGCTAGTCGTCGCCGGAAGCACGTCACGAGTGCGACCAAGTCCAATGGGATTTCCCACAGCATGCCGTTTTGGGATGATGTGTTTCAGGATGTAGCACAAGCGCATCCCGAGATTGCTACAAGCAAGCACCACATCGATGCCCTTGCGGCGTTTTTTGTGATGAAGCCACAGATGTTTGACGTGATCGTCGCGTCGAATTTGTTTGGAGATATCTTGACCGATCTCGGTGGCGCCATTATGGGCAGCATTGGCATTGCCCCGGCTGCGAATTTAAACGTCGAGCGGTCATATCCATCGATGTTTGAGCCTGTGCATGGGTCTGCGCCGGACATCGCGGGACAGGGAATTGCGAATCCGCTTGGTCAAATTTGGACGGGGAAAATGATGCTCGATTTCCTAGGCTTTGAGGAGATGGGCACACTCGTTCTCAAAGCCATGGAAGCTACGCTAGCGAGTGGCGTGAAAACGCCAGACTTGGGGGGTAAGGCGACGACCACCGAGGTGACCGACGAAGTGATTGCGTATTTACGCAGGCGCGCATGATGCATCCGTTATTCGGGGGAGGGATACTTGGCGCTCACGGTCGCTGTTTTTTGTGTATTCCAGGCATCGTCATTGTGACATCGCCCGTGTTGGGTTACGCTACATAGGGCTGTCTACGAGACAGGGGCTTATCACCTTCCATCGTCCATACGGATTGGACGAACGGGCCTTACTGTGGATTTCGGAACGATGCAGGGGGAAAAACATTGATTCAAATTGTTATCGCAGACGCAGACGATGGAAAACAGATTCACAAGTGGCTGCGGTTGTTGCTGCCGGGCATGCCGTTGTCTGGTATTCACAAGTTTATTCGAACCGGTCGCATCAAGGTCAATGGCAAGCGTGGAAAGCGAGACACGGTGCTTCATGCGGGAGATACCGTGAACTTGTATATGACTGATGAGGACTATGCGGCATCTCGGAAGCCAAAACGAGAGAAGTATGCTGGGGTAAAGTCAAACGTCGACGTGCGCTACGAAAACGATGAAGTCGTGATTGTGAATAAACCGGCAGGCATATTGGTCCACGCCGCAGACGGCGATTATTCCTCGACACTGCAGGCGCAAGTGGAGGCGTATGTTTATCGCAAGCGCGATGCAGTGGAGGGGCAGGCGTTTACACCTGCTCCCGTGCACCGCTTGGATAGAAACACGACAGGGCTCGTCATCTTTGCCAAGACGTCGCGTGCGGCGCGTGAGTTGGCTGAGGCGTTTCAATCGGGGCGCATTGAGAAGACGTATTTGGCACTCGTTACAGGGACTGTGCAAAAGGCGGGTCGAGTCACCGCGGCACTCGCTCGGGTTTCCGATGAAGTGACAGCGGTGACGGCACAGGGAAAAGAGAGCGCGACGAATTACACGCCCATTTCCTCCGCCAGTGGCACGACGTTGATGAAAATTCGCCTCGAGACAGGGCGAACACACCAAATTCGAGCACATATGGCGCACATTCACCACCCGCTGGTGGGCGATGTGAAGTACGGTGCGCGAAGGGAGCGAGGAAACAGCACGTTTTACTTGCATGCGGCCCAGCTCAAAAAAGACGGGGATTTCAGCGTCACTGCACCAATGCCGAGGGCGTTCGCCGCGAAATTGCAGGCGCTTGGATACGACCTTGCAAATCTTGACGGGAAACTCTGAAGATAGTCTTCGTCAGGATATCTGTCGTTTGCCGTGCGAATGTGTATGGTGGCGCTTTACCTGTTTAATTTGTGTGTTGCGCGATGACGTCCGGGACAGGTACAGGTATACCCGTTTCGGGGTGTACCGTGACAATGACGAAGACGGCCTCGCTAATCAGATGGCCGTTCGTACCCGTGATACGCTGCTTCATGCGAAAACTTTTGCGACCAATTTGCGACACCCAGGAGGTGATTGTCAATTGGTCGTTTTGTTTTGCGGGAGATCGGTAATCTACCTCCGCCCGTGCGACGACGGTGATGACACCCGCCTCGCGCAACGTGTCGTACGGTAAGCCATGCTGCTCATACCAGTCTTCGCGGCCCCATTCGTAATACTCTAGGTACTTGGCGTTGTTGACGTGGCCATTGACATCTATTTCTGTACTCCGTACGAGAATTGTGATTTGAGTCACTGCCATGTTCATACCTCTTTCTCGTTCATTCAAACGCATCGTGAACCCAGCTCTTATGGATACATTGTACCAGTCGGGGAAGGGTAACTGTATCAAGCCCCTGAGAGTGAGGAGTGGTGACGATGCACAGACAGCGTTCTGTGTGGTTCGTGATGACCACGACAGCCATTTTGTGCGGTTTCGCACTAGCCGCGCGGTCCCCAAGCGTAGCGGCCAAGTCCACGATGACACAGGCGGCGCTGCAACCGTTGTATGAGGAGTATGGAGACAAATATCATGTTCCGTGGACACTCTTAGCGGCCATTGACCGCTATGCAGAACTGGAGAAGACCAAGGCGGATAAAGAACAGGCCCCATATTACGGGTTTGCATTTCACCCATCGACCTGGTCTGGGATTGGCAATCCAGAGGCGTTCGACGTTTCGCCGGCGAGCATTGCGATGTTCTCCGGGATTGGCCGCGATTCAAATGGGGATCAACTGGCGTTGCCGTGGGATCAGGCGGATAGGATTCAGTCCCTGGCGTATTGGTTGCACGAAGAGACGCGGATGGATGATGGGGACGAGGAATTGGCGGTGTGGAATTTGTTTCAAGATCCGATGGCGATGGACAGGGTCTTCGCTTATTCCGAGATCTTTGAACACTTTGGCCTGTCGGCGAACGCACACTGTTTTCCCCTAGACAAGCGCTATAACTATACGGTGAAACATAGTTTTGGTGCGGCGAGAAGCTGGGGCGGCCGGCGTTCGCACGAAGGCGTGGACATTTTCGCTGACTACGGAACACCGGTATTGGCGTGCAGTTATGGTTTTGTCGAGCTGAAAGGTTGGAATCGTTTTGGTGGTTGGCGGGTTGGAATCCGTGACGCCAATAATCTGTACTATTATTACGCGCATTTATCTTCATTTTCACAGGGATTGGAACAGGGTGATCTGGTTCGCCCGGGCCAAGTGATTGGCTATGTTGGCAGCACGGGCTATGGACCGCCAGGGACATCGGGGAAGTTTCCGCCCCATTTACACTTTGGTATCTATAAGGACACGGGCACACACGAGTGGGCGTTTAATCCATCTGGTTACTTGTTGCAGTGGCAGCGTCAGAAGCAAGTCATTTGGAATCACGAACAATCTTCGACGGAATCGAACAATAGTTGATCACCCCCGATAAAACAACCTACAATGATACGGAGTGTGTTATTGTAGGAGGGGCAACGACGATGAATCACATGGACGAGGAAGCAAGAACGGTACGCAGGCCAAACACGAGTGCGTGAGTGCATGCGTACCTTTTTCTGCGTCTAAATAAATCATGACCTGTTGCCTGTAAGAGGAGCTGAGAAGAAGCTGTGGAAGGTAAACCAGCGCGACTATCGCGAACGGTGATGACAGATCTGGTACTCCCGCAAGACACGAACCATTATGGAACGATTTTTGGCGGCAGAGTGATGGCGTATGTCGACAAGATTGCGGCGATTACCGCGATGCGCCACGCGCGGAAACCGGTTGTCACGGTGTCGAGTGACAGCTTCGATTTTCTTGCGCCGGTGAAACTAGGGGAGGCCATCTCGTTAGAGGCGTTTGTCACCTACACGCATAATACGTCGATTGAGGTGTTCGTCAAAATTCAGTCGGAAAATCTGATGACTGGCGAAGTGACGACCACCGGATCATCGTACCTGACGTTTGTGGCGGTTGATGAAAACGGAGAGAAAAACCCAGTCCCTCCGGTGATTCCGGAAACGGACGAGGAACGTATGCACTTTGACACAGCACCTGAGCGTAGAAGGCTGCGTATTGAGCGAAAACAAGAGAGAACGCGCCGCATGTTACCGCCAGAGACTTGATGCGGCGAAATAGGACAGGGGCAGCACGAAATTATTCAGGTGTACAGGAGTTGAAGTCATGCAAGATCAGGCGCACCTTGTCGCCGGCGAGTTGAACGGAGAGAAACCGTTCGGTGCGCGCGTAGCGAAGTGGTGTACATATTTACTCATTGCGTTTCCAATTGTGGATTACACGCTGCGATTGTCGGCGCTGCATTATTTAGGTTCCGTGTGGGACAAGGTTGTCTTGTTCATTCTCGCGGTCATCGCACTGAATCGCTACATCCGGGGGCACCGGCCGCGGGCATTTGGTTTCGCCAAGTTCGCAGGGTGGTACATTTTGTACTGCTTCGCGCTAATGGTGATTGGACTTTCGCACCCATCCATCGCTTTTGACGGGTTTCGAATGGATGTCTACTACATCTTGTTCGGGCTTTTGTTGCCGTTCTTGGTGGAGCCGCGGGACGTTCCGAAATTTCTTCACGCGGCTGCCGCGGTGGCGATTTTAATTGGTGTACACGGCGTGATCCAATATGTGATGGCGCCACAGATTCCGAGTGGCTGGGTAGACGTCACTGAACATGTGCGCACGCGCGTGTTCTCGGTACTCAAATCGCCAAACGAGTTGGGTGCCGCCATGGAAATGATGATTCCCATCGTTTTTGGATTGTGTATCTGGGAGCGCAACCGCGTACGCAAGTGGGTGTACGGTCTTGGCGGGCTGTTTTGTCTCTTAACCCTCTTCCTGACCGGAACGCGCGGCGCGTGGATGGGATTTGGTGCTGCACTGTTATTCATCGCTATCGTCTATGAGCGCAAGTTGCTGATTGTATTGGTGATTCTCGGTGTGATTGGGTTCTTTCTACCGCCCATCCATCACCGTGTCATGGATTTGTTTAACCCGGTGTACATGATTAAATCGGCGCAGGGTGGCCGGATTATTCGCTGGCAAACTGCGTTTGATGTCATGTCGGGGAATCCGTTGTTTGGGGCCGGGCTGGGTCGCTATGGCGGATCGGTCGCATCGACGCACGGCTACTCCATTTACTCAGACAACTATTACGCCAAAATTCTCGGTGAGTCGGGCCTGGTTGGACTCGTCCTGTTTGTGGCGATGCATATTGCGATTCTGCGCGAAATGATTGTGACGGTCGTCCGCCGTGCGAAGGGGCGGCAACGCTATCTCGCACTGGGTGGACTCGCAGGTGTGGTCGCGATTTTGGTCCATAACTGCGTGGAGAACGTATTTGAGTACGCACCGTCCCTCATGCTTTATTTTGTGATGGTAGGTTTGTTCTTGCTCTGGGGACGCAGTTTGGAGAATCAGGAGGTACAGCATGAAGAATAACCTTCTGAGACACGTTCTGCTCGTTGTTGGGTACATTGTCTGGGCAGTGCTTATCAACGCGCTCGGCGTTTGGATCATCGGTCCCCTAGTCAAGGACTTAGCGATTTACGGTGTATTGGCCGTCGTCGTATTGGCGATTTTGTGGCTGACGAGTATCTATCCCAAATACCGTCGCCGTTTCGTTACGTTTACCTTGTTTAGCTTATTGCTTGGACAAGGGTTGTCGTCACTGGCGTTCAGCAGTTTTGCAAAGACGCTCGTCGTGACCGTAGTCGTCAGTCTTGTCCTGTTTGTCGCGGCCCTGTGGTTTGGCAAAATCCGCTTTTTCCCGCTGCTGTTTGGTACGCTGGCCGTCATCGTGGCGAATGCTTGGCTGCCGTTTAGCGATTGGCCGTTTTTGACGCAGTTCCGGATTGTTCAACACAGTCGGCTGCATATCGACCCGCACAATCTAGCGGCGGCGCCATTCGACGTCGTGCATACCAAACAAGGGGATGCGTTGCTGACCGTCAGTGAATATATCCCGTCGGATGACTTGTTACAGCAACTCGTCCAGAACGCGACAGATTCGCCGGATGCTCTCCAAAATGTGCTCCAGACCGCACAAGGCGAGTATCGCTTTGTCGAAATTAAGCAAGTCGGGGGCCACATCGAGCAGGTGACAGCCACAGCGCAAGATTTGGCACAGGCCCATCCATTGAATCTGATTAAAACGTTTTTCCCGTTCCAGTTGGCGCACTGGTATGTTGCAGACGGCGAGATGAACGAGTATTTGTCTCCTTATCTCACCACCAATCAGGCTGTGCAGACCGCGTTGAATCCGGCGTCGTACGCGACGACGATGCAGGCGCTGAGCAACCAGGGCGTTCAGGAAGAACTCGAGAATTGGCAGTCGGCGCTCGCTCAATTGGGTGTTCAGGCGAAGCCGAGTGGTTGGCAGATTGCCGGCGGCAAATTGACGGGAACCTATCAGGGACAAGCCGTGTCGGTCTCCGTTTCCGCGACGAGTGTGGTCGGGATGGGGCACTTTACAACTCCGTCCGCAAATCAATTGCTGCTCGTCGGCAATAACAACCTTCAAGTATTCGATCTCGATGCACAAAAGGTAGTTGCCACGTATCAAGGCACACCGACAACACCTGTACCCAATGACGTGGTCGTCGGTCCGCTCGCACACGGTGGCGCAGACGCGATTTTTGTCAATGCTTCGCCCGCGTATATCTTGACACTGACTCCTGCGGGACAGTGGCACAAAGTGTATACGGCGACCAGCCCTTCCTTCCGGTTTGAAACAGTGCTGGATATGGGGCAAGGGGCAACGCAAATTGTGACGGATGATCCGTCGAAGGTGCGCAACGCGACGACGCGTTACTTCTCGGCGTATCGCTTTGTCCCTGGAGCAACCGGAAAACCGGGCCAATTGGAACGCGACTGGCGCGTCTTCCGGACCAACGTCGTCAACGTCACGCCTGTGTCGTTCTCGGATGGTACAGAGGATTTGGCTGTTGCGATATACGGCAGTGGAGAATACTTGATTCTGCACAAGTGGAACGTTCCAGTGCTGCCAATTTCGGCAGGGCTCTTCGGCATTGTCATCATTGCTGGCTGGGTGAATCGAATTCGTTTGTACAAGGGGGCGAAACAGGCATGAGTCGACGTGTTGTAGGATTTGGAACGATGGTCGTCATGCTCGCCCTGGCTGGGCTCACGGGGTGTACACCTGCGGTTCAAGTACCTTCGTCGAGTACGACGTCTACCGCGGTGACGGTGACGGCGAAAAATGTCTCCTGGACGCCGCTGACCAAAGCGGTGAGCCAGAGTACTTCCGCCAGCATGTACAAACTCGAGTCTGACGTCGAACTGAAAAATGGCAGCATGCATACGAGTTACACCGTGTACGGCACAGTCAATTTGCCGGACAGAGCTTCCATCAGTGTGCATGAAAACAACTTCAATGTAAGTTTTTATCAACAGGGGAAGGTCGCGTACGCAGATGAAACCAGCTCGTGGACGCAAACGGATCCGATTCAGGACCTTGGCTCGTTCAATAGCTATGCGCAACTCGTACAGACAGCGGCCGGAAAGCATTTGACACTCGAAAAGTTAAATCGCACTTTCGTAGTCGATGAATATTGTGATGTGTACCGGTTTACGATGCCCAATCAGTCGGTTCAACTGCCTGGATTCCTTCAGCAGGTTGCCGGAAACAACCGTTCGGCATTGGGCGCGAACGAGCCAATTCAGTACACGTTCTACGTGGGGCAGACGACAGGTTTCGTGCGCGAAGTGCAAACGGACTCCATTAACCCGGTAGATCAACTTGGCCCAGTGGTCACCGACACGTCGACGACGTTCTTTGATATTGACGAGCCTAAGGTCGCTGCCGTGAAAATTCCACAAACGCTGGTGAAACAGCTCGAAGGCAGTGCCCAGCAGTAAACCTGTGAACGGTTGCAAAGTGCTGGATTTGCGAGTAGAATGAGTTATGTAATCCATTCGCTGAGTTCCAATTTGGGAGCGGAGGAACCATGTTTTTGGGGTGAGTCGTGCGACGATGTCGCGCGTAGGGTTTCCTACACCCGAACCCGTCAGCTAACTCCGTAAGCGTCGTAGGTGCAATATGAGCTTTTCCAAAGCGGGACTTGGCTGAGATTGAAAAATTTCGGTCAAGGAGTTGGTTTTTGTGATTCGTAAGCCAGAGCTTCCAAACTATATGCGTGATATGGAAATCAAGCACGCATTGAAGAAACTGACATCTCGTGAATCCGCCAAGGTGACGGATGAGGTAGACGAGGTGAAGGTTCGTCCGACAGAGGAACGTTAATCGCCAAACGTCAAACCAGTACGCCACCTCCTAGCGAGGTGGCGTTTTTACATTATGCTTGGCATAATGGGCAGTTATATGTTAAACTACGTCGGGTGATTACAGTGGTCCTCTGCCAGCGTGATTTGGTACGAACACTTGTGTGAAGGGAGGTCTGGCCATGAATTTACTACGTTCAGTGGTCGAAGACCAAATCCGTGCGGATATTCCGGACTTCCGTCCTGGTGATACTGTGCGCGTGCACGTGAAAGTGCGCGAGGGTCAGCGCGAACGTATTCAGGTTTTCGAAGGCGTTGTGATTCGCCGTCGCGGATCTGGTATTAGCGCAACCTACACCGTCCGTAAGATTTCTTACGGCGTCGGCGTAGAGCGTACGTTCCCGCTGCACTCGCCGAAGATCGACAAGATTGAGGTAACCCGCCACGGTAAAGTTCGCCGTGCGAAGTTGCACTATCTGCGCGGTCGTTCCGGCAAAGCGGCTCGTATCAAAGAGATCCGCCGATAACTTACGGTACAATCGACGAAAATACGGAGGGGTTATCCCCTCCGTATTTTATATATCCGGCACAATTCAGATGTGCAGTAGCTGATTCAGGAGGTGGGACAGTTGACGATTCAATGGTATCCGGGCCATATGGCAAAAGCGCGGCGGATTATGGAGAGCAGGATTAAGCAGGTTGACGCCGTCATTGAACTGGTTGACGCACGTCTGCCAATCTCCAGCCGCAATCCAGTGTTACAGCAGTTGTCGACGCGCAAGCCTGGCATTATTGTGATGACGCGTGATGATTTGGCGGATCCGGAAGCGACACAAGCGTGGACGGACTATTTTGCGGAACACGATATGATTGCGGTGCCTGCCAATATCCTCTCGGGCGAGGGGCTTGGCCGCGTGAAGGATGCGCTGCACCGGGTGACGAGCGAGAAAGTTAATCGGGATAGGCAACGCGGTCTGAGGCGGACGATTATTCGAGCGATGGTCGTCGGTATTCCAAACGTCGGCAAATCCTCGTTCATCAACCGCACGGCGCGCAAGGCCGTGGCGAAGACCGGAAACCAGCCGGGGGTAACGCGACAAGAGCAGTGGGTCAAGATGGGCGATATAGAACTGCTTGATACGCCTGGTGTGCTATGGCCGAAAATTGACACGCCGGAACAGGGACTGCGGCTGGCTGTGAGCGGAGCAATTAAAGAGCAAATTTATAATGTGGAAGAGGCGGCTGCCTACTTTGTGGCTTATGCGAGCAGACGCTATCCGGAACAATTGAAACAGCGATATAAGTTAGCTGAATTGCCTGCAGTGGACTGGACGGACTTGCAAACGGTGTGGCCGCAAATTGCACCTGTTTTCGAAGCGATTGGCAGGCATCGTGGCATGCTGGCCCGTGGCGCGGAAGTCGATATTGAACGGGTGTCACGGATGCTTATCAAGGAAGTGCAAGATGGCGTTTTGGGCCGGTTGACGCTGGAGTGGCCGGGTGACGATGCGACGACGGACGAGGCTTGATGCGTTTCTTATGTAGCTTTTTCCATCTCCTTCGCTGGTATACTTTTTCACAAAACGATGCTGTTCATCTCCGCCTATCGCATGTAGACTGATACGTAGTCGGAGGTGGCTTCATGCGAGAGGGAAAAGTCGATGCATCACTCGCGCTGTGCTCACGGAATCGGTTTGACCGGGCAATGGCTGGCGCAAGTCTGTACGCAGGGGTGGATGAGGTCGGACGAGGGTGCCTAGCAGGTCCCGTCGTTGCGGCGGCGGTTATCCCGCCAACAGACGTGCATCGCTGGGAACTGGTGGATGATTCCAAGCGTTTGACGGAGCGCAAGCGCGAGGAACTCGCTAAGTTGATTCGCGAGACGGCCATCGCCGTCGGTATTGGTGTTGCAGAGGTCGGTGAAATTGACCAACTCAACATTCTGCGCGCAACACAATTGGCGATGGGACGAGCGGTTTCAAACTTGGCTCACCATGTAGAGATTTTGTTGGTGGATGGCATTTATGGAGCCAATAGTCCAGTGCCGTCTTTGCCTGTGGTCCGCGGGGACCATCGCTCGTTGGCGATTGGCGCTGCATCTATCGTTGCGAAGGTATTTCGCGATACATATATGAAACAATTGGATGCCGTCTACCCGCAGTACGGGTTTGCGGCAAATGTCGGATACGGCACGAAACAGCATCGAGCGGCGTTAGAGGCCTACGGGCCGACTGAGCATCACCGCATGAGTTTCGCACCGGTGCGTGAAGCGCAAACGATGCAAATGAGGTTGGTGTTACATGGATAGTCCATTGACAAGGCTCTCGTCATCTGTGACGGAGCCGTTGGCCAAGCTCGGTCGGTTAGACCCGGTGACGCGTGGCGGTCGGCAGCAGGTAGAAACGCCAGCGGACGGATCGGGAAAAGTACAGACACCGTCTACTACCGCCGTCCGCGGAACGGACGACCAGGTCTTTGCGCTCGAGCGACATGTGCCACTTGCGATTCTGCAAAACCCGCAATTGTTGAAGGCTGAATGGGCGTGGAAGTTGGTAGTCCTTCAACAATTGACGTTGGCAGACGGTTTGATGGCACAGGATGATACTGGAGAACCTGGCGTGCCGAATTCTCTGCCGAACCCTTTGTCGGTGCCGGACGAAGCCGCGCAGGCTGAAACGTCGCATGTGAGCTCGGCGGGTGCAGAAGCGCAGCAATCCGTTCCGACGCCCGCGTCACGTCCTGTGCCAGTGGCGGCTGGTGGTCAATCTGCGTCCGTCAACACAAACACGCCTTCGCCACAGGCTTCTGTTGCGCCGCAACAGGCTTCCGGAATGGAACAGGCTGAAGTGGTGGTGCGTCAACTTTGGAATCTACTGGCGACCGCGACGTCAGAAGCAAATCAGCGCGCATCGTCGGTCTCGATGAATTTTAAATCAGATCCGCCGATCCTGCCGTTTGCATCGATGGATGGAGGGACGATAGCCACTGCGTCCAACAAGCAAGAAGCGCATAAGCTCGAGACGTGGGTCGTGCAGGACAGGTTAGTTGCTTCGGTGCTAGACAATCCATATGAACGCGCAGGTGGCGGGTTGTTTTTCCTGCCGCCACAACCGGAGCAGACGCCGCCGTATCAGGCTGTGAAATGGAAAGCACAGAGGCAAACGAAAGTGGGCGCTGCAGGTAAACTGATTCACCGGTTGCGCATTGAACTGGACGTGCACGGGCGAGCATTGACTTGTATCGTGACAGCGCAGCGACCACAGTTGCTCGTGCATTTTGTCGGTGAAGATGTGCGGCTCCTGTCGCACCTCGAACGAGGTGGCGATGTGGTGGCGAAGCCTCTCGCTACTTGTGGTTGGGAACTGATTGGCTGGACTGTCGGCACCGAGGACGCAGAGGAGGGAGATGCCCGTTGAAGACGAGACGAGCGGTTGCGCTGCGTTATGAGCGCCATCGTGAAGAGGCGCCGCGCGTTGTTGCAAAAGGGGCAGGGGAAGTGGCTGAAGCAATCATTCAATCGGCTTCAGCGCACGACGTTCCTGTGATGGAGAATCAGCCACTCGTGGATGCCTTGATTGGGTTGGAAGTGGATAGTGTGATTCCAGCCGAGTTGTACCAGGCCGTGGCGGAGGTGCTGGCTTATGTCTATCAATTCGGGCAGAAGTCCAAGTAGCGTTGGGCGACAAGGGGAACGTATTGTCTGTGATTACCTACACAAATGTTTAGGGTGGGACGTGGTTGATCGCAATGTTCGAACACGCTTCGGCGAACTGGACATTGTCGCGCATACACCAGGCAAATATATTTTTGTCGAAGTCAAGACGCGTACGTCCGCTCGCTTTGGTTCGCCGATAGACGCTGTGACACCCCTGAAATCACTCCGCTTGATGCAACAATCTTGCGCTTACTTCGCCACACGAGCGATCGTTCCGGACGCCTTTGATATTTGCCTCGATGTCGTCGGGATCACCTTAGCGCGCGATAGTGGCGCGCTGACCTCCCTCGTGCACACTAGACTTCTTCCGTAGAATTTGCTGATTTTTTCGTGAATTTTCGAATAAGAACGCTTCGTGCATTTTGTAAAACAGACATCGCACGGCGTGTGCGATGTCTGTGTTGTCGTTAGTCGAGCGGTTTGAGGTTAGCTACAATTTCAGCTCGCTGCGGTTCGAGGAACGGCGCGAGTACGATTTTTTCACCGAGCGTTTCTACATCTTCATCAATCGCGAATCCTGGTTCGTCTGTGGCCAGTTCAAAGAGAATGCCGTTGGGTTCTCTAAAGTACAGGCTGCGGAACCAGTACCGATCGACTTCACCACTGTTGGGAATACGATAGGATTGAATTCGTTGCACCCAGTCGTGGTAGTCGGCGTCATTCGTACGGAATGCCACGTGATGGACGCCACCAGCCCCCAGGCGCGCAGCAGGCAAGTCTGGTTGTACGGCGACGTGTAATTCTGCATGTGCGCCGCCTGCACCCATTTCATAGACGTAGATAGTATCCTTCTTTGTCTCTGGATGGAGATACTGGCGAACTTGGCGCATGTACAGCACGTTCGTGAGAACCATGTCTGTATAGCGCAACTCCGGAATGCTAATCACAATAGGTCCTTGTCCACGAATTTGATATTCAGCAGGAACAACGCTCTTTTCCCATGCCTCGTGCGGATCTCCCGCACCACTGTCATCGACTAGCGCGAGACGTTGCCCCTCCGGATCTTCAAGAAAAAGTGTGGCGCGTCCGTCAATCTCCTGAATGGGTTCGTGTACGACGCCGTGTTCTTCGAGCCACGTTTTCCACCAGGTCAAGGCCTTCTCGCCGTTTACGCGCAGATAGGTGCGGGTAATGCTGTGGGTTCCGCGCACTTCTCGCGGGATGTCCCAATCAAAGAACGTTAAATCGTTGCCTGGCGCCCCTTTTCGATCCCCACTGTAAAACAAGTGGTAAGCGCTCACGTCGTCTTGGTTGACACTGCGTTTGACCAGCCGCAGGCCCATTACGTTCGTATAGAATTGATAATTCTCACGGATGCGCGACGAGACCGCAGTTAGGTGGTGAATGCCTGCTAATTCCATGGTGTTGCCTCCTTCGTTCCCTTTCCGCCACACTTAGAAACATCGTTTGTATGATTGGATACCATGCACAATCAAACGTGATCGGATTCATGACACGTTCATATGACTTCGACGTGATCTGATTGTATTTTATATTAATAACTATAAAAAGTAAATTAAATATAAAAAACGAAGTTGTGGTGGGAACAGGATGACAAATGACCCACTTCATTAGAGCAGTCCAATCGCATTCAAGCCATAGACAATGCCACCGTCGTTGACATCTTTGGTCGTCATGGCCGAATAGGATTTCACTTCATCACTCGCATTTCCCATAGCAATGCCCATTCCGACATACGACAGCATCTGTACGTCGTTCAGCCCGTCGCCAAACGCCACCGCGTCCTTTGGCGAAACGTTCAAGTGGCGCAACATGGCTTCAATGCCACCTGCTTTGGATACGTCACTTGGAAATAGATCGAGATACAGTTTGTGCGCTCGGATAAAGCGCAACTCTGGAAACGCCTGAACGTATGGTTTTTCTTCCGGTTCCTCGCAATATAAGTACACTTGATAGACATCTGTGTCCGTCCACACAGTTGGCCTATACTCAGGTTTTTCGACGATTTGTAAGTAATCGAATGCTTCGTTGACATATGGGTGTTGGTCGACCGTGGTATAGCACGCGTTGGCGGTTGCATAGACCAAAGGGTGTTCATGTTCCTTTGCCCACTCGCTGATTCGTTCCAAAACATCGCGTGGGATAGGGCGGCCAAACACTGGCTTTCCCTTGTACTCGGCGTATCCGCCATTGCAGGTGACGAAGGAGTCGATTTGCAGCGCCTTTGCCACGGCGTGGAACTGGCTGGGTGCTCGTCCTGTGGCGATAAATACGTCTATGCCGCGCTCTTTTAGGCGTGCAACTGCCTCCTTCGTGTCATCGGGAATGACCTTGTCCTCGTTGACGAGTGTCCCGTCAATATCGAAAAAAACCACTTTGTAGGGCATGAGAACCTCCAGGAATTGATTTGTTTATCTCTCTATAAAAGACCAAGTGATAGTGTACGGCTATGAATGTCACGCGTAAAGGGGAATACGTGTGAAAGCGAGTCGAGATGACGGGTGGGGGATCATTTACCCCCACCCGGATTCCTGCTCATTCGGGAATGTACGGTAAGTCGAGGTGCTTGGGAACGTTGATGACGTGTGTTTCGACATACGAGCGCAGCCCTTCGGCGCCATATTCGCGTCCAATGCCGGATTGTTTCACGCCGCCAAATGGAAAGCGAACATCCAGGCCCTGAACGGCTGCTGTATTAATCATCGTGGTTCCTGCTTCAATTCGTCGGGCCACACGGATCGCGTGTTCCGGGTCTCCCCATACCGAGCTGGTCAATCCGTAGATGCTGTGATTGGCGAGTTGTATCGCCTGCTCTTCGTCGTCGTAAGGCAAAATGGGAACCGTTGGACCGAACTGTTCTTCGACGACGATGGGATCATCATACCCGGCGCCGAGCACCAACGTCGGCCGCATAAAGTATCCTTTCTCAAACAGTTCCTCATCGAGGACTGTCCCTAATTCGATGACTTTTGCGCCGCGTTTTTTAGCGTCGTCAATCAGGCTTTGAACGTACTCCATCTGGCGCTTGTTATTGACGGGGCCGACGGTGACTTTGGGGTTGAACGGGTCACCCACCCGTATCCACTGATTCGCTGCCACCACGTAGTTGTCAATGAATTGGTCGAAGATGGAACGGTGGACATACACGCGCTTCGCAAGCATGCAAATTTGACCAGCTGTGAGAAAATTGGAAATGACCAAACGCCGGAGGTCGCGTTCATCGTTGACGTCAAAGTCGGGGAGGATGATGGCTGCATCGTTTCCACCTAATTCGAGCGTCATGTGCTTAATGGTGTCGGCGGCTGCCTTCATAATGTGTTTCGCCGTATTCGTACCGCCTGTAAATGCAATTTTGGCCACTTTTGGATGCGATGTCAGTTCGACACCGACTTCTGCTTCACCGTGAACCATGTTGAGGACCCCAGGCGGGAATTCCTTGCTGATAATTTCCATTGTTTTGGTTACTGCAAGTGGGGCAAACGGACTTGGTTTCAGGACCACCGTGTTGCCAGCCAAAAGTGCTGGTGCCACTTTGATGGTAGATAAGGAAAACGGGTAACTCCACGGCGTGATGGCGGAAACGACACCAATCGCGTCACTGGTGATAATCGTCTTGCCGTTGTCGTGTTCTTGTACTTGGTCTTGGTCTTGGAGGACGTCCTTGACTGTGTCGCAGGCGTATTCCATCCACATGATGGATATTCCAAATTCTCCTTCAGCGTCGTAGAGTGCTTTGCCGTGTTCACGCGAGAGCAACTGCGCCAACTCGGGTGTCTTTTCTTTTAACTGTGCAATAGCACGTCGCATGCGTTCAATGCGCTCGTCCAATCCAGTCGCAGCCCATGTTGGGAACGCCTCGTTCGCGGCTTCAATCGCGCGGATGGCTTCTTCCTGCGTATTGAGTGGGCCATACCCGACAATTTCCTCAGGATTGGCTGGGTTCTCGCGGGCATAACGTCGTTTTGTCGGTACTTGCTCGCCATTGATAATGGCGTGAACAACCAGTGGATCCTGTGCCATCATTTGTACCCCTTTCACTATGACGGTAACGAGTGGTCACTTCGCCCTAGGTTTGGCTGAATGGCAGTATCGTATGCTTTGTCTCAGGGCTGGCGCTGACGAGGAAAGTCGGTTGTTTCGTGATCGCGACTGCGCCTTCGTGCGCGAAACGTAGGATCACGTCAGACAAGTTGAACTGCTATTTTTCTGCATATGTTCTATAATGGAAATAGGTGGTTGTCGGGGGATGTAACATCGTCCATGATGTTCGTCGCGCGCGTCTGACGTACGATGTGGACATTTCACATTGATAATGGGGTGCGTGACGAGTCGAATTTCCGGTTAGAGACTACGACCTGGGGGTGCTGATGGTGCAACTGAAACGAATTATCGTTCATGGGCGGCTCAACGCCAATCTGAAATCTCACCTTGCAGGCCAGTCTGGAAGGGAGTTTATTTTTGCGACGGACGATACCCTTACGCAGGCGTTGTTAGACACCGCCGATGCATTCGTCGGGTTTCGTTTAGTACCTGGGTTTTCCTATGAACATCTAAAATGGATTCACTGTTTAGGCGCTGGTGTGGACAACGTGGTTCAATGGCTTGACCCATCGACACAAACCATTGTCACGAGGACAACGGGACCGTTTGGGCAGAAGATTGCGGAGTACAGTTTAAGTTACATATTACGCGATGTACAATGCCACGACGTTTTTGCCTCTGAGCAGAGAAGGCAACGTTGGAACCCCGTGGCGCCGGGAATTTTGGCCAAACAGCGGATTCTGGTGTTTGGCACGGGCGATATCGGAAAGCGTGTCGCGGAGGTTTTGGCGTTTTTTGGTGCTACGATTGTCGGAGTGTCGCGTAGTGGGGGCCAGGATGCTCGCTTTTCTCAAGTGTTTTCGATACAAGAAATCATGGGGCCAATTGGGGCGGACATCTTGGCGGGGGTAGGGTATATTATCAATACGTTGCCGTTGACAAAGGAAACGGAGAAAATATTTGATGATGCCTTGTTTTGCAGGTGTGAAGGGGCGATGTTCATCAATGTGGGGCGGGGAGGCAGCGTCGATATGGACGCACTCGTGCGAGCACTGAATGCTTCGTGCATCCGCCATGCTGTTTTGGACGTGTTTGACGAAGAGCCCTTGTCGCAAACGTCCCCTATCTGGCGCCACGAAAATATCCTGGTCACGCCGCATATTTCCGCTGTGACCACGGCAGAAGAGGCCGCAGCGTGTTTAGTGGAGACCGCTCGTCTGCTCGAATCTGGAGCGCATCCAGTAAGTAACCGCGTCGATTTGCGCAAAGGTTACTAGAGCGTGTGCAAAATGGAGGGCAAATCGTGATCGGCCAATAGTTGCATAGCTGAATATTTGCGTGACAATGACTGTTGATATCGGAATGCGAGGAGAAGCGTATGGCGTACAATCCGCTCGAAGATTCACTCGGCATCTTAATTAGCCAAACGTATCGAAAAGTGGCCTATTATACGATGCTTCATTTTAAACCTTACGGGGTCACGACCGAACAGTGGCTGGTGTTATTGACCATTTCGCGCCACGAAGGGGTTACGCAAACCCAATTGGCTGATTTGACGAAGAAAGACAAGACGACGATTACCCGAATCGTGGATAGTCTCGAACGAAAGAAGTTGGTTCGACGTCGGCCCAGTGCAGACGACCGGCGAGTCGTTCATACCATTGCGACGTCGGAGGGGAAGCACCTGGCCGAAGTGCTGGCACATGTCGAACGAGAGGTGCTCGATGAGTTGTTCGCGACCTATTCAGAGGAAGATAAGGAGCAGTTAAAGCGTGCACTGTTCGCCGTTCAAGCACGCGTGGATACCCAGATGGCGGTACACAATCCAGTAGATGAGGAAAAATCGCATCGAACAGAGCGATAAAAGGCATCTTGAGAGAGATAGATGAAAGGGAGACCGACATGACGGTGAAGAGACAGAACAAACAAGTGGTCGGCGCGCAGGCACCCATCGAGACAGATGCACGGCTCAAAATCACACCCTCATGGGAGATACCGCCTGCCCCGACGCACCCTGGGCTTCGCGGTGCCTTTCAAGTGCGACCCATACCCTATCCGTGGCGGCGAGCGACGCGTGCCGCAATCAGTATGGGATTGACACTCATCGCAGGATCACTCATCGGCAACATGTCGTTGGCCATGGTGACGAGCATGGGCGCATTTACGGCCATCTATGCAGGCAATGAGCCCTACGCGCAACGAGCGGTCAAGTGCGCGATGGTCGCGGTCGGACTTGCGCTCGCCATTGGCCTCGGCACGGCTTTGGCAGGGAGTGTGCTGGGAATTGCTGTCGCACTGTGCATCGTATCTGCGGGGGCGACGTTTTTGTGCGGCGCCTGGCGCGTTCCAGTGCCGTCCGCGTACTTTTTTATCCTAGTCGGTGCAGTGGGTACGGGCATGCCGATCGCGCCACATACTGCGCTACTTCGTGCGGGATGCGTGCTTCTTGGGGGTGCCATTGCGTGGGTCGTCAGTATGGCTGGGTGGCTTGTGAACCCACATGGACCGGAATCGAGAGCGGTAGCTGGCGCATACCGGGCACTTGCGAACTTTTTGTCCGCAGTGGGGACTGTTTCGCACGATAGCGCCCGGCACCAGGCGACCGTTGCGTTACAAAACGCACAGGTCGCGGTGACGAGTGGTGAACTCCAGTGGCGCAAGACGGCACAGGCCTATCGTTTGTATCTGTTGACGCAAAAGGCTAACATCATATTTTTGTGTGGAGTTCAACTCGCTGCTGAGAAAAAACCAATTTGCCAAGGATTGGCGGATGCTGTTCGCAACTTGGGGGCGAGTGTTTCAAATATGGACTTGGCCGGGAGAATTCGCATTCCATCCCCGACTTGCGACACGGAAGTCCGCCGTCACCTCGCCCGTCATTTAGAGGAGTGCGTGCATATCGCCGGACATCTCACACAGGTTCCTGAAACCTGGAAGGCGGAGGTACAACGCAACCCGTCTCTTCTCGATGACATCCGCGTCGCGTGGAGTCGGGCATCACTCGTGCGTCCGGCCACCTTGCGTATCGGTGTGGCGGTGTTGGTCTCTGTGTTTGTCGCTTGGGTTTTGGGGGATCCCCGTCCGTACTGGGTTCCCTTGACTTGTGCCAGTGTGTTACAAGGCGCTACGGTACTGGCCTCTGTCCACCGCACGCTCCAGCGGGCTCTAGGAACCACCGTTGGCATCCTGATTGCCGGTGGAATCTTATGGCTTCGACCGACGATCGCGCTGGCCGTGGTGGCCATCGTCGCTTTACAGTTGATTGTTGAATTGTTGGTCGGGCGAAATTACGGCGCGGCAGTCGTCTTCATCACGCCGCTGCCGATTTTGTTAATTGAGTTAGGGCAGTGGGGCGTGTCGCCTGTTTCCGTAATAGAGGCTCGCTTCTTCGATACGGTCGTGGGTTGTGTGATTGGACTGTGGGCGAGTCTGACACTTTGGCGCCGCGCGGCTTCGACTCGTGTTCGGCCGGCCGTTGCACGGGTGATTCGCGCGATTCGAGATGTTTTGCGAACGGCAGATGAAGACCCCCATATACCGCTGACCGAACAACGGGCAAGTCGCCGTTCTCTGGAATCCGCTTTGGTACATCTCCGAATGGTTCATGATCAAGCCGTGAACGAATACCCGCGACAGAACGCAGAATTGGAGAAATTGTGGCCAGTCGTTGTGAGTGCACAGCGATTAGGGTACCTCGTTCTTTCGATGAATGTCTCTCGTCAGCCGATGGAAGCATTGGCCTCATCCACTGTGGACACCGTTCTCTCTCGGCTTGCACAGATGGCGGAAACAGGAAGCGAACACGAAATTCGGTTACCCGAAACCCTATTTGAACATCCAACGTGGACCGAGCAGGTACACGTGATGTGCGAAGGGCTGCTCGCGGCAGCCAATCGGCACTAGAGGACACTGGGCTGGCTTTTGCGTTGATGCACGTCGTTTCGGGAAGCACATTGGAAACATGCGGTATCAAGTAGTATTGTCGCAGGTGGATGTGCCTTGAATCCCTAGGTATTGACTGCTCAATTCGTGAAACCAGTCCTCGTCTTTGAGGTCGAGTGATAAATCAATGAGTGCCTGGACGTCGCTTTTCTTCAATATCGGTTCCTCTGGAATGGCCATCACAGCCGGACAGGTATAATGTTTTCCGGTTTCCGGTACAAAAATGACATACGATTGTTTGTCTGGCATGGATTTGACGATAAAACCGAGTAATGCACGATGTTGAAATAAAAATGACACCCAATCTCCGTACTTCAACTGTGTATCCATTTGACATCCCCCTTTGTTTCCCATCTGTTTAGGTGGGGGTACTTCATTCAGTTAACGTTGTGGCGGTGATGACGGTCACGGACAAAACGGAAGGGCACTTGTGGATCTGGTATTCGTGATGTGGACGATAGATTGCGTAACGGTCGTTCATTTGCGCACTCAAAGGGGCTGGGACTCGGGCTGTCTGGTGCGAAACGATTGTTAGATGAATTTTACATCGAGACGTCAGAAAGGGGAACGAAAATCGTTGGTATCAAATTTAGCTTCATTTTACGATGGGAATTGGGACAACATACGTGTCGGTGAAATCTTCGGATGATCCGGAATGCCTTGTTTTAGCGATAAGGGAGTTGTCCTATGACCCTGCCCAGACACTGGATTGTCGCCATGATTCTCGCAACGACCATTGGCCCGAACTTACTTGTGATGTCCGGCTTTATGCAGATTCAAACCATTATTCAAAACGCTTTCGGGTCGAGCAGTTACGCCACGATGTGGATATCGATTGTCGCGAACATGGCGTTTGCTGTATGGATTCCACTAGGTCCCGTGCTGAGTCGGCAACTGGGGCTACGCTTTTGCTTTCGCTGTGCCACCGTCATGTTTGTCGTCACATTTACTGCATCATCCATCTCAGATAACACCGTTCTCCTCGGGATAAGCCGCGCGCTTGAAGGCGCCCTAACGGGCACCCAATTAATGGTGCTTGTGCCGCTGCTCTTTGTCGAATTCCCGGCTGAGCGACGGAATCGCGTGCTGGGCATCTTGCTTTGTATTATGTTTGGATCCGTCGTTCTTGGAGCCATTTTCGGAACGATTTCGCAAGCTTATGACCATTGGCGATGGCTGTTTGGTTTGTGTGCATGCCTATCACTCGGGGCCCTTTTGCTCAGTGGACATCTCCCCAAGCACATGTTCCCGGTACCATCAATGGCTTCAGCCAGAGGCGCCTGGAACCGATTTGACTACATTGGTACGACACTGCTTTTATGCTCGGGACATCGACGATATGGTGGCTTGGAAATTTGCTACCGTATGGATTCAGCAGTCCGTTCGTATTTGTGCCCGCGGGTGTATCCCTTTGTTTATTCGCGTGTTTGATTGTCGTTGAACTGAGTGTTTCTCATCCACTCGTCGATTTTCGGCTAGTCACCTCGCGAAGGTCTATCTGCGGGGCGTTTGTCGCCATTTTGTCCAATCTCTTGATGCTTGTGGCCATGTCGGGCATGGGTTTCGCGATGAAAACGGTCAGCAAAATCCCAAGTACAACGCTTCCCTCGGTTTACGGAGGGCTTGTGATTAGTGTCGGACTTGCGGCGATATTGGCGGCGTCATTCTTCGATCGCGTTGGCGCAGGCCCCTTGTTCATCGTGGGCTCTCTGTGTATCGCCCTGTCTTCTTACCGGTTGACGTCGCTGGAACCGGGCGTAAGTCTCGACCAATTGCGATTCCAATTGGTTCTGTTTTCCTGTGGCGTCGGGCTGAACTTTGTCGTCGGACTGGTCACGTGTGCGCTAGGCGGTCCCCTCAACCAACTGCCGAGGACGATGACGGTGGTTCAATTTTTGCGCGTGTTTCTTTACACCATCGTGACGCCGGTTTCTCAGTGGTACCTGAACGTTCACACTGCCGCCTTGACAGCCATCAACGGTTGGGCCGCGACAAAAGTCAATACCATTACTTCGGCATCGGTTACGTCGGCGATACAACACGATATCGCGTCCGGGGAGTCTGAACAGCGCGCACGACAAATTGTGATGTATCTTCTGTCGGGAGAACTCCAGAGTCGGGCAGCGCTGATTGCGACGCACCATCTTTTTGTGATTTCGTTTATTTGCAGTTTGTGCCTGTTGATGATTTCTTGTCTGACTATACTCCTTGGAAAAGGCCCAACGCTTGCCCATCGTTCGCGGACATAGACTTCGTGAGACAACACTTGCGCGCCTGGGCATTGTGTTTCCGCCCACACCCCGTCCTATGATATGCCATACCGTGTAATGTAACTGAATTCGGCGTAAGGGAGGTCACGCGGATGGGCTGTTTTGGCGCATACACACAATGGGCAGTCGTCTTCCTCATCATCTTCGTTCTCTTTATTCTACTCGTACCCTACGGTGGCGGGGCATACTAATTGTACGCGCATGTTTGAAGGACCTAGATGTGTTCTCTAGGTCCTTCTCTAGTGGCTTCCGTGATATTGTAGGTGTAGTATTGACGCAACTTGCTTGACTGGTATTCTTTTGTGTAACAACCTTGTTAATCCAATTATTTTAAGATGAACTAGAATTTCGGGCGGAGTGTACTTGCATGGATGATCGTTACCTAATGTACTGGCGTAAATCACACGAATGGCGGTGTGTCGCACGCGGTCAACAATTGTTTGAACAGGCTGCAGAAGCGTTCCGCGATATTATGGGGATGGATAGTGGATTTTTTTTGTACCGAAAGAAATTGAAAATGAGTGATTCGCATCAACCACGCATTTACAGCCCTTGGGGCGTGATGGAGGAACTAACAACTGCATCTCAATCATTCGTCGAATCATTCAATATACATATCATGCAGTTTGTTCAGACCATGGGTGAAGGATGGTGGACCGTGGAGGAACTGCCAGATCCGCTTGCGGCACTGTCTACCAAGCGTGGTCTGCGCCACCTGGGCGCATGGTATCTGCGTGTAAACTCCGATATCCAGGGTGTAGTCGTCCTCGGATCGCGATGCGATGTCGTCCCCTGCAATGGATTAGACGTAGGCGTTTGTGTTCAGCAGATTGAAATGGTGCTCGACGCGCTTTACTGTCGACGATTCACAGAGGTTCACGAACAACAGTTTCGATCATTGGTGGATAACAACCCGGATATCGTGCTGCAAACCAATGTAGCAGGGGAATTGGTGTATGCAAATGAGGCACTGTATCGCTTGACGGGATATTCTCGCGAGGCGCTAAAACGCCCGTCGCAGAGACGAGCGATTGTCGCCAAGCCGTATGTCCAACAGATGATGAAAAATGCAGAACAGGTGCGTCAGGGTATCGTGCAGTCCTATGAAATCATGGTGTATGACAAATTTGGACACGCAGTTTACCTTGGCATCAGCAGTGTACCGATTGTCGTCGATGGAGATATTGTCGGCGTTTTTACCGTTGCGAAAGATCTGACAAAACATATTGAGGCGCTGAATGAACTGCGTGAGACGAAGGGTTTGTATGAGTGTCTCATCAGCAGCAATGGGGATGCCATCTCCATTATGGGTAGAGATCGGCGTTATCTGCGGGTCAATGCTGCCTATGAACAGGTGTACGGCTGGTCTATTGAGGAAGCACAAGGTCAACTTTGTCCGTTTTTGGATCAGCCACAGACGAGTGAATGGGTGAGCGCAGCGTTTCGCGGAGAGACGATACGCACGGAGACTCGTCGAACTCGTAAGGATGGACGGCAAATTGATGTGAGCTTGATTATGTCGCCAGTCATTGATACCTCAGGAAACATCATCGCGGTTTCGACAATTTCACGGGATATCACGGACCGCAAGCGTGCAGAGATGGCACTCATCGAGGCGGAGGTGAAATACCGAACCATTGTTGAGGAGTCGCTCGTGGGCGTGTATATCGTTGAAGACAACGTTTTGACGTTTGTGAACCGCCGTATGGCCGAAATCTTTGGCTATGAGGTGGAAGAGATGATTGGCATGACGGCGTGGGATACTGTTTCACCGAAAGACCTGAGTGTAGCTGTAGAAAATGTGCGCAAACGTCTGTCGGGTGAAGTGGATAGCATCCGTTACCAAATTACAGGGCTCTGCAAGAATGGCGAAACGGTTGATGTCGAAGTGCATGGAACGCTGGCGTACTTCAACGGAAAGCCGGTCATCATCGGAACGCTTCTGGATATTACGGAGCGGATTGAGGCGGAAGAAATTATTCGAAAGGCGGACAAGTTGGCCGTGGTCGGTCAATTGGCCGCTGGTGTAGCCCATGAGATTCGAAATCCGCTGACTGCGCTCAAGGGATTTGTCCAGTTGATGACTGAGGGTGGGAACAATGCGGGGTATTGCGAAATTATGTTGTCGGAATTGAACCGGATTAATCGCATTATAGATGAATTACTGTTGGCGGCGAGACCGAGCAAACCTGTGTTTGAACGTCATAACGTAGTCGATTTAGTGCAAGATGTGCTTAGTCTAATTAGCACACAGTGTGTTATGAAGAACATCGCTGTGTTGCCATCAATCCACACTTGGGTTCCTTCCATCCGCTGCGATTCTAATCAATTGAAACAGGTGTTCCTCAATATTCTCAAAAATGCGATGGAAGCGGTACCTGAGGGTGGGCAAATTGAAGTCTGTGTCGGACGCGTGGAAGCGAGCGATGAGGTGTATGTCCGAATTACGGATAATGGCTTCGGCATTGACGAGACAGTTTTGCCTAAATTAGGTGAACCATTTTATACGAGCAAGGAGACTGGAACCGGATTAGGGCTGATGGTGAGCTATCGAATTGTCCAATCCCACGGCGGAAGGATGAAAATTAGCAGCCAACTGGGGCGAGGTACAACGGTGGACATTCGCTTGCCGATGGAAGCGCCCGTCCCGCATCATACCTCGTATCTTGTGAAACAGGGTTAGTCTGTGTAGGCGTTGAGCTTGGGAAGTTTGATTTGTAGCAGGCCATTTTGCAAAGAGCCGTTCGCAAATGCATCGTCGACCACGGTCGGAAGCGGGACAATTTGCGGGCGCAAAACGCGCGTCTTCACCTCAAGTTTGGGGTAGACATATAGGTTTTGACGATTTACGACAATATTGACGTCATCCAGTGAACAATCTTTTGGCATGTTGATTTGCACTGTGATATGGCTGTCTGTCTCCTCGATATCGACGTGGTTCATGGGTTCATCGTCATGGATGTTCGACAATGGTAGAACCTCCTCGCACATTTTCGATGATGCTAGAATGTCTCCGAATCTCTCGAAACATGCACGAAGAAGCCTTTTACATCACATGTTTGCCTTCCCCAGTCCAGATGATCTGGGGAAGGCAAAGTTGTTAGTCCGCTTGATTCTTATACTGATAACGCCCACGGCCAACACGCTCAATTTGCCCATTGGACTTGTTGATGAGATTGCTCATTTTAACGGATGGATTCGCGCCCCAGTGGACTTCACTGGTTAAGGCGCGAAGTTCGTCAGACTTGACGGGTCGACCGATTTCCTTGAGGGTCTTCACGACTAGCTCAACTTCTTTTGCAATGCGCGTTTGAGGGGGTTCCACGCTCGCTTCTAACGGGCTTGGCTCGTCGGTCGACATCGGCATGGTCATTTCCTCGTATGGCTCATCTACCACCGCATCCCTAGCAGGAATTGCTGGCGTTTTTGCTTCTTCATCATTTTTCTCTTGACGCTGAGGTTGTTGGTCATAGATAGCTAAGGATTCGGGCGCTTCGGCGGCGAAGGATTCTCCCTCTGCGCCTTCTGACAACATGGTTGCGAGTCGCTTTAGGTCGCTGATTTGTGACGTTAAGTCGGTGGTCAGTTTTTCAAAGTTCTCAATGGTTTGCTGTAATACTTGCTTGATTTGGCGTTCTACTGCGCGTTCTACGATTTCTGGAAGCGACTTTGCGATGGCGGCTTCCACAGAAGTTGAAAAGATAGTCGAGAATGTCTGCAGGCCCTCTTGTGTGAATGTCGCTGCGACGTTGTCCATATTCTGAGGATGTCGCGACGTACCTTGTGGTGATCTGGGGTTGCGGTTATTTCGGCGGTCATTCGGTTTCATTTCTTTCGTTGGATCAATAAAAGGCGATTGATTTACTCGAGGCGGTTGACCTTGAGTCCAAGTCATACATTCACAACTCCTATAGCGATTCGACATAAATTATGAAATCTAAATGGTAGTCTTGCAGTGCTCCGATGGGTACTTAGTATATAGATTTGCCTACGAGAAGGGTGTCGAAACGAGTAGACAAGACAAAACTAAATATACTTTGGAACATACGCCTTGAAATCACTGCAATGCGTTGTTTTGATTGGTATGCGTGGCCGTTTCATTACCATTGAGGTGTAAATCACGAAGCCTTATCGCCTAATTTAACCTTAGACCGACGATTTGTGCAACCTCGTTGAAAGAAGATTCATCGACCGTTCATTGCCAGCTTAGGAATAGAAGCAGGTTGAGTATTTTTCAATTCGTGCAAACTGGTGAACAGAGTGCACAGGCACGAGTATGTAAAATCACGGGTGAGGCGATGGTATGTTCCGACGAGTTGAAGCAGAATTGAAGCACGCACTGCAGGTCTTAACGGATATTCAAGTGGCGTTAAGTGAGGCATGTATTGTCACGATTATAGATGCAAACGGCCGATTGACGTACGTGAACGACAAGTACTGCAGCACGACAGGCTTTTGCAGCGATGACGTGCTGGGGGCCGATTACAACAAATTGTTTTATGGCGAACAGTGTGAAGAACTTGTGCAGGACATGAAACGTGCGCTGACTCGCGGCCGCGTTTGGAGGGGGGAAGTGCAAAGCTACAAAAAGGATGGAAGTCCGTTCTGGGTGCAGACGACGGCGGTGCCATTCCTCGATGCAACTCGCCGGTCGCATCAATTTATTGCCGTCAGCACGGACATCAGCGATCGAAAAATCGTGGAAGAGGCGCAACGCGAGCGGGAACAGCAATTGTACACGCTCATCAACGCGATTCCGGATGTGGTGCTGTTCAAAGATGCGAATGGGCGGTGGCTGGAGACCAATGATACTGCACTTCGGCTGTTTTCCATTGAAGATGATGAGTGGTATGGCAAAACCACTTCGGACATCCTGGGAACACGCACGGTTTCCAACTCCTTAGTGCGCGAGGACGATAGCGACATTTGGGAACGAGGTACGTCGGTTCGCGAGGAGACATGCTTTGGGTCACGAGGACAGCCTCAGCGAATCTTTGATACCATTACCATCCCTATTTTCCGAAATGGAAAACGACATCGCTTATTGGTGATTGGGCGGGACATTACAGAGCGCAAACGACGCGAACAGGAAGTCTGGACGATGAAGGAGGAATTTGAGTCGATTTTTAGTTACTCAGCTGATGCCATTTGCCTGTTTGATTTCGGCGGCAATCTCGTACGTACCAATCGGGCCTGTAGAGAACTGTACGGGTGGCGCGAAGACGATTTCGCAGGTCGTTTCCCACCTGACGAAGAATCCCTCAACGAACTGAATGAGTGGCTACAAACGGTGCAGGAGACCGGAAGACAAATTTCAAGGGAAACTGTGCGCAAACGCAAAGACGGGGAATCCATTTACGTGAGCGTCACGTTGTCTCCGATTCGCAATGCGGCTGGACAAATTGTCGCTGTGTCCACTATTGAACGGGACATTACGGAGCGGGTTCGGACAACGCAGTTGCTCGTGCAGTCGGAAAAACTGTCGGTCGCTGGACAACTGGCGGCCGGAATTGCACACGAGTTGAGAAATCCCATGACCGTGCTCCGCGGATTTACGCAGATGATTCAGGAACATCCCGAACGCACAGTACAGTACGCTGATCTGATGCTGCGCGAATTCGATCGCGTCAACGCCATTGTCGAAGAATTATTGACACTGGCGAAGCCGCAGGCCGTCAAGTACGAGTACAAAGATATTCTCGCCATTTTGGAACACGTGCTCTTATTGTTGCAAACGCAAGCCGCACCGCGGAACATCCGCCTCATCCGCAGGTGTAATGTACGCCAACTGTTTGTCTCGTGTGTAGAAAACCAGATGAAACAAGTGTTTATGAACGTTCTGAAGAACGCCATTGAGGCGAGTGACGATGGTGCGGAAATTGTCATTGATGTACAGCGCGTCGGAGATACGGTTGAGCTTCGCTTTATCGATCACGGCTGTGGAATCCCAGAAGATCAACTCGACAAAATTGGTCAACCGTTTCACACGACGAAGCCTAGCGGAACCGGGCTTGGGTTACTGGTGACGAATCGCATCATTTCTGACCATCACGGTCGCGTTGAAATCAATAGCCGGGTGAACGTCGGCACAGAGGTGAAGATTGTCATGCCACTGCGGTCTGCGTCCATGCCCGCAGCCCAGTGATTGCCGGGGCAACTGCCAGATTCCCTCTGCAGCGCAATTTGCCCCGGCCTCTGGCGGCCACCTTTTGTACGTCAGTTACATGTGCGCGTGGCTTCGTAGAAGTACGGCCTCTTCGATGTCAATCTTGAGGACGGTCTCACGGCCCTCGAGCGCACTGATGGTTCGCGCGATGCGCAGTGCTTGTTGTCTGGCGCGCTCGGATGTGAGGATTCGCTCGTTCACCTTTCTGAGAAAGGCTGCGGCTGTATCGTCAAGCCACCGGGGGAATGGCGGTTCGGAGGGTGTGTCATCCTCACTTTGGTCGAGTTGCTCCCGGGCGTGCTGCACGCGCGCTTGAAGGGTTTGTGCGCTGACGTCGAGTGCAGGCGGCACGGGTGTCGTCGGTTGCCTGTTCAAATAGACGATGAGTGGAATGCGGTCGGCCAATGGACCAGACAAGCGGGACCAATATCGGCGCACATCACTTTCCATGCAGCGGCACTCGCCATAGCCGCGCTGGCCGCATGGGCACGGATTGGCGGTTGCCACGAGCAGAAAATTGGCTGGCAAGGTGGCGCTGCGGCCCGCGCGCGCGAGGTGAACTTGGTGGTGTGTCAGTGGCTCCCGCAGCGCGTCTAAGGTGGCGCGTTGAAATTCAAACAATTCGTCGAGCAGGAGCACGCCTTCGCTCGCTAGGGTGACTTCACCAGGTTGTGGGGGATTGCCACCGCCAATCAGCCCCGCGACCGTTAGGCTGTGATGGGGCATGCGCAGCGGGGGGCGCCGATACAGGTGACCGGCTGGCCCCGTCAACTCGCGAATGGCCAATGTGGCCAATGCGGTTCGGGCGTCGAGGTCGGGGAACAAGTCGACCAGGTGCGTCGCGAGCAACGTCTTGCCGATTCCTGGTGGCCCAATCAACAGAAGTGGCAGGCGGCCTGCAGCGGAGATGGCTAACAACCGTTTCTCTGCAGTCTTTCCGCGAATTCCGTCGAGTGCCGCCAGGCCGGGCTGGAGATCTGTCTCATGCTTTGCGTCGTGTGGCGGAACGGAGACAGATGGTGTCACGTGGTTTACGTGAGTGGATGTCGTCAGGATGGCGATCACGTCGGTGAGTTTTACTGCCGGTATGGTTTGCATATATTTCGCGAGTTCTGGTGGAACAACTTGACGTTCTGCGAGCACTAAACGTTCCACGTTCGCAGCCTGTAAGCGCAGCGCCAAACTTACGGCGGTTTCGACGGGCGCGAGTTCGCCGGACAGGCGAAGTTCACCTAAAAAAGCCGTCGTGCCATCGTCCGCGGGGAGGATAGCCGCTGCGCGGAGAATGGCGATGGCCATGGCGAGATCGAGTCCGGAGCCCCGTTTGCGAAAATTTGCGGGTGTTAGATTCACTGTGATTCGCCCTTGGGGAAAGGGCAGGCCACTGTTCCGAAACGCCGAGCGAATTCGCAGTTTGGACTCCGTGATGGCGGAGTCGGGCAGACCGACGATAGAGAAGCGGGGAAAACCGCCGCTTACATCCGCTTCCACGCGGATGACTTCAGGCATGAGGCCGGTGTGAATCGCTGAGATGGACGTACCCAACATAGGTGTGGCTCCTTTCACCGTTTACTGCTAGATATAGCAATAACGCGTGTTCTAGGCCATAATGTAGAGGAGAATTCGGCAGCGTCGAAGTGCTCGCGAGAAAGCGTTCACAGGTTTTGCGATTTCACTACTTTTTCATCAAACCAGGAGGGAAGTCTTGTGGAGAACCCGCGGAAACGTTCAAACCGAACTGAGGGACAAAGCCGACGTGGACAGGTCGTGGATTTAAAGGCCTACCGAGCTCGCCACAACAAGAAGGGGAAGACAGAGCATCACGTCAGACCAAATAAACCGCCTTTTCGCCGCAATCGGTGGGAATACCTTCGTTGGCTCTGCTTTGCCTTGGTGGCGGTGACGGTCGTTTTCGCAGTGTTGGGTCTCTGCCCAATCTCCTGGAGCACGCAGGCCGCGATTATTGCGGTGTTCACTGGAACCGTTGGGCTCGGTTGTGGGCTTTGGCTAAACGCGGTCGGGGATGTCATGGCACGCAGGGTATTGCTCTTTCTCTCTGGTGCCTTTGTCATCGCGTATTTGTGTGCACTTTTTCAAATTTAGGAATGCGAATTAGACAACTTATCCAATTAAGAAAAGTTGTAAATACGCATCAGGTGTTCTATGCTGATAAAGGACAATACAGCGTACGACTGGTGCTTCGTCCCGGTTTTTGTCTGCTGTAACGATGTGCAAAGGAGGACATGGCACGTGAACATCCATGAGTATCAGGCGAAAGCAGTCCTGGCCCAGTTTGGCGTGCAAGTTCCGCAAGGCAAGGTGGCGTTCAGCGTCGAAGAGGCTGTCGCGGCTGCGAAGGAACTTGGCGGCAAGGCGGTTGTCAAGGCACAGATCCACGCAGGTGGCCGTGGTAAGGCTGGCGGAGTGAAGCTGGCGAAATCGATTGAAGAGGTTGAGCAGCATGCACGCGAGTTGCTCGGTAAGACGCTCGTGACGCACCAGACTGGCCCTGAGGGCAAGGTGGTAAAACGCCTTCTGATTGAACAGCTGACCGACATCAAAAAGGAATATTACATAGGTCTGGTGTTGGATCGTGCGCAAGGCCGCATTGTCATGATGGCGTCCCAGGAGGGCGGCGTTGAGATTGAAGAAGTGGCTGCAGCGCATCCAGAGAAGATCTTCCGCGAGACGATTGACCCCGCAGTCGGTCTAAATCCTTTCCAGGCACGCAACCTCGCATTTAAATTGGAACTGCCAAAAGAGGCAATCAATAAAGCTGTGAAATTCATGACAGCGCTATACGAAGCGTTCGTTGCCAAGGACTGCTCGATTGCCGAGATCAATCCGTTGGTGCTCACGGGGGACAACGACGTCTTGGCGCTGGACGCCAAGTTGAACTTCGACGACAACGCGCTGTTCCGGCACAAGGACATTGTCGACCTGCGCGACACGGACGAGGAAGATCCGAAGGAAATCGAAGCTTCCAAGTACGATTTGAGCTACATTGCACTCGACGGGAACATTGGGTGCATGGTCAATGGTGCTGGATTGGCCATGGCGACGATGGACACCATCAAGTATTACGGCGGCGAACCGGCCAACTTCCTCGATGTCGGTGGCGGCGCGAGTGAAGAAAAGGTTACGGCTGCCTTTAAAATCATCCTGTCCGACGACAATGTCAAAGGCATTCTCGTCAACATCTTTGGCGGCATCATGAAGTGTGACGTCATTGCGAACGGCGTGGTGAATGCGGCCCGCCAACTCGGCCTCACGAAGCCGTTGGTCGTCCGCCTTGAAGGTACAAATGTGCAACAAGGGAAAGACATCTTGAATCAGTCTGGACTCAACCTCGTCGCTGCTGACTCCTTGGCGGACGCAGCACAGAAGATTGTCGGGCTTGTGTGAGGAGGGAATACCGTGAGTATCTTAGTGAATAAAGACACAAAGGTCATTACACAGGGCATCACTGGTGCGACAGGGCTGTTCCATACCAAGCAAGCCTTGGAATACGGCACGCAAATGGTTGGCGGTGTCACACCTGGTAAAGGTGGTACAACGGTTGAAGGGTTGCCTGTGTTCAACACCGTAGCTGAAGCTGTTGCTGCGACCGGCGCCAATGCATCCGTCATTTACGTTCCACCAGCTTTTGCAGCAGATTCTATCATGGAAGCAGTGGATGCCGAGCTCGACCTCGTCATTTGTATCACAGAGGGCATTCCGGTGTTGGACATGGTGAAGGTGAAACGGTATCTGGAAGGCCGTCACACGCGCCTGATCGGGCCGAACTGTCCTGGTGTCATTACGCCGGGTGAATGCAAAATCGGAATTATGCCGGGTTATATTCACAAGCCAGGCAAGGTGGGCGTTATCTCCCGTAGTGGTACGCTGACGTATGAAGCGGCATATCAGCTGTCGAGCCGCGGTATCGGTCAGTCCACGGTCGTCGGTATCGGTGGCGACCCGGTGAAGGGCACTGAGTTCATCGACGTGCTGAAAATGTTCAACGAAGATCCCGACACTGAGGCACTGATCATGATTGGTGAAATTGGTGGTACAGCTGAGGAAGAAGCAGCTGAGTGGGTTAAGGAGAACATGACGAAGCCAGTCGTAGGCTTTATCGCAGGTGTGACTGCACCTCCGGGACGTCGGATGGGACATGCAGGCGCGATTGTGTCCGGCGGCGCTGGAACGGCTGAGTCGAAGATCAAAAAGATGCAAGAGTGCGGCATTCGTGTCGCGCCGACGCCGTCCGAGATGGGTGCGACGTTGTACGCAGTCATTGAGGAACGTGGCCTGTTAGACAAGTGCAAGACGCACGAGGCGACCATCTAATTCTCGTAAATTTTGCTGGCTTGCAAGCACTTCCTGGAACCGGAATGGGTTCTGGGAGGTGCTTTTTTATTTGGACGTGCCAGTGCAATGTAAAAATGTTCGCGACGGACGTGTTTTGTAGCAGATCTTTGCTGGACGTTATCGACGGGCTTGTCCATCTCTACGACAATTGGATCAGCAATCCAATTGAAATGGGTGACATTGAATGGACGAACGCAAGTTGCGAGTCTACTGGGCTCTGTGTCCTGGCCTCGATGCCTCTACATATCGTAAATTGTTCGCGCATTTCGGCAGTGTACGCGCATTGTCGGAAGCCAGTCCAGATGACTGGCTCGATGCACTCCGTATGCGACCCGAAACGGCGCGCAAAATGGCTGCGTGGCAAGAGGCTGCGCCACGCCGTGCCGGTCACGTGGAAGCGGAGTTGGCGGGTGCTGGAATCGAGTGCCTCGTTCAAGGTGATGCGAGCTACCCAAAGTGCCTATTGGATTTGTTTGATCCACCGGTAGTCCTCTTCGCTCGGGGAAATCTCGATCTTCTTGCAAAGGACGATGGCGTGGCCATCGTCGGGACACGTCGTTCGTCGAGTTATGGCACATACGCCACGAAGTGGATTGCAAGCACGTTGGCGAGGTCAGGGATTGTTGTCTATTCGGGCATGGCGATGGGCATTGATGCATGTGCCCATCAGTCTGTACTCGACAGCGGCGGATGTGCCATTGCGGTGCTGGGATGTGGGATTGACGTTTGCTATCCACTTAGTAATCGCCCCTTGTATCGTCGCTTGTCGGAACATGGATTATTACTCAGTGAGTACGCACCGCGAAGCCTTGCCGCAAAGCATCGCTTTCCGGAGCGCAACCGCCTGATTGCTGCGCTGTCGCGCGCGACTGTGGTTGTTCAGGCAGGTGAAAAATCAGGCGCGCTACGCACGGCAGAGTCCGCGTTAGAACTGGGGCGAGACGTTTGGGTAGTACCTGGTCCCATCACATCGAAATCGTTTCGAGGGTCACATCAGCTATTGGTCGATGGAGCGATTCCGTTGGTTGATCCCATTGCACTTCTGGGACACTACGGCAATCCTGTCACGAGCGCAAAGGGAAGTCGAGAACTGTCGCCACCTCAGCTGATTCCTCGCCACCTTCAGGACTTGGCTCGTTTCCTAACGGAAGAAGGCCCGCTGCGAGCAGGAGAAATCGCGCTCTTGACCGCGACAGCGCCAGGGAATGTGCATGCGCAGTTATTGGAGATGGAATTGGCATCGCTGGTGCGGAGGCTCCCCGATGGTCGCTACCAAATGGATATCCATGTCTGAATGTCCACCGGATGCGTTTGTGCTATATGAACGGCGATAGGTTCTTTGTGGGATAAAATGGGTGTTGTTTTGTTGTACACCGCGTGGTAAGATTACTTCACAACGTCTCCTGTGATGTTGGTGAAGTGTTATTTGTTTTTAACCAATGCACATCACACGGGAATCCTAATATTATCGTTGGAACAAATGCCATCATGGAGTGGACTTGCGAGAACGGTATGCGGATACCCACCTGCCAGGAGCAGGTTAAAACTGTGGGCTTCACGGCAAAACGGGGAGTTGTCATAGAGTACATAGATAAACCGCTGTCGGTCGTGATGGCGGTTTTTTGTGATCTTCGAAGGGTATTTCAGCATCAGGTATCTGTATTGCAATTTGGCTAGGGCTGTCGCCCTGCCTGTGCAAAACACAGGCAGTTATTGCGCGTCGTCGTCCTCAAAGGTGTCGGCGGCACGGTCGACATAACCGCGGCGGATGCCACAGTGACGGCATTCAAAGACGTGAATGCGATAGGGATTTTCTCCATTCATTAGACGGTCCAACTCCGCTGTGCGCGAGAGTGAGACCGTGTCTAGCAGTTGAGCAACCGACGGCGAAGAAGTGCGGTCAATCGATTTTAACAGTGTTTCGTGCTGGCTCATCTCATGGTTTGGGATGTTGGCGATATACACACAAAAATCCCCGCAGTGACTCAGCCATTGTTCTTCTTGCCAGCCGGCGAAGCCGGGCGTGCGCGTCACGAGCGTCGCTAAGCTCGCCGTATCGGCGACGGGCTCACAATGCTCTGCATCGACAAACTCTGCGTGCAGTTTGTCGGACGCTCGTCCATCAGCGATGCACCAGGGACAGATGTCCTCTACCTCCTCGTCGGTGAAAACGGGACCAATATAAGCGTATGGGCGCTTTTCACCACAGGCCTGACACGTGATTTGGCGAGCTTCTATGGCGCCGGTGACCAGCGGATCACGGTGGTATGGGAAGTTGGGGAGTTCGTTCTTCTGCGTCGACATCCAATCACCTCAGGGGGAAGATTTGCGTTAAGATTGTACATATAACAATACACGTTCTCGGCCGGATCATACACTAGAAATGAAATGGTCATCATATGCTCGAGTCGGACCAAACAAGGTACGTTAGGTTTTGGGACAGGATGAATGAAGGTGTTGCCCATGGAACCAGCAGAAGGAATGTGCCCAAACTGCAAAGCGACTTGGTCAATTCGGGTGCTCATGCGGCGGGAATTTCAGTGCCCCAGTTGTGATCACCAGTTGAAGCAGGGTTCTGTCGTTCCGGTCAAGAGCGCCAAGGGAAAGATTCTTACGCCTTGTACGCTGGACAGGGCGACCAAGGAGGTCGCGGCAGGCCGGGCACATTGGGACAGCCGCGGTGTACTGTGGCTCAATGACGCGCCCGAGAACAATGCGATGTACCGAAAGATTGTGTTTAAACGGGATTGTGCGACCTGCTTGTGGTGCGGGAATGAGGCGAATACGGTCGATCACGTCATCCCCTACTCCGATGGAGGACCGTATCATCCGGAAAACCTGTTTTGTGCCTGCGAAACGTGTAACCAGAAGCGTCAGAACGAAGATGCGTACACATTTCTTGAATTGCTGGCCGGAGAAGGGCACCCTTCACCGTACGCGGGGTACATCGTCGAGCGTTATCGTTTGGCCACGGCGTTCGTTCAACGCCGGCGGAATGCGGCAAGTCGATTTGAGCGAAAGGGCTCTGCGCCGCGCGTCAAGGGCCCGTAAGAAAATGCACATGAGTATTTTCCGCCGATGACGCACATGCTGTCGATGTGGTCACAATTCGAATGTTATTCGATTCGAATTTTTTGATGGAGGGATGTACAGATGCCAGATCAATTCGAAGAGATTTATAACCGCTACGTCGCAGAACATCAGCCGTCGACAAGTGACGTCGCGGAAAATGACGGGAAGGAACGCATCGTCGCGGTCCGCAAAAATGACGATGGAGATATCATCGCCGTTCGCACGGACAAAGGGCGAGATCTGGACTATGTGTCGGCGCTGCAAGAGGCGAAGTCCGGCAACCTGGCGCATGTCGATGTATTTCACAAATATGGCCGAGATATTTTGCGCAGCGAACCAGACGGCATCCGCGAAAACAACCTCGATAACTTGCCAGAGTTCTAAAGGCCAACCGCATCCCCCCAATTGACTTTATCCGGCGTGCTGATTATTATTTAGTTTGCCTAAGAAAATAATTGTGCGATTTGGAAAAGGGGCGGTATCGATGTTCGAAGACAAGGATCAAACGCCAGCCCACAAGCTGTTTCAGTCATTCATGCGATTTCGCCGCGTTCATTGGCTTGGGCCTCGCGCGTCTGGTCGAAAACCAAGTGATATTCGCGTGCTGTTTGTGATTCGCAGAGGCGAGAAACATCACGCGAGCGGTTATAAGGTTTCAGAGATAAGCGAACTGCTGCATGTCGCTGTGCCGACCGTTACACAACTGATTAAGGGCCTGGAAGCGAGCGGATACGTCGAACGCAGGGTGGATGAATCCGACAAGCGCGTCACCCGGGTTCGATTGACCGAGAAGGGACAGGCCGAAATCGTCAAGGCGAGATCGGAAACGTTACAGTCTTTAAACGGTTTGGTCGAATACCTGGGTGCCGAGCAAAGTGAACAGTTGGCACATTTGCTGGCACAAGTCTGTCAATACTATCAGGGTTCTGAGGAGCGTCTGATGAGCGGGGAGGAACATCGGTGAAAGAGTTGTTGAAAGGGCTCCGACCCCATCGCGTTTCGGTTGCCTGCATTGTCTTCCTGATCTTTTTGCAATGTTTATCGACGGTCTATTTGCCGCATCAGATGTCCGACATTGTGGACATTGGGATTGTTCATGGCGATGTGCCATACATTCTGCGTGTCGGCGGGCTGATGCTTGGTGTGTCGGTAGCGGCCGCGGTCTGTTCGATTACCGCTGGATTTCTTTCCTCTCGCGTGGCTGCATCGTTTGGACGGACACTGCGCAGCAAGGTGTTTCGGCATGTGGAGAATTTTACACTGCACGAGTTTGATCAAATTGGAACCTCATCTCTCATTACTAGAACGACCAATGATATTGCGCAAGTGCAACAATTGGTCAACATGATGTTGAGGTTGATGATACGCGCACCACTGACGGCCATCGGTGGTATCATGATGGCGTTTTATACGGACGCGACGCTAGCGATTGTGGTTGTCGTGGTCATGCCAATTTTGGGCCTCGTCATTTATCTCGTCTACAGTCGTGGCATTACCATGTTTCGAGCGATGCAAAAGAAGATGGATAAGCTCAACCGGGTGGTTCGCGAAAACCTGACCGGGATTCGCGTCATCCGGTCGTTCAACCGGATCGAGTATGAACAAGAGCGGTTCCACCAGGCGAATTTTGATTTGACGAATACGGCGACCAAGGTCAACCAGACAATGGCGTCCTTGACTCCTGCGATGATGATTATCCTCAACTTTTCGACTATCGCCATCGTTTGGTTCGGAGGAATTCGGATTGATCACGGGGATATGCAGATTGGCTCATTAATGGCCTTCATTCAGTACGTTACCCAGATTTTGTTTTCCATCATGATGGTCTCGATGATGTTTTTTGTGATTCCGCGCGCCACTGCATCGGCTGCCCGGATCAATGAAGTGCTGCACATGGTTCCAGAGATTCAAGAGCCGCATCAGCCGGTGCAACCGACTGGGGAAAAGGGCACCATCGCGTTTGAGGATGTGACATTTTCATACCCTGGCGCCGAACACCCGGCGATTGAGCACATTAGCTTTCAGGCGAAACCAGGCCAGGTGACGGCGATTATTGGAGGCACGGGTTCTGGTAAGTCGACTTTAGTCAGTTTGATTCCACGCTTTTACGATGTGGATGCCGGAAGAATCCTAGTGGATGGTGTGGATATTCGGGACATGTCACAACAAGTGTTGCGTCAAAAGATAGGGTTTGTGCCACAGCGCGCCGTCTTGTTCTCCGGCACTGTCGCAGATAACCTTCGCTATGGCAAAGAGGACGCGACAGACGAAGAAATCCGACATGCGGCGGATATTGCGCAGGCTACCTCTTTTATTTTAGAGATGGAAGATGGGTTTGAAGCGCATCTAGATCAGGGTGGCATGAACGTCTCGGGCGGACAAAAGCAGCGATTGTCCATTGCGAGGGCACTTGTTCGCCGTCCTGAGATTTACGTGTTTGACGATAGTTTTTCAGCACTGGATTTTAAGACGGAAGCAAAATTGCAGGCGGCACTGCGCCAAGAACTGCAGGAAGCGACCGTTATTGTCGTCGCGCAGCGCGTCAGTACGGTGATGGATGCGGATCAGATCATCGTGTTGGATGCGGGGCAGGTCGTGGGAATTGGCCGCCATCGCGAATTGCTTGATACGTGTCAGGTATATCAGGAGATTGTATCGTCGCAATTGGCAGAGGAGGAGACAGCATGAGCAAAGACCGCCGCGAACTTCCGCAAATGCGTCCGCCAATGCCGATGGGACGGGGCAATTTCGGTGGGCGGATGCCGGTACAAAAGGCGAAGGACTTCAAGGGGACGCTGCGCCGGCTCATCCGTTATTTTCGGCCGCATCGCTTACGTCTGTTCGTTGTTCTCATCGCGACAATTCTCAGCACCGTGTTTAGCATTATCAGCCCAGACTTGATGGGGCGGGCGACCACCCGGCTGTTTCAAGGAGTGACGCACCATGATCTGCGGTTCGGTCCAATCGTTCACATCCTTGTGATCCTTGCGATTCTGTATCTCTTTAGCGCGGCGTTCACTTATGTCCAGCAATATGTCATGGCAGGCGTTGCCCAGAAGCTCGTATACACACTTCGCCGCGAGGCGAATGAAAAGTTGGCGCGTTTGCCGCTGAAGTTCTTTGATTCGCGTCCAAACGGCGATATCTTAAGTCGTTTTGTCAACGACTTCGACAACATTAGCACCACGTTACAGCAGAGCTTAACTCAGGTGATTGGTTCCATCATCACGTTTCTCGGCGTGATCGTCATGATGCTGACCATCAGCCCGCTGATGACGTTGGTGGTCGTGTTAACCTTGCCGTTGAGCTTGTTGGTTACGCGGTTTGTCGCGAAAAAGTCGCAGAAAAACTTTAAAGCACAGCAAAAATCGCTGGGGCAATTGAACGCCCATGTGGAGGAGATGTACACAGGGCACAAAATTGTCAAGGCGTTTGGCCACGAGGAGAAATCCATCGAGCAGTTTGAGTCGGTCAATGCGCAGTTATATGAGTCCGCGTGGAGATCGCAATTTGTATCTGGTCTGATTATGCCGCTGATGAACTTTATTGGAAACCTAGGATATCTGTTCGTCAGTGTGATTGGCGGCGTGTTGGTCATGCACCGAGCGATTCAAATTGGCGATATTCAGGCGTTTATTCAATACGCTCGTCAATTTTCCCAACCGCTCACGCAGATGTCGAGTATTGCCAACGTTATTCAATCGACGATCGCGTCGGCTGAACGCGTGTTTGAACTCCTCGATGAAGTGGAAGAAGTGGCGGAACCGGCAGATGCACAAGTCATCTCGCAGCCGCAGGGTGACGTGACATTCGAGCACGTGCGGTTTGGTTATCAATCGGATAAGCCGCTTATCCGTGATATGAACATCGACGTCAAACGCGGTCAAATGGTGGCCATTGTTGGGCCGACGGGTGCCGGTAAGACGACCTTGGTCAATCTACTGATGCGGTTTTACGAAGTCGACGCTGGGAAAATCACCATTGATGGGCAGGATATCGCACAACTCAAGCGCGATAATTTGCGGAGCATGTTTGGGATGGTGTTGCAGGATACCTGGTTGTTTCACGGGACGATTCGCGACAACATCGCGTATGGTCGGGAGGGTGCGACAGACGAAGAGGTGATTCAGGCGGCCAAGTCGGCGTTTGCCGATAGGTTTATCCGCACGTTGCCGGATGGTTACGAGACCGTACTCAACGAGGAAGCTTCCAATATCTCGCAGGGCCAGAAGCAATTGCTGACGATTGCGCGGGCGATTTTGAAAGATCCGGCTATCTTGATTTTGGATGAAGCCACGAGCAGTGTGGATACGCGTACGGAGGTTCTGATTCAAAATGCGATGAATGCACTGATGAAGGGGCGTACGAGCTTTGTGATTGCACACCGCCTGTCGACGATTCGCGATGCGGATTTAATTCTTGTGATGAACAAGGGTAGTGTCATTGAACAGGGTACGCACGACGAACTGTTGGCCCGTGGTGGCTTTTACGCGGATTTGTACAATAGCCAGTTCGCATTGCGTGCGGTTACAGGGGCTGTGTGAGAAGCTGATACTTCCATTCATCCTGACCATAGACAGGTATATGAACGATAAAAAGGTGGGGGAACCGGATTTGGCTCTCCCACCTAAAGGCGTTTTGAGTATTTCGTCTCAGTCGGTCATTGTCCGAACTTACCGGATGCGTAATCCTCAAACGCCTGTTTGATTTGCGCCTGGGTGTTCATGACAAATGGGCCGTAGGCGGCAACGGGTTCCTCCACAGGTTGTCCTGCATAGAGTAGCGCCCGGAGTTTTGTTGTGGCAGTCATCTCGAGGAAACTTTCTGCCACGTCTTTGTGTCGGCCTAGCCAAAGGACCTGCTTGGGGTTGCCAAGCTGCCGATTCTCACCGAAATAGCCGCTTCCTTCTAGGATATAAATAAATCCATTGTATCCACCCGGGAGGTTCTCGATTAGCTTGGCGCCTGGCTCTAGTTGGATTTCGAGCATCGTCACAGGAACATGGTTTCGCGTATTGCTCTCTATGCCGCCGGATGACCCGGAGAAAATCCGAACAGTGCCGCCTTCCACATGTCGAATGGGCATGTCAGCACCACGCAAATTCTGATAGCGTGGCTCGGTCATTTTGTTGTGGCTCTGTAAGTTCACCCACAATTGAAGGCTGTGTACGATTTCGCCGGGTGCAGCATCCTCCTGATGAATGACACCGCGACCCGCTGTCATCCATTGCACGTCGCCTGGGGCGAGTTGGCCTTCTCCGAAACGGTTGTCGTAGTGATTGAGCCGGCCTTCAATCACATAGGTCACTGTTTCGATCCCGCGATGTGGATGGACATCAAATGTCCCTTCGGTAAACCAGTCTTCGGCGAGGAACAGGAACGGGTCGTACAGCGCCCAATTTCCCGGTTCGAGGACCATTCCGACTGTATGGTTTTCGCTCTGTTGCTGCGGTTCCACCGTCCAGACGCGTTCAATATGGCGTGCATAAGTTGATTGTGTATCCATCGTAACACACCCTTGTCTTCCGACTACAATCTATCAGACAAGGCAATGTTACCATAGTACCATTAGAAAAGTAACCTGGAAGGCTGTGTCACTTGTCGCCCTCAATATCCGCAATGGTATATATTTCGCGCAACTCGCCATCCATTGCGCAATAGTCTCCGTCACAAATCAGTTCCAATACTTGTCCTTGCATAGGTTGTCCCCTCTCTCCTTGGTATAGTCGATACATATGCACAGAAGGTAGAGAAATAGACCAAATCAATGATAGAGGTATGGTGGCAGTGGAATTTCAAGTTTTGTCGAGCGACGTCGACCGAGTGGGGCGAAAAATACAAAATTCTGACGAATACTGAAGTGCCTGTGATGCTGGTGTCAAGGCCTGTCACATCCGCGCGATTTTCATTATTTTTCGAGAAATAGATTGCTAGTTGCAGGTTTGATTCGCATGCAAATGACGCGCAGTTGCCGCTTGACAAAGCGTTTGGCAACCGCGCGTCATCTGACTTCAGATCATTCGCTTTGAATCGCTAGATCAGCCATTTTGAGGATGGTATCACGAGATCTCGCACCCGCGATAAAGCGAGCTGGATGGCAGAATACGGCGTCGTCGACGCCAATCAGTTGATTCAGTTCAGTTTCCTCTTTCCCGGCCCAAGACGCTGGAAGCGGCTTGCGTGCTTCGAACGAGCCGAGCGCCTTCGGGACGACTTGAATGCGGTATTGTCCGTGTCGGTCAGGGAAGACGACGTACAAGACGGATTGGTCTTGGTCTAGGTCGAACAGCGTCTCTGACCATGGACAGAACGAAGTCAGTTCGAGAATTTCCTTTCTGTCCCGCTTCGTAAATGCCTCTTTTACAATATCGATGGCCGCAATTCGGCCAATTTCCGCGCGCAGGCTGTTATTGAGAATGCTGGTGGCAAATTGGACGGCCTCGTGAAAGGCTTCATCTTCGTCCAAGTCTGAGTTCCAAGGTGGATTAAAGCTGGCGATGAGTTCGGAAATTCCTTTGATTCGGGCGTCGCGGGCGAGATCGACACCATTGTCAATTGCATCGATGGCTTGAATCAACCGTTCATCGATGATTTGTACCACTTTATCTGCATCAGCGCCAGTGTCCAGCCGATCTACGCATTCGTGTCCGAAATCGCGCCAAATGAGGCCAGCGCTGGCGTAGGGGATGCCATTATCGCGATAAACCTTGTCCGTCGAATGATGGTCGTATTTTCCACGCCCTACGTCGACGACAATGTCGCAGTGGCTAAGAATTTGCTCGTCGCGGGAGCGGATGACTTTGGCGTCAGGGTAAAACTGTTTCAAAATGGCGACAGCGAACACTTCGTCCGCGTGAAACTTTCCGTGATGCGTACCAATGACCATGCATTTCATTCCTTACAAGACGATTTGGTGTAACGTGCCTCATCTGGCTGCTCAATTATAAATGAAGAAACTGCGCACGGGGTAACAATGCGAACTGTATTTCGAGTATTCCATCGCATCGGTTGTTCATCCGTCGCGTCGATAAATAAATCACAAACTGCAAGGAGATTCCTGTTGCATTTGCGATTTGTAGGACGTCACGTTCTTGACAAAACCTTCCCATGTGGGATAAGGATATGAATCAACCGAACAAAATGGAAATGACACAGTTTTGTAACGGCACCTGTTGGGCAATGGAGACCACATTAATTGAACTTCTTTGGCGATTTAAGGGACGGTTTTCCATGGATTCGACAAAACTCGCGGTAGAACGCGTTTGCATTAAATTTTAGTCGGGTGATAATATGGGTTGAACCAAGGCACCAGTTATCGCCATGGCGTGAGACGAACAGGAGGAGAAGCTGTGGCCGATTATTTAGTCATCGTCGAATCGCCCGCAAAAGCGAAAACGATTGGAAAGTATTTGGGGAAACGCTATGCAGTGAAAGCCTCCATGGGCCACGTTCGCGATTTGCCCAAGTCGCAGCTCGGCGTCGATGTCGAGCACGATTACCAACCGAAATACATCACCATTCGCGGGAAGGGCGATGTCATCAAGGCCCTCCGCAGTGCCAGCAAAAAGGCGAAGAAAGTGTACCTCGCAGCCGACCCTGACCGCGAAGGGGAAGCGATTGCATGGCATTTACAGCACATTCTCGATTTGAATCCAGACGATTCTTGTCGGGTCGTCTTTCACGAAATTACCAAAGACGCGATTAAAAATGCCTTTAAAAACCCACGCAAGATCAACATGGATGTCGTCAACGCGCAACAGACTCGACGCATTCTCGACCGCCTCGTGGGGTACCGATTGAGCCCGCTGCTCTGGAGAAAAGTGCGCAAAGGATTGTCCGCAGGTCGCGTACAGTCAGTGGCAGTCCGTTTGATTGTGGACAGGGAAAACGAAATTCGCAAATTTCAACCGGAGGAATACTGGACCGTCGACGTCACGTCGCTGGTCGATGGAAAGAAATTAACCTCTCGGTTCTATGGATATGATGAGCAAAAGACGCCACTTCCGAACGAGGAAGCGGTCAACGAGTTACTTGCGCGAATCGGAAATGACGCACTGACAGTCCGCAAGGTCAAGAAATCGGAGCGCAGGCGAAATCCGGCTGCACCGTTCATCACGAGTAGTTTGCAACAGGAAGCGGCGCGCAAGCTCGGTTTCCGGGCCTACAAGACGATGGCGGTCGCGCAACAACTGTACGAAGGGCTCGATATACCAGGAGAAGGCACCGTCGGTTTGATCACCTATATGCGTACAGATTCCACGCGGATTGCGCAGTCGGCCCAAGAAGAGGCGCGCGACTACATTCGGCGTGAATTTGGTGCGGAATACGTGCCGAGTCAACCGCGTCAGTACAGCAAGAACGAAGACGCGCAAGACGCGCACGAAGGCATTCGACCAACGTCGACGCTGCGGCATCCAGATTTGATAAAAGATCATTTGTCGAAGGACCAATATCGACTATACAAGTTAATTTGGGAGCGGTTCGTCGCGAGCCAAATGTCTTCTGCTGTTCTCGACACCACGTCCGTCGACTCCGAGGTGAATGGTGCTTGGTTCCGCGCGACAGGGTCCGTCATTAAATTCCCTGGCTTTATGGCGGTGTACATCGAAGGCAATGACGACCAGGACGACGACGACAAGAGCCGTCTGTTGCCGCCAGTGTCTGAGGGGCAAGTGTTGAAAACACAAAAGGTCACACCGGAGCAGCATTTCACACAACCACCTCCGCGTTATTCTGAATCGAGCCTCGTGAAGGCGATGGAGGAGTTGGGGATTGGCCGCCCGAGTACCTACGCACCGACGATTGACACGATTTTGAAGCGCGGCTACGTTGTTTTGGAGCAAAAGCGCTTTGTTCCGACAGAGCTCGGGGAAATCGTGGTGGAGTTGCTGGTCGAGAACTTTAAACAGTTAATCGACGTGGATTTTACGGCGAACCTGGAAGGTGAGCTCGACGCAGTCGAAGACGGTGAGGCGGACTGGGTCAAATTGTTGGATGAGTTCTATCACGCGTTTGAAAAGGACTTAGAACACGCGGAGAGCTCTCTCGAACACGTTGAAATCAAAGATGAAGAGTCGGATGTGCCGTGTGACAAGTGCGGCCGGATGATGGTGTACAAGAATGGCCGCTATGGCAAGTTTCTCGCATGTCCGGGATTTCCTGAGTGCCGGAACACGAAGCCGATTACGAAAGAAGTGGGCGTCAACTGTCCGAAATGTGATAAGCCGCTGGTTGAACGGCGTGGTAAACGGCGCAAAGTGTTCTATGGGTGCAGCGGCTATCCCGAGTGTGACTATGTGCTATGGCAAAAGCCTACGGGTCAACTGTGCCCGATTTGCTCACATCCGTTAGTTGAAAAGCAGTCTCGCGGTAAAGTGACGGTTGTCTGCAGTAATGAAAAAGCACACCCACACGCAGCGCCTCTGGAGGAAGAGAGCAAGCGAAAGTCGTCTTAAGATGGATAAAAGGGAGCGTCTGATTTGACAAATTTGAAAGTGACTGTAATTGGCGCGGGGCTGGCCGGATCGGAAGCCGCATGGCAAGCCGCTGAGGCGGGCGCCGAAGTGACGTTGTACGAGATGCGGCCGGTCAAACAGACACCAGCGCACCACACGCAGGAATTTGCGGAACTGGTTTGTACGAATTCATTGCGAGCTGCCGCTATCACGAATGCGGTTGGTTTGCTCAAGGAGGAAATGCGGCGCCTGAATTCGGTCATCATTCGCGCGGCAGATGAGCACAGTGTCCCGGCTGGCGGTGCGCTGGCGGTGGACCGGGAGCGATTTTCCGCGCGCGTGACCGAGTTGGTTGGCGGGCACCCCAATGTCACGGTGCGCCGTGAAGAGGTGACGAGCATCCCGACGGACGGAATTACCATCGTGGCGACGGGGCCGCTGACGTCGCAAGCGTTGTCGGAGGACATTCGACGCTTTATTGGTCAGGACTACTTGTACTTCTTTGACGCTGCTGCACCGATTGTCACCAAGGAATCGGTGGACATGGATAAGGTGTTTTTGCAATCGCGTTACGATAAAGGCGAGGCGGCGTACTTGAATTGCCCGATGGACGAGGAGCAGTTTGAGGCGTTTTACGACGCACTGATTCATGCGGAGCGCGCGTCGCTGAAGGATTTTGAGGAAGAGCGGTACTTTGAGGGATGTATGCCGATTGAAGTCATGGCTGAGCGGGGTAAACAAACCCTGTTGTTTGGTCCCATGAAGCCAGTCGGATTGAGAGATCCGCGTACGGGCAAACGACCGCATGCCGTCGTGCAACTGCGCCAGGATAATGGCGCTGCCACCTTGTTTAACTTGGTTGGGTTTCAGACTCACCTCAAGTGGGGAGAGCAAAAACGCGTATTTGGTATGATTCCAGGGCTTGAGAATGCAGAAATCGTGCGTTACGGCGTCATGCACCGGAATACCTATATTAATAGTCCTCGAGTTTTACAGCCGACTTATCAGACGAAGGCGCGGGAGAATTTGTTTTTTGCAGGGCAAATTACTGGCGTCGAGGGCTATGTCGAATCGGCGGCAGCTGGTTTGATTGCGGGGTTGAACGCGGCGCGTGTGGCGGCGAATAAGGAGCCTGTGACGATGCCACAGGTCACGGCTATCGGCAGTCTCGCGCACTATATCACGCATACGTCCGCGGACAACTTTCAGCCGATGAATGCGACATTTGGTTTATTTCCGCCGCTTGAGGAACGATTCAAAGACAAGCGGGCTCGCAATCAGGCGCACGCCGACAGAGCGTTGGCGGCGCTCGCCCGTGAAATTGAAACGTTGAAGGTGTAATTTGATGGATTTGCAGGCGTGCAAAACTTCGTTTCTTAGCGCGCGTCGACAAAAGTGGAGTCAACGTACGTTGACTGCGTATGAGAAGGATTTGGCGCTCTTACTCGACTATCTCAAAACGCATGGCGTGACTGAACCCAAAGAAATCACTGTAAAGCGATTGCGGGGCTTTTTAGCAGGGGAAATGATGCGCGGCGTCAGTAAAGCGTCGGTCGCTCGACGATTGTCGTGTTATCGTTCCTTTTTTGACTATCTTGAACAAAATGAGCTGGTGACGGCGAACGTAGCGCGCGCATTGGCCTTGCCCAAAAAAGATAAAACCATTCCGAAGTATTTCTATCATGAGGAGGTCTCGACACTCCTGAATCACATTGATGGCGACTCGTTCGCGGATGTGCGGGATCGGGCGTTGCTCGAGTTCATCTACGCAACGGGTGTGCGCGTCAGTGAGTGTGTAGCGCTCGACGTCGGCGATATTTCTCTCGAAGATCAATTGGCGCTCGTCTTCGGCAAAGGTGCGAAGGAGCGGTATGTCATCGTCGGTTCGGCTGCGCGTGAAGCACTTAGACGGTATCTGCAGATGCGGGCGCGCGTCGCGCGGACAAACGCGCTGTTCGTCAACGCGCGTGGTGGCCGCCTGACAGACAGGAGTGTGCGCAGGGTACTGGATAAGCGCATCGCGGAGGTGCCCGGTTTGCGCAAACTCAGTCCGCATGGATTGCGTCACACGTTTGCGACCCATTTGCTCGATGGTGGCGCCGACTTGCGCAGCGTTCAGGAATTGCTTGGGCATGCAAGTTTATCGAGTACACAAATTTACACGCACACTTCGCGCGAGCGATTGACGCGCGTGTATCAAGACAGCCACCCACGGTCAGAGCGGCCGAGGGGCGAATGAAAGGATGTGCCAAGGTGGATTTAACGATGCATGCCACGACGATATTTGCGGTATTGAAAGACGGCAAAGGGGCTATGGCCGGAGATGGTCAGGTCACGCTTGGAAACAGTATGATTATGAAACAGGGCGCGCGCAAAGTGCGCCGTCTCTACCATGGTAAAGTCGTTGCGGGCTTTGCCGGATCGGTCGCCGACGCATTTACCCTGTTTGAGAAGTTTGAGAAGCGCCTTGAGGAATACCAAGGGAATCTGCAGCGCGCTGCGGTGGAGTTGGCGCAAGAATGGCGATCCGATAAAGTGTTGCACAAATTGGAAGCCATGCTGCTTGTGATGAACGAGGATGATTTATTCATCGTCTCTGGCGGCGGTGAAGTGATTCAGCCGGATGACGGCATTTGCGCCATTGGGTCTGGTGGCGCGTTTGCGCTTTCCGCCGGTCGGGCGTTAGCGCGCAACACCGATTTGCCCGCAGAGCAAATCGCCAAAAAGGCACTCGAAATTGCGTCGGAGATCTGTGTGTTTACGAATGATCATATCATTGTGGAAACTGTCGGTTGAGGATACGTATGACTTTGGGGGTTGTAAACCTTCGAGGTTCAGGGAGGGAATTTCGTGTCTATTGAGAACGAATTGACACCGCGCCAAATTGTGGAGCACTTGGATAAATATATTGTTGGTCAACGTGGCGCGAAGCGAGCAGTGGCTGTGGCGCTTCGCAATCGCGCCCGCCGTGCACAATTGCCACCAGATTTGCAGGCTGAAGTCACACCAAAAAACATCCTGATGATTGGTCCGACCGGCGTCGGGAAGACGGAAATTGCGCGGCGCTTGGCAAAACTCGTCGGGGCGCCGTTTATCAAGGTGGAAGCTACGAAGTTTACCGAAGTCGGTTACGTGGGGCGCGATGTCGAGGCGATGGTGCGAGATCTCGTCGAGACGGCGGTTCGCATGGTCAAAGCCGAACATGCACAAAAGGTGCAGAAGGAAGCTGAGGAGCGGGCGAATGATCGCATTGTCGACGCACTGGTGCCAGACCCGAACGCGCGCCGCAAGATGGGGAATCCGTTTGAAATGCTGTTTGGTGGCGCGAACCAGTCGGATCGGCCATCGCACGAAGCCAGTTCTGAGTCCGTTCGCGAAGAGCGGCGACGGATGCGACATAAATTGGATATGGGTGAACTCGAGGACCACTACGTGGAGATTGACGTAGAGGAGCAGTCGAATGGAATGTCGCTTGGCTTTATGCCGGGAATGGGTCCGGAGGGACTTGGCAACATCCAAGAGGCACTTGGGAATCTGTTGCCCAAGCAGACGCGCAAGCGCAAAATGACGGTGCGCGAGGCGCGAAAGGTGCTCACGCAGGAAGAGGCGGGTCGCTTAGTCGATGCGGATGCGGTCAACGCCGAAGCGATTTACCGCGCGGAGAACCAGGGCATCATCTTCATTGACGAGATGGATAAAATCGCCGGCAAAGAGCAACGCGGGGCGGATGTCTCTCGCGAGGGCGTACAACGTGATATTTTGCCGATTGTCGAGGGATCGACCGTCACCACGAAATATGGCGCGGTGAAGACCGACTACATGTTGTTTATTGGCGCTGGCGCGTTTCATGTGGCAAAGCCATCTGATCTGATTCCGGAGTTGCAGGGGCGTTTCCCGATTCGCGTCGAGTTGGAGCCGTTGACGGCAGAGGACTTCGAACGGATTTTGCGCGAGCCGGAGCATTCGTTGCTCAAGCAGTATGCAGCGCTCTTGGAGACAGAAGGGATTTCCGTCAAGTTTACGGACGATGCGATTGAGCGAATTGCGCAGATGGCCCAGCAGGTCAACCAGGATACCGAGAACATCGGGGCTCGACGCTTGCATACGCTGGTCGAAAAAGTTCTCGAGGATTTGTCGTTTGAAGCGCCGGATGTCAACCTCGAATCGATTTCCATCACGGCTGCCTATGTCGACGAAAAGCTGCAAACTATCGTCAAAAATAGAGATGTGAGTCAATTCATTTTGTGAGTTTATGGGTAGAAACATATGAACGATTGATAGGGTGGGTAAACGGCAACCGCGATATGCCTAGTGTAATCGCGGTTGCCGTTTTGTGATCAGTCCGTGAACAGCGGGAATTTTTTACCGTCGCTAAAATTCCATGTGCAGGATTATGACAAGATTCGACGAATCATTACACTTGTCGTCGAAATAGGAAACCGTGTGGATGGGGTATGTAGAGTGAATACGATGCAGTTATTGCAAATGTCGCTCGACGCGGCGACACTACGTCAACAGGTGTATGCGAACAATATCGCGAATGCTGAAACGCCAAATTACAAACGACAGGATGTCGCTTTTGAAACGTATTTTCAACAGGCGTTGACCGCGAATCCAACCGAGATGATGGGGGAGCAGCATATCCCTTTGTCCTCCTCGGACCAGGTCAATAACTTGCCAGATGTAGAACCCACTGTGTATACGGACACGAGTTCAACCGTCAATAACAATGGCAACAACGTTGACTTAACTTCGGAAATGGTCGATATCGCGGAAAATCAGGTCAAATATGAAGTGCTCGCGCAGGATGTGTCAATGCGACTCCAACGCTTGGGTACGGCTATACAAGGAGGTTGATGAGCGGTGATTGATACGTCGAGCATGAATATTGCTGCGAGCGGATTAAATGCCAACCAACTTTGGCTCAATGTGATTGCGAATAACATTGCGAACGCCAACACGACGCGCACGCCCCAGGGTGGGCCGTATCGCCGAGAGATTGTAAACTTCGCGCCGGCGACCGGACAATCATCGTTTCAAAATGTGCTGGGACAAGCCATCGGGACCAACGATGCAGGTGTTCAGGTGACGTCCATCACGCAGGATACGGGTCCCCTGAAGTCCGTCTATGATCCGACGAATCCAGACGCTGTCAACGGGTATGTTCAAATGCCAAACGTCGACATTTCGACGGAGATGGTGGACATGATTACCGCTTCACGGGCGTATGAGGCGAACTCGACAGCTTTTGACGCGGCAAAGCAGATGGATTTGGATGCATTGAACATCGGGAAGTAAGGAGTGACACGCGATGGCGATACAAGCAGTTCAGTCCGTGCTGTCTGGTGCGGTTGGTCAAACGTCTCCCGCGCAGTCTGCGGGCGCTTCACAGACGAGCTTTTCGGACTTTCTCTCCAAAGAGTTAGATAAGGTGAATGAAGTTGGTGCGACGGCCGACCAAATGGCACAGTCTTACGCGACAGGCGGGACGGTTACGGCAACGCAGTTGATGATTGCCGAGCAACAGGCCTCCTTAGCGGTCGACATGGTCTCACAAGTGGCGAGCAAAGTCACGAGTGCCTATCAGACAGTCATGAACATGCAGATTTGACAGCGATAGATAGAGGGTGAACGAACTTGAACGAAACCCTGCGTGGGATGTGGACGCGGGTTGTTGACCGCTGGAAGTCTGTGTCACCCAATATGCGCCGCAATGTCATTATTATTGCGGTGGCGGTACTCGCGGCGCTGTCTGCGCTTTTGTGGATTGTATCGCGGCCGCATTATGTCATGGTGATGAGCGGTTTGGACGATAAGTCGTTAGGGCAAGTCCAGACCCAGTTGCAGACGTTGAAAATCCCGAATGAAATTGAGGGTAGTTCCGTCTTGGTCCCTGCAAAGGATGCCAATGAAGCCCGTGTGCAACTTGCGGAAGCGGGTCTGCCCCAATCCGGCTACATCGGTTACTCGGGCGTCAGCAATTCGATGGGGATGACGCAGGACGAATTTAATATTCAGGTTTTGGATGCATTGCAGCAAAGTTTGAATGAGACGATTTCGAGCATCGACGGCGTTGAGTCGGCACAGGTACATATTGTGATGCCTCAGCAGCAGTTGTTCGTCAGTCAAACGACGCAGGATGCAAAAGCGTCTGTCTTTGTCACGCTTGGCAACGGTGTTCAATTGTCGGCTACGCAGGTCGCTGGTATTCAGCAACTCGTGGCGCACTCTGTGCAAGGGCTCAGTGTAAACAATGTGAGCGTCGTCGATCAAAACGGGAACACGTTGTCCAATCCGGATGGTGCTGCGGACGCTTCAACTGTCGGCGGAGCGTCGTCAGAACTGGCATTGCGTCAGAGTGTCGAAAACGACATGACCGAGAAACTGACAAGTGGGTTACAACAAATTGTCGGTGCAGGCAACGCTGTCGTCGTGGTGCACGCGAATGTGACGTTTAATCAGACAAAGAGTCAGTCTCACGTATTGCAAAATGCGCCGAACTCTACGAGCGGGTTTGTCACGAGTCAAAACCAGGAGAAATCTCAGTCGACGAATACGAACGGCCAAGCGGGTGGCCCTGCCGGTCAGGCGGGATCAAATCCGAATAGTACGACTTCGTACGGTGCTTCAAGTTCCACGGCGGGGAATTCGACGTCTTCTGAGTCGAATACGACGACGAACTACGACTATAGTTATGAAAACCAGACGACCACCGATGATCCGATGCAGATTCAGGGGTATAAAGTGGGCGTGTTGTTGAATAGCAACGACAAGGCAATGACGCCGGCCGAAGTTCAGAAAATCAAGTCGTTTGTGACCAATTTGGTGGGTCAAAGTCCGACGACCCAGGGCGCGAACACGGTATCCGTATCGACTGTTCCGTTTGCACAAAGTGCTGTGGCACCATCGCAATCCAAATCGAACTGGATTCTCTATGTGGTCTTAGGTCTTCTGGCCGCATTGGTTGGTGGCTTTGTTCTCTGGTGGCGGCGCAAACGGGCTGGCGGCAATGGCCCGACAGATGTCCCAGCTAGAATTCAAGATGCCTACGACGAGCAATTAGAAGAGTTGCCACCGACGGAAGACGAGATGTTGATGAGTCAGTTGGTCAATATGGCACGGCAGCGTCCAGATGATTTCGCGAGTTTGTTGAGAAGTTGGCTGTCTGAGTAATACGTACGAATTTTGAAACGCGGAGGCGATGAGTGTGCAACGCCAGAGGACCTTAACCGGTCGACAGAAGGCCGCAGTCCTTCTCATCGCGCTTGGACAAGATGTTGCGGCCAGTGTTTTCAAGCGGCTGTCGCAGGAAGAGGTCGAACAACTGACATTTGAAATTGCCAATGTCAGCAAAGTGAATTTCGAGCAGCGGGAAAATATCCTCCAGGAATTTCGCGATCTCGCCATGGCCCGAGAGTACATTCAGACCGGCGGTATCGCGTATGCGCGCGAGGTGCTCGAGAAGGCCCTTGGCGGCAAGGAGGCCGAGGACATCCTCAATCGCCTGACCTCTGCGCTCCAAGTGCGTCCCTTTCACTTCGCGAGGAAGGCGGACCCGAATCAGGTTCTCGGGTTTATTCAGGATGAACATCCACAGACGGTCGCACTTGTACTTTCCTATTTAGATCCGGAACAGGCGGCCATGATTATGGCCGCACTGCCTGCAGAACTGCAGGCGGACGTCGCCCGCCGAATTGCCACAATGAAGGGAACCTCTCCAGAGGTCATCGCGGAAGTGGAGGATATCCTGGAGTCGAAGTTGTCTGCGATGACTACGGTGGATAGCGCCCAGGCTGGCGGTATTGAAGCGATTGTCAAGATTTTGAACGGCGTCGATAGGAGTACAGAAAAGGGTATTCTCGAACAACTGTCGGTGAAAGACCCAGATCTGGTTGACGAGATCAAAAAGCGGATGTTTGTCTTCGAGGACATTATCTTCCTCGACAGCAAAGCGATACAGCGCGTAATCCGCGAAGTGGACGCGAGAGATCTCCAGTTGGCACTGAAAGTCTCGCGGGATGATGTGAAGGAGATTTTGTTCAACAACATGTCGAAGCGGATGGCCGAAACCTTCCAGGAAGACATGGAGTACATGGGCCCAGTTCGCCTCCGTGACGTCGAGGATGCACAGCAGCGGATTGTTGGCGTCATTCGACACCTCGAGGATCTCGGTGAAATTGTCGTATCTCGTGGTGGAGGTGACGACATCATTGTCTAACGTGTTCAAACGCGTGTCGTCGACCTGGCTTCCCGGGGGCAAGCAGCCGATTCCCATCGCGGTTGCAGGGTTTAGCGAAGAGGTAGCCGCCACGGTGGAGCGTGGCGAGGTGAGCGAACCAGTCGTCCATCCGGACACGCTGCTCGCAGAAGCCAGAGCTGCGTGTGAACAAATGCTGGCAAGGGCGGAAGTCGAGGCGCAAGCTGCGATTGCGGCGGCTCAGGTCGAGGCCCAGGAGATTCGACGGGCAGCGCAGCAGGCGGGCTACGACGAAGGGTTTCGGCAAGGCCAAGAGGAAGCTGCGATAGCCTTTGCAGAGTGGAAGCAAAAGGAGCAAGCCGCACTGACGCAGCTGGCCGAACAGATTGAGGCCGGTCGCAGTGAGCGCCTGCACGCGTTACAACCCATTGTCGAGGAACTGGCAATGGCTGCAGTGAAAAAATTGCTGTATCGAGAACTGGCCCTGGCTCCCGCTGATATCGGGGCGATGGTTGAAGATCTCTTGGTCTATGTCAGCCAAGGCACGTCCGTGCAAGTTCGTGTACATCCCGACGATTACGCGGCGGCTCGTCAAGCGCATCCGCGGTGGAAGTTGGAAAACTACGGCGAGTGGGAGATTGCGGTTGTGCCGGATCCGACGCTTGCGCCCGGCGATTGTGAGTTGCGGGGAACGGCTGGGCGCGTCGACGGCACGTTGAAAACCCGGCTTGAGGAGCTGCATCAGGCGTTGCGCGACTGCATGCGTGGTCAGGGAGAGATGGACGATGGAAGCCGGGCTTAAAAGCTTTCTCGAGCAATTGCCCTCCACGAAACTGGCGAAGGTCTATGGAAAAGTGACCAAAGTGGTCGGTATGACCATCGAATCGAGTGGCCCGCTTTCTAATCTCGGTGACATCTGCGTGATTTATGGTAAGCAGTCGCAATGTCGCGCGGAGGTCATCGGCTTTCGCGAGGGGTACTTGATTCTCGTGCCGCTCGGTGAAATGGGGGATATCGGCCCAGGCGCAGATGTTTTGGCGATGCACGGGCGATTGGCGGTGCATTGTGGCGCAGGGTTGCTTGGACGGATAGTCAACGGACTAGGGGAACCGATGGATGGGCTTGGCCCACTGTGCGATGTCTTCACCCGGGAAGTTGAACAGGCGCCGTTGCATCCATTGCGTCGCCGGCGCATTGAGCGTCCCATTCAGACCGGGGTTCGCGTGATTGATGGCTTGCTCACTATCGGTGATGGTCAGCGCGTTGGAATTTTTGCTGGCAGCGGCGTCGGCAAGAGCACGCTTTTGTCGATGATTGCGCGAGGTACGGAGGCTGATGTCAACGTCATCGCATTGGTCGGTGAACGCGGTCGAGAGGTGCGCGAGTTTATCGAGCGGGACCTCGGAGAAACAGGACTTAAGCGCAGCGTCGTGGTCGTTGCAACGTCTGACCAACCTGCGTTGATTCGGCTGAAGGCCGCCTATGTGGCGACCACCATTGCTGAATACTTTCGCGACGAAGGCATGCACGTCAACTTCATGATGGACTCGGTTACGCGCTTTGCCATGGCGCAGCGTGAGGTCGGGTTGGCGGCAGGTGAGCCGCCGACTGCTCGCGGGTACACGCCATCTGTGTTTGCGGCGCTCCCAAAGTTGCTGGAACGCACGGGTCCCGGTGAATCGGGCACCATCACGGCGTTTTACACGGTGCTCGTCGATGGGGATGACATGAATGACCCGATTGCCGATACCGTTCGCGGAATTCTCGACGGACATATCGTGCTATCTAGAAAGCTCGCGAATGCAGGACATTTCCCGTCGGTTGACGTATTGAGCAGTGTGTCTCGGCTGTTTTCGACAGTTGCCGACAAACGGCATCAGGAAGCAGCCAAACAAGCCCGAACGTGGCTTAGCCGGTATCGCGATGTGGAGGATTTGTTGCGGATCGGTGCGTATCGGCAGGGAGCGGATAGGGATACCGATCTCGCCATTGAGAAAGTCCCTGATGTCAACCAACTTCTAGTTCAAGAGACAGATGATTTGACGGAAATTGCGACGACCGTGGAGCGGCTCGCGCAAGTGACGGGGGTGTAAGGTGTGCGTGAATTCACCGCGTTTGCGACGCGATTTCACAAATTGAAACGGGACTTGCAGGACATTGAGGAGTCGCAGTACGCGCGTCTGTTGCAACAGGAGCGAGCGTTGCAATTGCAGTGGCAGCAGTTGGAGGATTTGTCTCGCGAGGCGAGAGGGCGGATGAAAGAGGCTGCAAGCGCGTTGCTCGTGCAATCGTACGTCTCCTATCAGGAGGCTATCGAGACGCGAAAGGCTCATTTGGAGCGGGAGTGGGCGGCTTTACAGGGTGACGTCCACGTCCAGCAAGGTAAACTTCGCGACGCGTACGTCGAACAGGAAAAGTGGTCTCGCATCTCGCAAGATGCACGTATGGAAGACGGGGTTGAGCGTATGCGGAAGTTGCAAGTTGAGGCAGACGACGAGGCGCTGAAGAGATTTAAAAGGACGGATGTGTAATGGCGTCGAGGGTGGACGGTGGCAAGGGTCACGATAACGAGCGCGGGCGCGTGAACAAAGTTGCTTGGATTTTGTTTGTGGGTGTCGTTCCGATTCTCGTCGCCGCGGTGGTCATTGGTGTCGCGTTGCAGTTCGTCGGGGTGCCGGTATGGCAGACTTCGCTTGACGTCCTGGGGATACGCCAACCTGCTGCGACATCGCAGGCGGCTGGTTCGAGCGCAGAACAGCAAGTCAAAGCGCAACAGCAGCAAATTGCCAAGTTGAAGTCGGAAAATGCGAATCTGACACAAGAGACGCAAGCCGATGAGAAACAAATTCAGGCATTGCAGAATCAAGTGGAGACGTTGCAGAAACAGCAACAGGTAGGGACGAATCACCTGCAGAATGGCCAACAGGAAGCGAAGGTGCTGGCGCAGATGGATGCTTCGGCGGCGGCCTCAGTCCTTCAAAAGATGGGCGCTGACCAAGCCGCATGGGTCGTGGCGGCGATGCCAGCTGAGACCTCTGGTCCGATTCTCGAAGCGTTGCCTACGGCGTTTGCCAGCTCTGTCCTCCAACAGGCGGCGGACGATACGCGCATGGCGTCACAGGCGACGACCAACTCGACCAACAATACGACTTCGTTTGGGACGGTAGGACAGACACCATAATCGAGATGGGTCTTGCGTGTTGAAAGGAGGTGAAACAAACATGCATGTATCGGCGGCAAAGAGTTCGACGACGGATCCTTTGAGCGCAGGGGATGCCGGAAAATCCGGTGGTACTTTGGAGGGAGCCGTATTTGACGATTTACTGGCCGCCATGCTGGGGACGTCTGGAACGCTTCCAAATGCGAATCTGGCGGACGCGGCGAGCACTTCCAACGGGGGGCAGATTGCTGGCGGCGTCGGTTCGGCAAAAGGCAAGCGCGGGCTCACGAATCCGCTGATGTCGACGACGGGGCAACCGGGGATGGATAAGTCATCCATTGGCGGTCGCGCGAGTGGATCGAACGCGCCGAATGGTGTGGCCCTGGATGATGGCAAGGCGAGTACCCTTCTCGCGCCAACTGCGCGTGCAGGTGCGAAAGGCGACGGTCGTGCGGGCAATACCGCATCGGTTGATGCAGGTGCTTCGCTTGGCGCGAATGCATCTTTAGGCAGCAACGCATCGAGTCGTTCGGGCGGGAATGGCGCGAACACAACGCTGCCATTGACGTTTGCAGCTGCGCTGGTAAAGCAATCGCCGACGAGCGGTGTGAAGAGCGGGCAAGATTTGGCATCCGCAGAGTGGGTCGCTGCATCTGCCAATCCGGCGGGTAGTGAATCCATCGCGCCGTCAACTGGGCAGGCGTCGAGCGGACTTTCTGCAACGTCGTCTGATCCGCGCGTACAAGCGGTGCTGGCACAAGCCAAACACGCCGGTCACTCGAAGTCTGACGCAGATTCAGACGGCCCATCGCCGAGCACCGGTGGGGTCAATGACGGATCGAGTGCGATGGCGGTTGGCGCGATGACAAGTGGTGGCGTGTCTCAGGCGTCGACGTCGACGGCATCTGTGAGCGGCGGACAGACTGCACAAATTGACGTGCGAAACCCGGATGCCATGGCGCAGTTTGGACATTTGATCTCGGTGAAAGCAGATGCCGGGGACAGCAAGTTGCAGGTGCAGATTGTACCGCAGGGTATGGGCCAACTGGATGTGACGGTCACGAAGGCGGCCGATGGCCGATTGCAGGTGCAGGTCGTGGCGAGTCAGGCGTCGACGTTTGCGTGGTTGAATCAGCAGGTTCCAGCGTTACAACAGAACCTTCAAAGTCAGGGTTTGAATGTCGCTGAGTTCCAAGTCGCGTACGACCAGGGCGGCGGTCAATTTGGCAGCGGTCAGCGTGGGCAACAGGATTCGCCCGGAAGAAAATCGAGTGGCGCAGCCGCGATACTCAGCACTGCAGCGGTTGGCGACGCGTCTTTTGCACCTGATGCTGAGCACGCTGGGGACATCAGTCTATCTGTTTAAAGGAAGGAGGAAAAACAATGACAACATCCGTTCAACCCACATCGAACAGTGTCGCCGGAGCAGCACAGACGAATGCGCCTGGAACGTCAGTCAATCAGGAGCAGCCACTGGGACAGGACGCGTTTTTGCAATTGTTGGTAACCCAACTTCAAAACCAGGACCCGCTGCAACCGCAGGACAACACGCAAATGCTCTCCCAGTTGGCACAGTTTAGCGCGCTGGAGCAAATGACCAATGTGGCGAATACGGAGACGCAAGTGTTATCGGCCATTCAGTCATTGCAATCTGTCACGTCTATGGCGTTTGAACATCAACTGATAGGGACCACTATCTCGGTCGATGACGGCAGTGGGAACACGGTCAGCGGTCAAGTGTCTGCGATCAAGATTGAGCAGGGACAGCCGCAGGTCGTTGTCAATGGCACGGCGTACCCCCTGTCACAGGTGGTGCAGATGTCGTGAGTGACCTGCGCACTACGATTGCCACTTGGCGGCCGCTCGGCACGTCACAGGCATCGATGCCCGCCAGTCAGGGAAAAACCGGCAATGACACGTTCGCGGCCGCATTGACGGCGGCGACGGCCGAACAAAGTAAGCCCTGGAATATTAGCAGCCACGCACAGCAACGTCTGCAGCAGCGTGGAATTACGCTGTCGGACGCAGATCTGCAAGCGATGGATCAGGCAGCGACCATCGCACAGAAAAAAGGTGCAAAGAACACGTACATGATTTTGGGACAGGCTGGGTTTGTGGTCAATTTGCCGTCACGCACGGTCGTTACGGCAATGGAAAACAAGGATCATCCGATTGTTACCCAAATTGACAGTGTCGTTTTTGTGAACTAGCTGGACCACAAAGAGGAAGCTTGGCTGTCGGTGACCGACTGATCCGATAGCGCGGCACACAACTGAGGAGGAATACACATGTTGCGTTCAATGAACTCAGCCATTTCCGGAATGCAGGCGTTTCAGACCGATCTCGACGTCGTCGGCAACAACATCGCCAACGTCAATACGGTCGGTTTTAAGTCGAGCAGCACCAATTTTGCCAACATCTTGAGTCAGACCCTCGCTGGGGGTAGCTCGGGTACCGCCACGCAGGGTGGTACGAATCCACAGCAGGTCGGTCTCGGCGTAAAAGTGGCGTCGACGGCGATGGACTTCTCGCAGGGTGCGACCGATACGACGGACATTCCGACGAATGTCCTGATTAACGGCAACGGTCTATTTGTCGTCAAAGACGCCAGTGGCGACACCTATTACACTCGCGCCGGGGATTTCTCCGTCGACAATAATGATAACCTCGTTTTGCCAAATGGAATGATTGCGCAGGGGTGGTCTAGTACGGATGCTACGTCTGGCAATCCAACGGCTGGCGAGTTGACGAATATCAATCTAAAGACCCTGGATAGTAATGTCGCGGCCAACCCCAATGTCCAAATTGGCAGCGATGGTAGCATCACGGTTTCCAATACGGATGGAACTACGAGTGTCGTCGGCTATCTTGCCATCGCGAACGTGCCAAACCAGGATGGGCTTGAACAGCAGGGGGACAACTTGTTTAGCGTAACGACCGCTTCTGGTCCGGCGTCTTATTCACTGCCTGGGAAAAGCAACGCGGGCACGCTTCAGTCTGGTGCGCTGGAGGGATCGAATGTCGACTTGTCCAGCCAGTTCGCAGAGATGATTGTCGCGCAGAACGCGTATGTGGCCAACACCCATATGATTGGGACCGACAACTCGATTCTGCAGGCGCTCGTCAATATGAAGAACTCGTAAACGTGAACGGGTCTGCGCGCCCTAGCTAAGGGCGCAGAGTGACCTGGGAAAGAGAGAGAATCATGGTTCGGCTGACACGGCTAAACGGCTCAGAGATATGGCTAAATCCGATGTTGATTGAAAGCGTCGAGGCGACGCCGGATTCTGTCATCACGTTGTCCAATGGGCACAAGTATCTGGTCCAAGAGCGGCCTAGTGCCATTGAACAAATCGTCACTGCGTTCTATCGGAGAATTGGTTTGGTGGCGGCGCAAGCGGGTAAGGGGGTAGACAGATGAAAAGCCCTGTACGGGTGATGCTTCTCATCATCATCGGAATTTTAGTCATCGCGGGCGGCGGTGTCGCAGTTGCGATGTATATGAAGCACCAACATCACACAGGCACGGCGAAGGCACACGCGCTATCGGCAAAAGAGGCAGCCGCGTTGCAGGTGACGTTGCCACAGATGACAACTAATCTGGAATCGTCCGGCTTAATTCAATTTACGTTGACGCTTCAGGCGGATAATAAATCCACCAAGAAGGAACTCAGCCTGATGCAGTATCAAATTCAGGATGACGTCAACGAGATTATGCGGCAGTATACGCCAAACCAGTTGCGAAACGACAAGTGTCTGAACAACCTCAAACAGGTCATTCAAAAGGACATCAATGGAATGCTTGATACGGGGAACGTGACGAACGTGTATTTCTCGCAGGTGCTCGTGCAGTAAATCGCGAAAGGGGGCGAACGTCGTGTCAGAAGTTTTATCACAATCGGAAATCGATGCGTTGTTGTCGGCCATTCACAACGGTGAGATCGACGCCAATGAGATTCGGGCAGACGATCACGCCGCGCGAGTCCGTTCGTACGATTTTCGCCGAGCCATGCGGTTTTCTAAGGATCACCTGCGCGCGTTGCGTAGAATTCACGAGAATTTCTCCCGGCTCTTAACCACCCATCTGTCGGGTCAGCTTCGCACGGTGATTCAAATTCAGGTGGAGTCGGTAGATCAGGTGCCTTACGAGGAGTTCATTCGTTCGATTCCTGTGCTCACGGTCTTGCACTTGATGGAAATGGCGCCACTCGAGGGACGAGTAGTCCTGGAGATGAATCCTCAAGTGGTGTTTGCGATGCTCGACCGGTTCATGGGAGGCGACAATGTTGGTCCATATCGAGAACGCGAGTTGACGGACATCGAGATGACCCTCATGCGTCGGCTGATCACGCCGGCGGCAGACCTCCTGGCTGATTCCTGGCGTGGCGTTGTGGAACTCGAGCCGGAGTTTGTGGGGCTCGAAAGCAATCCGCAATTTTTGCAGTTGACGACGCCGAACGAAACCGTGTTGGTCATCGCCATGAGTGTTCGCATCGGCGATACGACAGGGCTAATCAACTTGTGCATTCCACATACGACAGTCGAACCGATTATGCCAACGTTGACCAACCGCCATTTCCTGGATTCGAGACGGCGTCAGCACAACGTGGCGGAAGAGGAACAAGTCGTTACGGCGCATGTGCTGAAGGTGCCTGTCGAGGTGCAGGTTGAGTTGGGATCGACCGAATTGACCGTGAATGAAGTTTTGGATTTGGAAGTGGGCGACACGATTTTACTTCGCCAGTCTATCCGCGATCCGGCGCTGGTGTATGTCGATGGCACCGCCGCGTATTGGGGGAGTATCGGCAAGCGCAACCGCAACTACGCCGTGAAGATTCTCCGCGAATGGGAGGGAGCAAGCGATAATGAGTGATCAGGTGAAACTTTCGCAAGAGGAAATTGATGCGCTGCTCAGCGGCGACGGGAATCGAGAAGAGCCCACGGCGGCTGCGTTGACGCCGGAAGAGGCGGATACACTCGGTGAAATCGGCAATATCAGCTTTGGTTCGGCGGCCACTTCGCTGTCGGCTTTGTTACAGCATCGGGTGGATATTACGACCCCCACGGTATCGTTGATTGATGCAGATGAGGTTGAGAAAAATTTTCCGAAGCCGTACGTGTTGGTGGCTGTGGAGTTCACCGAAGGATTGATTGGTTCTAACGCATTGGCTATCGAGGTGGATGACGCCAAGACGATTGCCGACTTGATGATGGGCGGCGACGGCACCAATGTCGAAGGGGAACTGAACGAACTGCATTTGAGCGCCGTCGGCGAGGCGATGAACCAGATGATGGGCGGGGCCGCCACCTCGATGAGCCAGATGTTTGGGCGCTACATCAACATCTCGCCGCCAAAAGTCGATATTATCGACTTCTCCCGTCCGGGCCAACGCGCATTTGACACAAAGACCGTCGTCAATGTGCAGTTTCAGCTCAAAGTCGGCGATTTGATTGATTCGCGAATCATGCAATTGTTGCCGCTGGACTTTGCGCGCGAAATGGTCGCGACGCTCCTGGCTGGGCCTGCATCGAGTTCGTCGGAATCCGCGGCGACAGTGGCACCGCAGGTGGATTCGCCTGCACCAAGCCAACCGATTGCAACGCAGACGCCGGTTTCGGAACCGACTCCGATGGCCACCACGCCGCAAAGCGTTGCGCACGGCGCGTATGCGGCGATGGCGAATGCGACGCCGTCAGCACCGCCTAGCGTACCGCGACAGACCGCGGCTAGTGCGGCGCAGCAGCCGCCGATTCAAGTTCGGCAGCCAGAGTTCGCGGACTTTGATGACGTTTCCCAGAACGCCGCGCCACCGCGCAATCTGTCTCTGTTGTTCGATGTGCCTTTGAATGTGACGGTCGAGCTGGGGCGGGCGAAAAAGGTGATTCGCGAAATTTTGGAACTGGCGCCTGGGTCCATTCTGGAGCTGGACAAGCTCGCTGGTGAGCCGGTTGATATCCTTGTGAATAACAAGCGTATTGCCATTGGGGAAGTCGTCGTGATCGACGAAAACTTTGGCGTTCGCGTCACCGATATCATCAGCCAGGATCAACGTGTCAGCAAACTCTCCTAACACGCAAATTAAACAGTTGAGGTGAATGGAATTGGCAAAGATTTTGGTAGTAGACGATGCGGCATTCATGCGCATGATGATTAAAGACATCCTTTCCAAAAACGGCTTTGAGGTGGTCGGCGAGGCTGCGGATGGTGCGCAGGCAGTCGAGAAATACCAGGAGTTGAAGCCCGATTTGGTGACCATGGATATCACCATGCCGGAAGTCGATGGCATTGAAGCGCTGAAGCGCATTCGGGCGATTGATTCCAGCGCGAAAGTGATTGTCTGTTCGGCGATGGGGCAACAGGCGATGGTCATCGACGCGATTCAAGCTGGTGCCAAAGATTTTATCGTCAAACCATTTCAGGCTGACCGCGTGATTGAAGCGGTTAAAAAGGCGCTGGGGTAAATGATGTTTGACTTCGTGATGGGCAACGCCAAAGGGAAGGGTCATATGGGGGTGTGCCGATAATGTGGAACGTCATCCATCCAAATCTGCGAATAGCGTTGGATACGACGACGAATGCCACGGCGCCAGTGACGGTCGGCGCACCTGGTGTGCACTACTACATTAACGTCGTCATTGCGTTGGTGGTCGTCGTGCTCATGATTGTCCTGTTGGTGCGCTTTTTGGCGAAGCGCACGAACGTTCAGCAGCGCGGCGCTATCCAGGTGTTGGCGGCGCGTCAGTTGGCCCCAAACCGTTCGGTGCAGGTGGTTGAAGTCGGAGAGAAGCGGTTTCTCATCGGTGTCGGGGAGGATGTTTCGCTATTGGCCGAGGTCACCGACAGCTATGAACAAGGGGTCGCCGAACAAGACCCTTCCTCGTTTGGACAAGCGTTGAGTAGTGCCCTTGCAGAACTGCGGCGCCATCCGCATCGGGACGAATAGGGGAACGGCGGTGAAAAAGATTTTAAAACATGGATTACGAAACCGCTGGCTTTGGCTTGGCTCGTTGGCCGTATTGTGCGCGTGGCTTTTTGGCGGAACGTTTTGCTTTGTTCACGCGGCGACGGACAGTTCCTCTGTCGTTCCTGGTGTCAACTTGAGTATTGGCAGTGGCAGTGGTCCGAGTTCCGTGGCGGACACGGTGAAGATTATTTTACTGCTGACCGTCATGACGCTGGCACCCGCTGCGCTGATTCTGATGACCTGTTTCACGCGCGTGATTGTCGTTTTGTCGTTTATTCGCAATGCACTCTCGTTGCAGACGACCCCGCCGAACCAAGTCCTGATTGGACTGGCGTTGTTTATTACCATGTTCGTGATGGAGCCAACGCTTCAGCAGGCGAACAAGCAGGCCCTGCAACCGTACTTGAACGGCAAAATATCGCAGACAGTGGCGATGCAACGCGCGGAACTTCCATTTAAGGTGTTTATGGAGAAGCAGACGCGGGTGACGGACCTGGAATTATTCATGCAATATCGGCATGAGCAAATACCCAAGGATGTCACGAAACATCCACAGTCTATTCCGCTCAGCGCTCTGGTTCCGGCTTATACCATCAGCGAGTTGAAGACGGCCTTCCAAATTGGCTTTATGATTTATCTTCCGTTCTTGGTCATCGATTTGGTCGTCGCGACGACGTTGATGTCGATGGGCATGATGATGTTGCCGCCGGTGGTCATTTCACTTCCGTTTAAAATTCTCCTGTTTGTCATGGTGGATGGCTGGTACCTCGTCGTCAAATCGCTGTTGGCAGGATACGCGACATAGGCCGAAGGGGGTTGTACGCAATGAGCGATGGGTTTGTCATGGGGCTTGGGGCGCAAATTATGTGGCTGGTGGTCAAACTCACCGCGCCAGTGTTGCTGTTAGGACTGGCAGTGGGGCTTTTGATCAGTATTTTTCAGGCGACGACACAGATTCAGGAACAGACGCTCGCATTTGTGCCGAAAATCGTCGCGGTGATGGTCGCGCTACTGGTGTTTGGTCCGTGGATGCTCACCAATCTGACAGATTTTACGAGCAACATTCTATCGAACTTAATGAGTTACGTGATGTAGTTCGATGAATTACGTACTCGAGCACTTTAACTTGTTTCTATTAGTGAGTTTGCGCACCATCGCGTTTATTGCGGCTTCGCCGCTGATGTCGATGAATGTTTGGCCGCGGTTGGCCAAGATCAGTTTGGCGTTCGGATTGGCGTATATTGCAGCGCCTAGTATCGACACGAGTGTGCCGGATATTTTAACCAACCCTGGTCAATTTGTCGTCGACGGCGTGATGGAGGCCATCATCGGCTTGATGTTGGGGTTTATTGCGACGCTGGTCTTTTCTGCGATATCCATCGCGGGACAGGCTGTAGATATCCAAATTGGCTTTTCGATGGCGCAACTTGTCGCACCGGGATCGACTACTCAGATGGGCATCATGGGCAATGTGTACAATCTCTTGTTCACGTTGTACTTCCTCGGGATGGGGGGCCTGGATGGGTTGATGCTGGCGGTGTTACAAAGTTTCACCATCGTCCACATCGGCGCGTTTCAGTTGCCGAGCGATTGGCCCGGATTCCTTCTCAAGCTGATGGGGCTCGTGATGTCGATGGGCGTGGAATTGGCGGCACCGTTGCTTGCGGCACTGTTCTTGAGCGATGTGACGTTTGCGTTCTTATCGCGTGCGGTTCCGCAGATGAACGTGTTTGTCGTCGGTCTGCCAGTCAAGTTGTTTGCCGGACTCGCGATGTTTGCCATCGTCATGCCCGGTACGGTCTACTTATTCAATCAGATTTTTTCATTCGTGTTTCGCGAGTTACAAGTAGTCCTGCAAGCGATAGGGGGGTGACGCGGTGTGATGGACTTACAACTTCAACGGTTTGCTGACAGTGGAGACAAGACCGAGCGCGCGACGCCGAAGCGCCGGGAAGAAGCGCGCCGCAAGGGCAACGTGTCGCGTAGTCCAGAACTCACATCCGCGCTTGTGCTTGCAGCCATTTTGGTGGCGCTTCGCTTCACCGGATCAATGATTTGGGGCAGTTGGCAGTCGTTGATGGAGCGGGACTTGACGATGCAAGTGCCGTCGCAATGGACGACGAGTACGGTCACACAGTTGTTTTTGATGCAGGGAGCGACGGCTGTGAAGGCGCTGCTACCCGTGGTCGGCATTGCGCTGTTGATTGGCGTGGCCGTGTCTGTGGCGCAGGTGCGCCCGATGTTTGTGTCAATGCTTTTGGCTCCAAAGTTTAGCCGAATTCAACCGCTAGCCGGTCTGAAACGGATGTTTAGCACGCGCACGTTGGTTGAGTTGGGTAAGTCGTTGCTGAAGTTGATGTTGATTGGTTTCGTCGGCTATAGCGTGGTCGTGCCATCCGCGTCGGAAATTCGCGGTTTCACACAGGTGGATGTGACACAACTGCCGTTTGCCGTTGGGAGTATGGTGTTCTCGCTGGGCATTCGCATCGCGGTGTGTATGGTGATGCTCGCCTTCTTTGATTTTCTCTATCAGCGATTCGAGTACGAGCGGGGACTCCGAATGACGAAACAGGAAGTCAAAGATGAAATGAAGCAAATGGAAGGAAATCAGCAGATTAAGGGCGTGATCCGCAGACGCGCCCGGCAATTGGCATTCCGGCGAATGATGCAAGAAGTGCCAAAGGCGGATGTCGTCGTGACCAACCCGACACACTTTGCCATCGCGCTCAAGTATGACAGCCAGTCGATGGCGGCGCCGCAGGTCATCGCCAAGGGGGCAGACAACTTGGCGCAGCGCATTAAAGAGCGCGCGGCAGAATCCGGTGTGCCGATGGTCGAAAACAGGCCCCTGGCGCAGACGTTGTATCGAGTAGCAGAAGTTGGGGACGCCGTGCCCCAGGAATTGTATCAGGCGGTGGCAGAAGTGCTCGCACATGTCTATCGACTTAAGCAGGCGGCAAGGGGGTGACGATTCATGAAGTTGGCGAAACGGACAGATCTGTTCGTGATGATGTTTGTGCTTGGAATCATCGTCATGATTGTCATTCCGATACCTAAGCCACTGCTCAGTATGTTGATTATCGTCAATATCTTCGTGTCGATGACGATTTTATTGGTCGCTATGAGCACGAAGGAACCGCTCGACTTTTCGGTCTTTCCGTCAATGCTTCTCATCACGACGCTGTTTCGGTTGACGCTCAACATTTCGTCGACGAGATTGATTTTAGGGCAAGCTGATGCAGGAAGCGTCATTAAGGCGTTTGGCGATTTCGTCATCAGCAACAACGCCGTTGTCGGCTTTATGGTGTTTTTAATCATCATTATCGTGCAGTTTATCGTCATCACGCGAGGTGCTGAACGCGTGGCGGAAGTGGCTGCACGCTTTACCCTTGATGCGATGCCTGGTAAACAAATCGCGATTGACGCGGATATGAATGCTGGGCTCATCACGGAGGAAGAGGCGCGTAAGCGGCGGCAGACGATTGAACGCGAAGCGGATTTTTATGGCGCGATGGACGGTGCCTCAAAGTTTGTCAAAGGTGACGCGATTGCGTCGATGCTGATTGTCGGCATCAATATCGTCGCCGGTTTCATCATTGGCATCGCCATGCACCACATGCCGTTCCAACAGGCACTCAGCACATATACGCTGCTGTCCGTCGGCGACGGTTTGGTCAGTCAGATTCCGGCGCTTCTGTTGTCCACAGCGACAGGGCTTATGGTTTCACGCGCGGCTTCCGAAGACAACCTGGGGACAGACGTGGTTTCGCAGGTGTTTGGTTACCCGCGCGCGCTGTTCATTGTCGCGATTGTGATTTTTCTGCTCGGGGTCGTGACGCCCATTGGCATTTTCCCTGTGCTTCCGGTTTCTGCAGCGGCCGCGATTGGCGGCTGGCGCCTGCAGCAGAAGAAGAAACAGTCGCAGGTGAAGCAGGTTGAGGAGGCGGCGAGATCGCAACAAGCCGAGACGAAAAAACCGGAGAACGTCTTCAATCTGCTCACGGTTGAACCGATTGAGTTTGAGTTTGGCTATGGGCTGATTCCACTGGTCGATAGCAAGCAGGGTGGAGACCTTCTCGAGCGCGTTGTGATGATTCGCCGCCAGTTGGCGATTGAGTTGGGGCTTGTCATTCCCATGGTGCGCATGCGCGACAATATTCAACTAAAACCGACACAATACGCCATTAAGCTAAAAGGTGTTCAAGTGGCAGAAGGAGAAATTGTCATGGGACACTGGTTGGCCCTTAGCCCTGGCGTGGAGAATCCTGCGATTCAGGGTGTCAAAACGAAAGATCCGGCGTTCGGGCTGCCAGCGATTTGGGTCAACCAAGGGATGCGCGTGCAGGCTGAGGCGAACGGGTATACGGTGGTTGATCCGCCGTCGGTCATTGCGACACACCTAACTGAGGTCCTCCGTCGACACGCCCATGAACTGCTTGGACGCCAGGAGACGAAGTCCCTCTTGGATCACGTCAAGACGACCAATCCGGCCGCTGTCGACGACGTCTATCCAAATCCGCTGTCGCTGGGTCAGATTCAAAATGTGCTCAGCAACTTGTTGCGGGAGAAAATTTCGATTCGCGACATGGTGACGATTCTCGAAACATTGGCGGATGCGGCTCGGCAAACGCAAGATCCCGACGTCTTGACCGAACAGGTTCGACAGGCCTTGGCTCGTCAAATTTGCAACCAGTTCTCCGTACCGGGTGAACCGATGGCGGTCATTACGCTGTCGGCCACCATCGAGGAGCAGATTCAACAGTCGCTCGTCGAGCGGCCGGGGGGTGCCTTCATCGGGATGGATCCGGCGCAGGCCCAACGCGTCATCGCACGGTTGCAGGAGGAGTCTGGCAAGCTTCAGGCACTGGGTAAAACGCCGGTGCTGTTGGTCCATCCGCAGTTGCGGTTGCCGGTGCGCCGGTGGATTGAACGCTATCTGCCCGATGTCGTGGTGTTGTCCTATAACGAGTTAGATCCAACGGTTGAAATTCAAAGCGGCGGCGTGGTGAATCTGTGATGATTGTTCGAAGGTATATCGTTCGTGACATGCCGGAAGCGGTCATGTCCATCCGCAAAGATTTAGGAAAAGATGCGGTCATTCTCAGCACGAAGAAAGTGCGCGTGAAGAAGTGGCTCGGCTTGCGTTGGCAAAAACGCCTCGAAGTGACTGCGGCGGTTGGCGGGGATATCCCGTTACACCACGATGTCGTCCGCAATGGTGCCAAGGCGCCTGCGGCACCCGCACGTAAGGAAAGTCGGGATACTGCCCCTGACACTCGGCCTGAGGCGACAGACGTGTTGGAAGAGCCAAGTTTCGGGGCGGCGCTCGCGGGCGCGTTTGGCGCGTATCAAGCGACGGCTGCTGCGATGCAGCCCGCGTCCGCGCTACAGGATCGAGACAAAGCGCCTGTTGTAGAGGACGTCTTAAGGGAACTTGCGTCGCTCAAAGCCATGCTTCAAACGCAAGTGGGCAGCCGGGACGGTGTGCCTGTGGCGAGTGAATGCGAGACATTTTTGCGAGCGCAAGGCGTCAGCGAGGAAGTGGCTCGCCAATGGGCGGAAAGGGCGACTGCAAATGACCCTGAAGTGCCGATGTCGACTGCGTTGTCGCGCGTGCAGCAGGTGATTTTGGACGAATTAGGCGATCTCGCTACCCCAATGCCCATATCGCAGGATAGTCGGGTCGTCGCCTTCGTGGGGCCGACGGGTGTCGGCAAGACGACGTCGATTGCCAAAATTGCCGCTTTATACGTGTTGGCCGGAAAGCGCCGCGTCGGGCTGTTAACGACAGACACCTTCCGCATTGCCGCCGTCGAGCAGTTGAAGACGTATGCGGACATTCTCGGCGTCCCGATGCTCGTGGTCGATGATGCGCAGGAACTTCCTCTGCGGTTGGCAGAGCTATCTGGCTGTGATCTGATTTTGGTGGACACCGCCGGGAGAAACTTTCGCAAGCCGGAAACGGTGGCGAACACGCAGTCCCTGCTTGGCAGTCTAGCGCCTGACGAAACCATTTTGGTTGCGTCGCTCACCGCCAAACCAGACGATCTCGACGCGCTCGTCACCACCTGCAATCCGTTTGGTATCGACAAGTTTTTGTTTACGAAACTGGACGAGACGAGCACGTTGGGAAGTATTCCTGCGCTGCTCACCAAGTACAAGCGCCCGTTGTCGTATGTGACGGTTGGGCAAAACGTGCCGGACGATATTGATATCTTGTCGGTCGAGCAAATCCTGAGCAGGTGGCTGGGAGGTGGGGCTAGTGAATGACCAGGCTGCTCGGCTGCGCGCGCGTATGCAGCACGCGCTGGGCGATTCTCTCGACGCGCGGCCGCGGGAGAGCGTGGCAAAGGTAATTGCTGTGGGCAGTGGCAAAGGTGGCGTTGGCAAGTCCAACTTTTGCGTCAATTTTGGCATGGGCCTCGCGCGCGAAGGCGTTCGGGTGTTGATTATGGACACGGACGTCGGCTTCGCGAATATTGAGGTGCTATTGAATGTCACGCCGTCACACAGTCTGTTAGACGCGCTGTCCGGCAGACGCCTGGCCGATATCGTCGAGCACTCTGTATACGGACTGTCCTTTATCTCCGGCGGAAACGGGCTGTTCGACAGTTCCACATTATCCGTCGAGGACTACGGCCGTTTGCTTGCGCAGTTACACGAGTTGAGTGTGCTTTACGACATCGTATTGCTCGATTGTGGCGCTGGCGTCAATGAGGTCAGCCGTCAGCTCATCTCGGCGAGTGACGAATTGATTCTCGTGACCACCCCGGAGCCGACTTCGATGACCGACGCCTACGCGTTCATGAAGCTTTTGGTACAACGCAGTGCTTTACCACCCACCCGCGTGGTGGTCAACCGGGCCTCGTCGTTTGCGGCCGCAAAGCGATCCGCCGAGACGCTGATGAGCGTGACGACCCGGTTTCTCGACGTGAACATCGAGGCGTTGGGTTATATCCTCGAGGATGCCGTCGTCAGTGAGGCGGTCATGCGGCAGGTGCCGGTGGTCGCCCACGCGGAAAAAAGTCGTGCGGCTTCCTGTTACTTGCAAGTTGCTACCAACTTTGTCCGACGTGATGTAGTGACACCGCGAGTCGGCGTATCCGGTTTTTTCGAACGCCTGTTGGGGCTGAGATCGCGTAAAGGTGGACGGGACAGTGGACACAGCGCCTAATACACACTTGTCTAGGTTGCGCGCGCTGGTGGTCGTCGGCACGTCGACGGGCGGGCCAAAGGCGCTCACTGAACTGTTTCAGGCGCTCCCGGTGATGGATGGCGTGGCCTGCTGTGTCGTGCAGCACATGCCTTCTGGCTTTACTGCGAACTTGGCCAAGCGGCTCAACGATAGTTCACAGTGGCACGTGTCGGAGGCAAGAGACGCCGACGTGATACAACCGGGCCACGTGTATATTGCCCCTGGCGGGATGCAAATGCGAGTGCAGGCAGGCAGACCGACAGTTGGTTTGTCGATTCGGAAGGAGGAGCCGGTCGGTGGGCACCAACCTTCTGTCGACGTACTGTTTCACTCTGTGCTGGAATTGGTGGGCCGTCTGCAACTGGTCGGTGTACTCTTGACGGGTATGGGGCGCGATGGCGCTGACGGTTTGCTGAAACTAAAGGATTCGGGCGCATTTACGGTGGCTGAGTCCGAGCGCACTGCGGTGATTTATGGAATGCCGAAGGCGGCGGTGGAGCGCGGTGCGGCAACTGAGGTCGTGCCGCTTTGGCAGATTCCGGACGTCCTCGCGACACACCTACGGCACGGATTAGATTAGTTCCTGGAGGTCGATGATTTGGACACGGCGGATTATCTTGACGCATTTCTAGCAGAGACAGATGAAAATTTAAATGTTTTAAGTGAACTGTGTCTCGTGCTGGAGCAACAGGGCGCAGACGATGACACGTTTGCGGCGATGTTTCGAGCGGCGCACACGCTCAAGGGCATGAGTGCGACCATGGGATTTCAGAAAATGGCCGATTTGACCCACCATATGGAGGATGCGCTGGGGTATTTTCGCCAGCATCCAGAGCGTTTTGACAGTTCTATCGTCGACGTCCTGTTCCAGGCCATTGACGGATTGACAGAGCACGTCGAAGCGATTCGCAATGGTGCGGGCGAAGAGGGGATAGACCATCAGACGGTGCTGGACGCTTTGGCCCGTGCGCAAAATGAAGTCGCGGCGAGTGCGGTAGCGTCTGCCGCGGAAAATGCCTCATTTGCGCCAGAGATGATTGCCATGCTCGAGTCCCTGCAAGCTGAAGGGAACCAGGTGGCGGTCGTCCGCGTTGAACTGACTGCGGATTGTGTCATGAGAGGTGTGCGGATGGTGATGGTCATGCGGGCACTTGAACCGTTCGGCGAATGTCTCGCGACCAGTCCGGATGTTCCGGTACTCGAAGAGGGATCGTTCACTGGCGCCGCAGAATTGGCGGTCGTTTTGCACAATGGCACGTTCGACGCCCTGCGCGCAGCAGTGGCCGACATCGCGGAGGTTGCTCAGGTTGACATCGTACAACTTTCCGACCTGAAAACCGCTGCACAAGCCACCACACCAACCCCGGTAGCGTCGGCTGCCAAACCAGTCGAGCAGGCTTCGTCTGAACAAGCGCCTGCTGCCTCTGCCTCTGCACCCGCACCTGCGTCCGGCGGCAAACAGGCTGCACCTCGCCATCGTGAACAGACGCTGCGCGTGCCGGTTAGTCGTATTGACGAGTTTATGAACGTCTTGAGCGAGTTGGTCATCGCGAGAACTCGGTTGGAGTTGTTGGCGAGGGCGAGTGAAAATCCTGAACTGCGCGAAGTCAGCGAACAGATTGCTAGGTTGTCCGATTCGCTGCAGGATGGTGTCATGAGCATGCGGATGATGCCTGTCGAGTCGCTGTTCCAACGCTTCCCGCGGATGATGCGGGATTTGCAAAAGACGCTTGACCGCGAGTTCGACTTTGAGATGACGGGACTTGAGACCGAAATGGATCGGACGGTTATGGATGAGATGGGTGAGGCGTTGGTTCACCTGTTGCGCAATGCCGCTGATCACGGCCTGGAGTCGCCTGCTGACCGCGAACAACGGGGGAAGCCGCGCAAGGGTGTCATTCGTTTGGCCGCGTATGCTTCTGGCGGCCACGTGTATTTGGAAGTGAGTGACGATGGTCGCGGGATCGATCGCGATAAAGTACTCGCTTCAGCTATCAAGAAGGGCATTGTCGATCCGGCCAAGGCCCCGGCGATGTCCGATGCGCAAGTCTACGACTTGCTGTTTGCCTCAGGTTTCAGTACAGCCGCAACGGTTTCGGATATTTCGGGTCGTGGCGTAGGGCTTGACGCAGTTCGCGGCAAAGTCGAGTCGTTGGGCGGCACTATCCGGATTGAATCGGTTCCTGGTCAAGGGAGTACATTTCTCATTGAATTGCCGCTGACGCTGACCATTCTGCAAGCGATGTTAGTCCGAGTCGGGGACGAGCTGTTTGCGTTGCCGACCAGTGGGATTGAAGAAGTTGCGCGCATTGCGCCGCAGGATGTCGAGTTCGTGCACGAACAGCCGGTCGTCAATTTTCGCGAAGGTGTCGTGCCAATGATTGATTTGGGCGCGTATTTCTTCTCGTCGAAGACGACGACGGAAGACGTTTGGCAGACGGTCATTTGCCGAGAGGGGAAGCGTTATGTGGCGCTGGTGGTTGATGACGTGATCGACGAATTGGAAGTCGTCAACAAACCTTTAGGCAAATATCTGGAAGGCGTCAAGGTGTTTTCCGGCGCGACCATTCTCGGAGATGGTCATGTCGCATTAATTGTCGATTTGCACCAAGTCTTTCAATTGGGTGCCTAAAAAGGAGTTGGGATAAATGGCCGAATTACAGTGTGTGACGATGAGAATTGGCGATGAGTTGTATGGTGCGAGAGTGGAGCAAGTGATGTCTGTCGAGCGCATGCTCGATATTTCGCCAGTGCCTCGTACGCTGAGTTACATAAAGGGCGTGGCGAATTTGCGAGGAACCGTCACGCCGGTGATTGACCTTCGGGAACGCGTTGGCCTGCGAGGTCAGAGTGAAGTAGGGGATGACGCTCGTCGCATTGTCGTCGTCGAGGTCGACGAGATGACGGTCGGGTTGATTGTCGATGCGGTTGAGGATGTGGTCTCGATCGACGAGGCGGCCGTTGAACCGGCACCTGCGGTTGTGGGTGGACTACAGGCGGTTTATTTGGATGGCGTGGCCCGCGTTGGCGAACGGCTGATGGTGGTTCTCAACTTGGAACGTATCCTTTCTGACGTCGAGGTGGCGCAACTTCACGAGGTAGAAAAGCAGGTTCGCGGATGAGTGGCCTAAAACTGGATGAGGTAACGGCGGACGCCCTGTGTGAGTTCGGCAACATCGGGGCGGGGCACGCCGCGACAGCGTTGTCGGTACTGTTACAAGGCCGCATTACGATGTCTGTTACCGCTGCTCGGGTGTGCCCTTTTGCCGACATCGTGGATGTCGTGGGCGGACCCGAAGCCATTGTGGCGGCGGTATTCATCCGGATTGATGGCCAGATTTCCGGCAATATGTTTGTCTTGTTCACGCTGGATACGGCTGACCGCCTGTTAGATCAGTTATTGCCGGTACAGGCGCCGAGGGAGGACTACTCCGACCTCGATTTGTCGGCGATAGCTGAAGTAGGAAACATTCTGACGGGCGCCTACGTGACGGCCATTAGTGACCTGTGTAACATTCAGTTGAACCAATCGGTGCCGTCCGTGGCCATTGACATGGCTGCTGCGGTGCTCGACGTGGGTCTGATGTTGACGGGGTACGAGGACAACGAGGCGATATTGATTAGTTCGACGTTGGCGCAGGGACAGTCTGCGATTCACGGCCACTTTTTCTTGTTGCCGGATGCGGAAGGCATGCAGACGCTCCTTCGAGTGCTACGAAGGGCGGCTTTGCATGAGTGAAGTGGAGCAACAACTTCGAATTGGTATCGCGGAAGGCGCGGTCCTGTATGGCCCCGGGCAGATTGTGACTGCTGGCCTGGGGTCTTGTGTCGGGTTGGTCTTGTACGACGACAGACGAGACGTGGCTGGAATGGTTCACATCATGTTGCCGACTGCGCCGAAACCGAATCCTATACATCCGCAAAAATACGCAGACACTGCCATTCCTTGGTTGTTTGACGAATTGGTGCGCATTGGTGCACAGCGCCCGCATATCAAGGCGAAATTGGCTGGAGGCGCGCAGATGTTTCGCAACCTGCAGACAGAGGCACTGCGAATTGGGGACCGGAATTTGCAGGCGGCAACGGAATTGCTACATGAATTACATATTCCGGTGGTTGCACAAGATGTCGGTGGTCACTATGGTAGAACTGTTCGCTTCGAATTGCCGTCGCGCGTGTTTTTTATCCGCACGGCGAAGGGTGAACAGCGTCAAATTTGATGGATAGGTGAGACGAATTCATGACCACAGCGATTCTTGCCATCGTGTGCATTGTTCTAATTTTTGTATTGTACATCGTTTCTGGCGGCTGGAAGAAGTACGGCGGTTTTCTTGGCGTTTTCAAGTGGCTGTGCGCTGGCGCGCAACTGGGGCCGGTGCAGAATGCAAAACCGATGGCGCGCGTGTCGTCGCCAGTAGACCCAGCGACGGATGAAGCGATTCGAGTGCTCAAAGACATGTATCAAGAGTTTGATGAGCGAACCAGGGCGATTGAGGCTCGTCTGGACAAGCTGGAGGCGTCGCAGCAGTCGCTTGAGCGGTTGCTTAAACCCTTTCTGTCCATGACGTCGCCAGCGCGGCCGATCGCCCAAGAACCCGTTCAGTCGACAGCCGATGATGTAGGCGTCAAAGATGATGGCGCCGTGTCGTCAAAGGCGTCACAAACGATTGCACAAGCGGATGTTCGAGAAACGCCCACGCCGGTTGGCGATGGGGTGCGCGACGACTTATACTATGTCATTTTGGACATGCTCGAGGCCGGTCGTTCAGAAGCGGAGATCGCGTCAGAGCTGAATGTGCAGCCTGAAGCCGTGGATTACGTTCGAGAGATTATGTCGATCCCGGTTCAAAATCGACCATCTGCAGATTTGTGATGGAGATTTGTTGCCTGTTGTAACAGCTTATGCTATATTAGTGTGCGGTGTAATGGCCCACAAACGTGGAGTTCACACGAGTAATGACGATTCGCCTGGTGCTTGGGATACCAAGTTGGTGAATGGAATGAGTTGCTCGGAGGCCAAACTTAAAGGAGGAAACATTGTGGCAATTATCTCGATGAAGCAATTGCTTGAAGCCGGTGTTCATTTTGGACACCAGACGCGTCGCTGGAACCCAAAGATGGCGCGGTACATCTTTACGGAGCGCAACGGTATCTACATTATTGACCTGCAGAAGACGGTTCGCAAGGTTGAGGAAGCATACAACTTTGTTCGCGAATTGGCAGCGTCTGGTGAATCGATTCTCTTCGTCGGTACGAAGAAACAGGCTCAGGAAGCTGTTCGCGAAGAAGCGGAACGTTCCGGGATGTTTTACGTGAATCAACGTTGGTTGGGCGGTACGCTCACGAACTTCAATACGATTCAAAAGCGGATTCGCCGCTTGCAACAGTTGGAGCGTATGCAGGAAGACGGCACGTTTGACGTCCTTCCAAAGAAAGAAGTTATTCTGCTCAAAAAAGAAATGGAACGACTGGAGAAGTTCCTTGGCGGCATTAAGGGTATGACCAAGATGCCAGGCGCGATGTTCATCATCGACCCGCGCAAGGAACGGATTGCGGTTGCCGAAGCGCACAAGCTCGGTATTCCTATCGTTGCAATTGTCGATACCAACTGTGACCCAGACGAAATCGATTATGTGATTCCTGGCAACGACGACGCGATTCGCGCTGTGCGGTTGCTGACAGGGAAAATGGCCGACGCCGTTCTCGAGGGTGCGCAGGGTCAAAGCGAAAGTGAAGAAGAAACCACTGCGTAAATTGTGATGGGGAGGTGGCGGGTGCGTGAAGCTCTCGTCACCTTTTTTGTGTAAATTGCGTTTCCCATTCGACGATTTGGATGCGACTACATAAGGAGGATGTGTGCAAATGGCAGAAATTACGGCAGCAATGGTGAAGGAACTCCGCGAGAAGACGGGCGCTGGCATGATGGATTGCAAAAAAGCGTTGACCGAGGCGGAGGGTGACATCGAGCGCGCAACAGAAGTCCTTCGTGAACGCGGTCTCGCGTCTGCGGCGAAAAAGGCTGGTCGCGTTGCGGCAGAAGGTTTGGTGGAAGCCTATATCCACGCAGGTGGACGCATTGGCGTTCTCGTCGAAGTCAACTGTGAGACGGACTTCGTTGCAAAGAATGAAGATTTTCGCGCGTTCGTGAAGGACGTCGCGATGCACATTGCCGCTGCGAGCCCGCAATATGTTCGCCGCGAAGACGTTCCTTCGGACGTGGTGGAAAAAGAACGCGAAATTCTGCGTGCTCAAACCTTGAACGAAGGCAAGCCAGAACACATTGTCGATAAGATCGTCGAAGGCCGCATCGACAAGTTCTTCAAGGATATCTGTTTGTTGGAGCAGGAATTTGTCAAAGATCCGGATAAGACGGTTGAGACGTTACTGCGCGAAAAAATTGCGACCATCGGAGAAAACATTTCGATTCGCCGTTTCGCACGCTACGTGGTTGGTGAAGGAATTGAAAAGGCCGAAAACAATTTTGTTGACGAAGTGATGGCGCAAGTTCGCGGTTAATACGAATGGCGAGGGAACACACTTGTGTTCCCTCCTCTAGCGTTCGCGCTACGATTCAGGAGACGGAGGGAAGGCCTTGACGACACCGAAATATCATCGTGTGATTTTGAAGCTGAGCGGAGAAGCGCTTGCGGGAGACGCGGGGTACGGTATAGACCCAGTCACCATTGACGACATTGCCCGCCAAATCCAGGATGTCGCTCTGCTAGATGTCCAGATTGCAATTGTGGTTGGCGCCGGGAACATCTGGCGGGGTATTTCTGGCAGTGCACGCGGCATGGACCGAGCGACGGCCGACTATATGGGGATGCTCGCGACGGTATTGAATGCGTTAGCCCTGCAGGATGCCTTGGAGAAAATCGGTGTTGATACACGGGTTCAGACGTCCGTCGAAATGTCACAGGTCGCCGAGCCGTATATTCGACGACGTGCAATTCGTCATTTGGAAAAGGGGCGCGTGGTCATTTTTGCCGGCGGTACAGGCAATCCGTTTTTCTCGACGGATACCACTGCTGCACTGCGCGCAGCGGAAATCGAAGCGGAAGTCATTTTAATGGCGAAAAACGGCGTGGATGGCGTGTACACGGCAGACCCGCAGAAAGATCCATCCGCTAAGAAATATGATGAAATAGGATTCATGCAGGTGCTGAATGAGGGGCTTGGCGTCATGGATTCGACCGCTGCCTCTCTGTGTATGGACAACGATATTCCATTGATTGTCTTTGCGCTGGGTGAGGAAGGGAATATTCGGCGCGCTGTACTGGGCGAAACGATTGGTACCATTGTTGGAAAGGGTGTTTCCCATGAGTGAAGCAGTCATTCAGAACGTTCAAGAGCGTATGGAAAAGGCGTTACAAAACTTGCGACGCGAGTTTGCTTCCGTGCGTGCGGGTCGCGCAACCCCAGCTATGCTGGATAAAGTGATGGTCGAGTATTACGGGGCTCAAATGCCGGTGAATCAGGTGGGGAGTGTGACCTCGCCAGAACCTCGACAACTCGTGATTTCGCCTTGGGAAAAATCTATGTTGGGGGAAATCGAGAAAGCGATTCAAAAGTCAGATCTCGGTTTGAATCCATCCAATGACGGCAGCGTGATTCGATTGGTGATTCCGGCTTTGACGGAGGAACGCCGCCAGGAACTGGTGAAACAGGTGCGGAAGCTCGCGGAAGAAGCGCGCGTGTCCATTCGCAACATTCGCCGCGATGGCAATGACGAGTTGAAGAAAGCAGAGAAAAATGGTGAGATCACCGAAGATGAGGCACGGCGGCTAATGGATAAAATTCAGCAAGTAACAGATAAATCCATTGCACAGGTTGACAGTTTGTTGGAAGATAAGGAGAAAGACGTTACGCAAGTATAAGGTAATTATGTCGACTGAGGAGGATGCGAGACTTGTTCAAAGGTTGGGGACGTGGACAACGAGCCAGTGCAACGACAGTCGAGCATCCACCGCTCAAGATCAAGCCTCGTCACGTTGGCATTATCATGGACGGCAATGGACGGTGGGCCCGCAAGCGAGGCCTGCCGAGAATGGCCGGCCATCGAGCGGGAATGATTGCGATGCGCGAGGTCATTCGTGCGTGTGACGATTTTGGGATTGAGTGCGTTACGTTATATGCTTTCTCTACTGAAAACTGGAAACGGCCGATGCCTGAAGTCGAGTATTTGATGCATTTGCCTGAGCAATTTTTCCGCTCGGAAATCGATGAACTGGTGAGCCGCGGTGTGCGTGTTCGGTTTATGGGAGATACGTCTGCACTCCCTCCTTACACGCAGGAGACGGTACGCAATTCGTTGGAGCGAACGGCTGAAAATACAGGGATGACGGTGAACTTTGCCCTGAATTACGGTGGGCGTGCCGAACTCATGTCCGCGATGTCCCGGTTCGCTCAAGCGGTGGCGAAGGGCGACCTTGGCGTGGAAGATTTGACGGAGGAGCGGTTCGAGTCGTATTTGGACACGGCTGGGTTACCTCCACTGGACCTTGTCATCCGTACGAGTGGTGAGATTCGCTTGAGCAATTTCTTGATTTGGCAAGCGGCTTACGCTGAGTTGTGGTTTACAGACGTGCTTTGGCCGGATTTTCGGAAGGACGACTTATATCAAGCAATCCTCGATTTCGGTGGGCGCAAACGTCGATATGGAGATGTAGAGTAGGTGTCGCATGCTTAAGACACGCGTAATCACAGCAACCGTGGCGGGACTCGTGGTATTGGCGGTGTTGGTCATCGGCAATCCAACTGCATGGCGGGCCTTGGCGTGGCTGGCCACTGTAGCTGGCGTCGTTGAATTTACCACCATGCACAGAGCAAAATGGTTCGGTCCATTGACACTATATGGGGTACTACTCGTCAGTTTGATAGAGTGGTTCCCACGTTTTTTTTATCAGCCGGCTGTACTCTTTCTCGTGGTCGCGATTGTCATCGCGGTGCCCGTCTTCAGTTTGAACCGCGTGCATGTACAATCGATGGCCGTACATACATTTGGGGCGTTGTATATCGCCGTCGGGGGCTATTCTTTAAGCGAGCTTCGGGCGATGCCTATGGGTTGGTTCTGGCTGTGGCTGTTGTTGATAGCCGTTTGGATGACCGACACCGCAGCGTATTTCGTCGGAAGGTTCGTCAAGGGCCCCAAGTTATTGCCAGAAATCAGTCCGAAAAAGACCATCAGTGGTTCTGTGGGCGGAATTTTTGGTGGGGCGATAGGTGCCGTCATATTTGGCGCGATTGCCTATCCTACATACGCTTTGTGGATTTACGCATTGCTTGGCGCAGTGATTTCCGTATTTGGTCAATTCGGCGATTTGATTGAAAGCGCGTATAAACGGGCGGCAAACGTCAAAGACTCTGGTAAGTTGCTTCCAGGACATGGAGGTATGCTCGACCGGATCGACAGTCTGTTGTTTGCTTCTCCGTTTGCGTTTTGGATCATTGTGCACGGCGTCCATGGCTGGTTTCATTAGGCCGTACAGTGGTGGAGCGGTGCGCACTCTAGGCCAAATTGAGAGGTGACCCTGACAGATGAAAACCGTAGCGGTGCTTGGTTCGACAGGGGCGATTGGAACGCGAACGCTGGAAGTCGTCGACGCCCTGGGTGGCGAAGTGCGTGTCAGCGTGCTTGTCGCTGGTCGAAATATGTCGGTTTTGGCAGAACAGGTGAAACGATTCCAGCCAGAATTGGTCAGCGTGGCTGATGAGGCGGCGCGAGATGAGTTGATGTTAAAGCTCTCGGGTGCTTCCAAGCCGGAAGTGCTGGTCGGTGACGAAGGCTTGGCGGCGTGTGCCGCACATCCGACAGACGTGGTGGTCAATGCCGTGATGGGGGCGCGCGGCATTCGTCCGGCGCTGGAGGCAGTCCGCCGCAAGGCGCGTTTGGCGTTGGCCAACAAGGAGTGTCTCGTAGCGGCGGGGAGTTTCATTATGGAAGCCGCTCGTGCGTCCGGTGCCGAAGTGATTCCGGTCGATAGCGAGCATTGTGCGCTGTTCCAATGTATGGTGGCTGGCCGCCCGGACGAGGTGGAACGGTGGATACTCACTGCGTCGGGTGGACCGTTTCGAACGTTCTCGAAGGAGCAACTGGAGCATGTGATGGTGGCTGATGCGCTTCGTCATCCGAACTGGAGCATGGGGCAAAAGATCACCATCGACTCTGCGACGATGATGAACAAAGGACTTGAAGTCATCGAAGCGCATCATTTGTTCAATGCACCATATGATAAGATCAAGGTGCTCGTACATCCGGAAAGTATTGTTCACTCGATGGTGGAGTATGCGGATGGCTCCGTGATGGCACAATTGGCGACCCACGACATGCGATTACCGATTCAGTATGCACTGACGTATCCAGAGCGCGTCAAATTGCCGTGGCCGCGACTCGACTTCGCACAGTACAATCAACTGTCGTTTGCTGAGCCTGACATGGAACGTTTCCCGGCGTTACGCCTGGCAATTGAGGCGGGACGAGCAGGTGGCCTCGCGCCGTGCGTGATGAACGCTGCGAACGAAATTGCCGTTGAAGCGTTTCTTCAAGAGAAAATTGCGTTTACCCAAATTCCCGAGTTGGTGGAAGGGACACTGGAGGCGATGGCGCCAGGTACCGCACAGTCGTTGGAAGAGGTCCTGGCGATGGATAGGCAGGCGCGGGACTACGCGCGGCGTGTAGCATACGGGGCATAACAACGACGTAGTAGCGTGAGGCGGCATGTGCAGAAAGTACCTTTACCTTGTCGGAGACCACGTGAGGAGAGGCGGATGTACAGTTGCCTATCATTTCGAATTTGGAGTTCTATGTGAGGGCGGCCATCGCCATCATCTGTGTATTTCTTGTCTGTGTGACACTGCACGAGTTTGGACATTTTTACGTGGCCAAGAAGAGTGGTATTGCGGTTCCGGTGTTTAGCATTGGCTTCGGACCAAAGCTTGTAAAATGGAACCGTGGTGGAACGGAATATTCCATCCGACTGCTTCCGCTTGGTGGATTTGTGCAAATGGCTGGTGAAGCACCGCAGGAGACGTGGTTTCCGATTGGGCAGCGCGTCGCGTATGAATTGGACGACGAGTTGCGGATTATCCGTTTGGGAGATCCCAAGGACCTGAAGCAGGGTTATGTTGGCACGGTTCGTCGCGTCGATTTAACCGATGCGATGGAGATGGCGATTGATACAGCACAAGGCGTTCGCACGTTTCAGGTAAAACCGTACGCGCGCGTGATGCTGAACAAGCGTTCTTCGATTCCCCTGGTGGAGCGGCATGAGCAAATGCTCGGAAAACCCCTCTGGAAGCGCGCTGCGGTGATTCTGGCTGGACCGGTGATGAACTTTCTGTTGGCTGGCGTGTTATTCTCTATCGTCAACGTTTGTATTGGCATCGCGACGACGACCATCGGTCAAGTGGAGCCGGGTACGCCTGCGCAGGCTGCGGGGCTAAGAGCGGGAGATCAAATCGTGGAAGTCAATCACCATTCTATCCACAGTTGGGATGATGTGGCTTCTTCGATTCAGTCGAGTTACGCAGCGGATCGCGGGAAGCTTAAGCCGCTTGAACTCGTTGTATCGCGTGCGGGGCAGCCAGAAACCGTCCAGGTGACGCCGAAGGTGGAAAATGGCGGCGCGATTATCGGAATTGAGTCAGCGGTCACGCACAATCCGCTGCGTGCGGTTCCGGCCGGTTTTGTGCAGATGGTTCGCGACACGGGGCTGACGGTACAAGCGTACGGTCAACTGATATCGCATCATCAGTTTTCCGCGTTGTCTGGTCCAGTGGGGATTGCTGACGTCATCACCCAACAGGCAAAAGTTGGGTTTTGGAATGTGGTGATGATTGCCGGCGTGCTCAGCTTAAACTTGGGTTTGTTCAACTTGATTCCCATTCCGGCGCTCGATGGTGGTAGATTGTTGTTTATGATTATCGAGCTCGTCCGTGGGCGCAAGGTCGATCCGCAAAAAGAGGGCTTTGTCCACTTTGTCGGCTTTGCGATTCTGATGCTGTTTGCGGTGGCCATCACGTACCGCGACGTGACGCATTTGTTTTAAGGGAGATAAGGACTGTTTCGTTTTGGATGCCTAAAGACGGAACGTTGCCCTGGACGCCCGCTAGATACCTGTATCGTTTGGTTGGATTCGCAACGCGAAGCTGCCGACTAGATGATGCAGGTATCTGGCGGGCGTTTTCAATTTGGTCGTCTTTTACAGCTTGCAGCGGTATAATCATAAAAACGTGGCCTGCTGTGTAGAGTGGTCATCATCAGCCGGGAGGATATATTGTGGAATTATTTTATCTTGGTCCGGAAGGGACACATAGCCATGATGCCGCGTTGCGACTTCGTGACGCAATGTTACCGAGCGCAACCGTTACCGCCTGCCCAACCATTCCGACGGTCATTGACCGGACACTCGATGCGGTGGCGGGTGAGGGGCTAGCCTGTGTTCCGATTGAAAACAGCATTCAAGGTGCAGTCGCACAGACGTGGGACACGCTGATGAAATCGGCTGCAGATGGTGTGACGACGCAATCATTGTCGATTCTGGCTGCGCTGACGCTGCCCATTCACCACTACGCCATTTATCCAAGTGGGACTTCGTTCGATGACGTGGTCACAGTCTATTCACATCCACAGGCGCTTGCGCAGTGCCAGCATCACCTGACGCAGATGTTCCCAAATGCACTGCCGGTTGCGACGAATAGTACAGCTGAGGCGGTCCAATATGTCGCAAAGGAGGCGGGGCGTGACGGAGCGGCGCAAACATCGGCTGTTGCCATCGCAGGTCGCCGCGCGGCGGAGCGCTACGGACTGATTGCGTCGGATGATCCCATTGAAGACCAGCCGGGGAATGCGACGCGCTTTGCGTTGGTCGCGCCGGTTGGCCGCGCGGCGGAGGCAAAAGGCGACCTTCTGAAGCTCTCAGTACCGGGTGAGTGGGCGCTTGCGCCGGAGTGGACGTACACCGAGTATGTCGTCTCACTGTGCCTGCATGGCGTTGCGCATTGCCCGGGTGGCCTTGTCGGGGCGCTTTCGCCTTTTGCGCAAGCTGGTTTAAATTTGGGGCGTGTGGAGTCGCGTCCGGTGGGAGATCAGTTGGGAAATTACGTGTTTTATTTGGACGTGTCTTTTCCACCGCAAATGAACGTCGCGGAGATAACGACCTACCTGAGCCCGGTCACGAGGCAGTTGGCGGACAACGGCGTGCGTATCGTCCAATTGGGCAGCTATCCAATATATCAAGTGCAATAACTGTTTCTGAAAAAACACGTCCGTGCAGTGAAGTCGCACGGACGTGTTTTTTTCTGCATCGAAGCAGATGACGGTAGGCCAAAACTGGCGTTCGATCAGTCTTGACGCTTTTTCTTTTGTGCCCGCTCGCGCTCGCTTTTGTTCAGGATGCGCTTGCGCAGGCGGATGGCGTGCGGCGTGATTTCGCACAATTCGTCGTCCTCGATGTACGTCATCGACTCTTCCAATGACAACGTACGAGCGGCCTTCAAACGAACGGTTTCGTCTTTGGTCGCAGAGCGGACGTTCGATTGGTGCTTGGCCTTTGTGACATTGACCGTCAAGTCGTTTTCACGCGTGTGTTCCCCGACAATCATGCCTTCGTAGACCGGCGTACCAGGGGTGACAAACATCGTCCCACGGTCTTCCAAGTTGCCCAGGCTGTACGCTGTCGCATCGCCGGTGTCCATCGAAACCAGCACACCCTGGCGCCTGGTTGTGACCGCACCGCGCCACTCGCCGTACTCGTGGAAGCGGTGGTGCATCGTTCCGTAGCCCTTTGTCAGCGTCAGGAACTCCGTCCGGAAACCGATCAGGCCGCGCGTCGGGACGTGAAAGACGAGGCGCGTCATATCGCCTTGCTCGCTCGGTTGCAAGTTGACCATTTCACCCTTGCGGTACCCGAGCGCTTCAATGATCGATCCGACTGCATCGGACGGTACGTCTGCGACGAATTCCTCAATCGGTTCGAGTTTGCGGCCATTTTCTTCGCGCAGGATGACGTGCGGACGCGAGACGGCGAGCTCGTAGCCTTCGCGGCGCATCGTCTCAATCAAGATGGACAGGTGGAGTTCACCGCGGCTGGCCACCAGGAACACGTCCGCATCTTCTGTCTCCTCGACGCGGAGGCTGACGTCGGATTCGAGTTCTTGGAACAGTCGTTCCCGCAGTTTGCGGGAAGTGACGTGTGTGCCATCTTGTCCAGCAAACGGACTGTCGTTCACACGGAATGTCATTTCCAGTGTCGGTTCGTCAATGCGCAGGAGCGGCAGCGCCTCTGGGACGTTTACGTCGGCGACCGTTTCACCCACCATAATTTCGGGAATGCCGGCAACAGCGACAATATCCCCGGCAGTTGCGCTCTCGACTTCGATGCGGCGCAGCCCTTGGTGCGCGAACAGTTTGACGATGCGTCGCTGCACGACGGTGCCGTCGCGTTGAATCAGGGCGACTGTTTCACCTTGGCGCAAGACGCCGCGCGCAATGCGTCCGATGCCGATCCGACCGAGGTAGTCGTTGTAGTCGAGCATCGTGACTTGCCATTGGAGCGGGCCTGTCGGATCGACATCGGGTTCCGGAATATGGTCGATAATGGCTTCAAAGAGGGGGACCATATTCTCGCCTGGAACAGCCGGGTCGTTCGTCGCTGTGCCTTGGATGGCTGAAGTGTAGACGACTGGGAACTCGAGTTGCTCCTCGTTTGCCCCGAGGTCAATCAACAAATCCAGCACTTCGTCGATGACTTCGAGTGGACGGGCGTTGGGCCGGTCCATTTTGTTGACGACGACGACAGGGACGAGACCTGCGCTGAGCGCCTTTTCGAGCACAAAGCGGGTCTGCGGCATGACGCCTTCAAATGCATCCACGACCAGAAGCACGCCGTCGACCATCTTGACGATGCGTTCGACCTCGCCGGAAAAGTCGGCGTGGCCTGGCGTGTCGACCAGGTTGATGCGATAATCTTTATAAGGAATTGATGTTGTTTTCGCGAGAATGGTAATGCCGCGCTCGCGCTCCAGGTCATTTGAATCCATGGCCCGCTCGTTGACCTGCTCGTTGTCGCGGAAGAGTCCCGACTGGCGAAGCAATTGGTCGACGAGGCTTGTTTTGCCGTGGTCGACGTGGGCGACAATGGCGACATTGCGCATCCGGGTTGTCTCGGTATGCATATGATCCTCCTTCTGTTCGGCACTGCCACATGCACATAAACATGCGCTATAATCTGATCTTAGATGTAGAGTGCCGCTAAAACGATAGCACGAAGCGACGCAGTTGACAATCAAAGGAGTATTTGCAGGCGTTTTCTGTCGATGATATAATATTGACGTTAGGCTTCGTATACCGTGTACGGACAAGAGTGGGGCAATTTCCCACTCTTTGATTTATGCTTGGCACTTTTCGGCGTACGGGTGGCGAAAGCACAAGGAGGATGACGTGTGGCCAAAGAACGTGTGACAGACATTGTGGAGCGATTGGTGCAGCCAATTGCAGAAGCACAGCACGTTGAGCTAGTTGATGTGGAGTACAAAAAGGAAGGTGCCAATTGGTATCTTCGTGTCTTCATCGACAAACCGGAAGGTGTAGACATCGACGATTGCAGCCGAGTCAGCGAGCAGCTGTCTGAACAGCTAGACATCGTGGACCCGATTCCGACCGCGTACTTCCTTGAGGTGTCGTCTCCCGGCGCGGAACGTCCGCTAAAAAAACCTGCGGATTTTGTGCGGGCGGTCGGCGAATACGTACACATTTCGCTGTACGAACCGCTTGACGGACAAAAGGTGTTCGAGGGTTTTTTGCGCAACTATGAGGAGACGCAGTTAACCTTGGAAATCCGCATCAAGACGCGGACGAAAGAGGTTGTCATCCCGACTGAGAAGATTGCGCAGGCGCGCCTTGCCGTTCAACTTTGAAGTCCGTGGGCGCATGCCCCGTGAGGTCTCGACATCGATTGTATGTCATCAACTCGTTGTGCAGTTTGTAAAAATACGGTGCGGAGAGGGGGAGATTCCCTTCCATGAACGTTGACTTTTTAGAGGCGCTCGAACAATTGGCGCGGGAAAAAGGAATTGATAAGGAAGTACTCCTAGAAGCGATTGAAGCCGCTCTTATCTCTGGTTATAAACGCAATTTTAATTCGGCTGCGAACGTCCGTGTCGACATTCATCGCGACAATGGTGAAGTTCGTGTGTTTGCCCGGAAGACGGTCGTCGAGGAGCCGGAGGATACGCGTTTGGAAATTTCTCTGGATGCGGCGCGAGATATGAATCCGAACTACCAGGTTGGCGATGTCGTCGAAATTGAGGTTACGCCGCGGGATTTCGGGCGAATTGCGGCGCAGACGGCCAAACAGGTGGTCACGCAGCGCATTCGAGAAGCGGAACGCTCAGTCATCTACGGAAAGTTTGTCGACCGTGAGGAAGAGGTCGTGACGGGCATTGTGGCGAGGATTGACCCGCGTGTCGCGTATATCGACTTGGGCGAGACGGAAGCGATTTTGCCGCAGTCGGAACAGATGCCGACGGATAAACTACAGATGGGCGACCGGATCAAGGTGTTTATCGCGCGTGTGGAGCGGACCACGAAAGGACCGCAGATTGTCGTTTCGCGCAGTCATCCGGGTTTGCTGAAACGACTTTTCGAGCTCGAGGTACCAGAGATTTATGATGGCGTCGTGGAAATTAAGGCGGTTTCCCGAGAAGCTGGGTATCGCTCGAAAATCGCCGTCCACTCGAGAAATCCGGAGGTCGACCCCATTGGCGCCTGCGTCGGGACGCGCGGTGTGCGGGTACAGTCTGTGGTGACGGAGCTGAATGGGGAAAAGGTCGACATCGTCGAGTGGAGTGAAGACCCAGCCACCTTCGTCGCGAATGCACTGTCTCCTGCCAAGGTCGTCGACGTCCAGATTGACGAAGAGGAGAAGGTGGCCCGGACCATCGTGCCGGATTACCAGTTGTCCTTGGCGATTGGCAAGGAAGGCCAGAACGCGCGATTGGCCGCTCGGTTAACGGGTTGGAAAATCGACATCAAAAATGAGACGCAGGCTTCGGAAAATGGTTTGTTTGGCGATTTCGACGGCGCTTCTGACGAAGACGAGGATGAAATCGGGCAATTGTCGGATGACTGGCTGACGGAACCTTGATGCTTTGGCGCACGCCGTGATTGTGAAGGGAGGGGAGTACATGACGACAGTTCGAAAAGTGCCGTTGCGAAAATGTGTTGGGTGCCAAGAGATGAAGCCCAAACGCGAACTTATCCGCGTTGTGCATACGCCTGAAGACGAGGTGCTTATAGACCCGACTGGTAAACGAAATGGCCGCGGCGCCTATTTGTGCCCGAACGAGGCGTGCTTGTTGGCCGCCCAAAAGCGCAAGTCGCTGGAACGCGCCCTCAAGATAAGCATTCCTGACGTTGTGTATACCCAACTGTCACAGCAATTGCAGCAGGCGGTGAAGCCGTCGTGAGTGGCTCGCTGATGGATAAAATTCTGGGCCTTCTCGGGCTGGCTCGCCGCGCTGGGGCGATTGTCGACGGGCAGGACAGAATCCTTTCTGCGGTGACTTCGGGCCAGGCGAAACTTGTCGTGGTGACGGAGGATGCCGGTGCCAATGGGCGTAAAAAGTTGCACGACAAGGCGAATACGTACGGCGTTCCGGTTGTGACATTTGCCAACAAAGTAACGTTGGGTAGGGCTGTCGGACGTGATACAGCAGCTGCGGTGGCGATTATCGACGCTGGGTTTGCGAAAAAGCTGCTGGAACGATTCGGTGAACTACACGGAGGTGGAGCGATTGACAAAAGTTCGAGTGTATGAATATGCCAAACGGTTGAACATGTCGAGCAAAGAGATATTGACGATATTGACTCGTTTGGATATTCCGGTCGCCAATCACATGAGTGTCATGGATGAGGCGACGATTGGTAAGGTGGAAAACTTCTTTTCAGATGTTAAGAAACGCGCGGCTGAGCGGCATGCGCATGAGGTGGAAAAAGAATTGCGCGAGCGACAGCAGCGACGACAGGATAATCATAATCGAACAGACGACAATGCAGCCCGTAAGACTTCGGGCACGGGCGACGAAAACCAGGGCGCTTCCTTGGAACGCAATCGGGTGATGGCTGATCAAACTGGCCAAACCGCGAGACCGACGAGTCGAGAGGGTGACCGCCAAGATGATTCGCGTCGGGACGGGCGCGATAACGGTCAGTACCGTCCGCGTAGTAACGACGCGCATACCGGTGGGCGGCCTTCTTACGGGGAACAACGTCGCAATGACGATACGCGTGCAGGTGCCGGACGAGCACAGGGCACGGATCGTCCTAGCCACGGTGATGGCCAAGGGCGCCCCCGTCAGGATAGGGAGCAGGGGAACTTCTCTTCTCGTGGGCCCCGCGGAGCGGGCGGCCGCGATGGTCGCCCAGCCTCCAGCAACGGTGGAGGTAGACCAGGCGGCATGAATCGTGACGGCAATCGAAGTGGTTTTGGCGGCGGTGGCGGACGTCCAGGTGGTCCGAGCCGCGATGGGAACCGTGGAGGATTTGGCGGTGGCCGTTCAGGCGGTCCGAGCCGCGATGGGAACCGCGGAGGATTTGGCGGCGGTGGCGGAGGCCGTTCAGGCGGTCCGAGCCGCGACGGCAATCGCGGAGGATTTGGCGGTGGCCGGCCAGCAGGGAATCGCCCTGCCGCAGGCGGCATAGCACCGGCACAACAGAAGCCGGCGGCTCCGGGAAGCTTGCGCAAGGAGAAGGAAAAGGGTCGCGACAAACAATCCTTCGCGCGCCACGAAGAGTTTAACGAACAGAAATTACAGCGGTCGAAACGCCGAAATGGCGGCCGCCAAGCACCTGCATTGCCGACGGAGGTCACGGTGGAAGGGCCGATGTCTGTGGGTGATTTCGCGAAGGCGTTGCAGCGCGAACCTGCTGACGTCATCAAGAAGTTGCTGTTGCTTGGCATCATGGCGACCATCAACCAGGAAATTGACACGGATGCCATGGAATTGATTGCGAGTGAGTACGGCGTTACGCTGAACGTCGTGGAGCCGGTCGACGAGGAAGCTCTGGATATGCTGATTGAGGAAGAAGATCCAGCAAACTTGAAGCCTCGCCCACCTGTGGTGACGATTATGGGTCACGTCGATCACGGCAAGACCACCTTGCTTGACGCGATTCGCGAGAGTAAGGTGACGGCGACGGAGTCTGGCGGTATCACGCAGCACATCGGTGCGTACCAGGTCGAGGTCAATGGTCGACCGATTACGTTCCTCGATACGCCTGGTCACGAGGCGTTTACGACGATGCGCGCACGTGGTGCGCAAGTCACGGATTTGACCATCCTTGTCGTGGCGGCTGACGACGGTGTCATGCCGCAGACGATTGAGGCCATTAACCACGCGAAGGCGGCGAATGTGCCAATTATCGTGGCGGTGAACAAAATTGATAAGCCAGATGCGAATCCGGACAGGGTACAACAAGAGTTGACGCAATACGGGCTCGTGCCGGAAGCATGGGGTGGCGACACCATCTTTGCTCCAATTTCCGCGCTCAAGAAGGAAGGTCTCGATGAGCTGCTGGAAATGGTGCTGTTGGTGGCGGATGTGCAGGAACTGAAGGCGAATCCGAATGGCCGTCCGCGCGGAACAGTCATTGAGGCCAAGTTGGATAAAGGCCGCGGTTCGGTTGCGACGGTGCTTGTTCAGAACGGCACATTGAAGGTCGGAGACATTGTCGTCGCGGGTACGACGTATGGCCGTGTTCGTGCGATGGTCAACGACATGGGACGGCGTTTGAAGCAAGCAGGTCCGTCGATGCCGGTCGAAATTCAAGGGCTCAACGGTGTGCCGAGTGCTGGTGATCAGTTTGTCGTGTACGACGACGAGCGCGGTGCCCGCAACTTGGTTGAAAAGCGCATGAGTCGCGAGAAGCAGGAACAAATGCAGACGACGTCCAAAGTGACGCTGGACGATTTGTATAAACAGATTCAAGAAGGTAAAGTCGCGGAATTGAACGTGATTGTCAAAGCGGACGTTCAAGGCTCCGTCGAGGCGCTCGTGCAGTCGATTGAGAAAATCGACGTCTCCGGTGTGCGCGTCAAAGTGATTCACCGGGGCGCTGGTGCGATTACGGAGTCCGACGTTTCGCTGGCAGCGGCGTCGAACGCCATTATTATCGGTTTCCACGTTCGGCCAGACGTCAATGCTACGCGCATGGCGGAAGCCGAAAAGGTGGACATCCGCTTGTATCGCGTCATCTATAACGTGATTAGTGAGCTTGAATCCGCGATGAAGGGCATGCTGGAACCTGAGTACAAAGAAGTTGTGCTGGGGCATGCTGAAGTCCGTGAAACCTTTACGATTTCGCGGATTGGCACGGTAGCGGGTTGTTATGTCACTGACGGTAAATTGTCCCGCGATGCGGAAGCGCGCTTGATTCGTGACGGAATTGTCGTGTACGAGGGCAAACTGGACTCGTTGAAGCGATTTAAAGACGACGCACGCGAGGTACAAACCGGCTTCGAATGTGGTGTCACGTTGGAGAGATTCAACGACATCAAGAATGGCGACGTGATTGAAGCGTTTGTCATGGAAGCTGTCAAACGGGATTAATTCGTGTTTGTGTGCTGAAACAGCGCGGCTTGTGCCACGCTGTTTCAGTGACCTCTAGTGCAGTTAGGACGGAGGGTGTACAGATGTCTCGGATACGGGTGCAAAAAGTTTCGGAGCAGATGAAAAAGGAACTCGCGGATATCGTTCGCACCAGCGTCAAGGACCCTCGTGTCGGGTTTGCGACCATCACGCGCGTGGAAGTTTCCGGTGATTTGCAGCACGCCAAGGTGTATGTCAGTGTGTTGGGCAGTGAAGAGGAGCGCTCTGCGACCATCTCGGCACTGACGAAGGCGGCTGGCTTCATTCGAGGCGAAGTCGCGCGCCGACTGCATATGCGCGTGGCGCCGGAACTCGCGTTCCGGTTGGATGAGTCCGGGGAGTACAGCGCGCGTATCGAGCATGTTCTCAAGACGATTCGTACGAGCGAATCGCCTTCAGCAGGCGAGTGAAACGGGGGCGACGGGGATGACACAGTGGCAACCTGTCCCACGCGATATCGATGCCATTGAGCGCGTTAGCCGGGCGCTTGAAACGGCTGAGTCGTGGTTGATTGTGACACATGAGCGACCAGACGGAGACGCGCTCGGCAGTGCCCTTGCCATGGCGCATATTTTGACAGCGCTGGGTAAGGAATGGACCGTTTTAGTGGATGAGAAGCTGCCCGATAGGTTTCAGTTTCTTCCACTGTACGACCGGATTCGTCGCGTAGACGACGCCGATGTCGGGCGGTATCACGATGTCGTGGCGGTCGATTGCGCCGATGAGGGACGATTTGCGGCGGTATCGCGGGCGATGGCGACAGATGCGCGTGTCATCAATATCGACCACCATCAGACGAATCCGCGTTACGGCGCGGCGGCGTGTGTCGATGCGGAGGCTGCGGCGACCTGCGAATTGGTGTATCATGTGGCGCTCGCCCTGTCTGTTCCTCTTGACGTCGACTTGGCGACCTGTCTGTACACAGGGATTTTGACCGATACGGGCGGGTTTAGCTACCCTAACACCACGCGTGCCGTGCACCAGATTGCCGCAGAGCTGCTGGAGTGCGGCGTTCAGCCTTATGATATTGCTGAGCCCGCGTTGGAGGCGAGATCGACATCGCAAATGAAGCTGCTGCAGTTGGCGTTGCGCGATATGTTTATCGCGCACGACGGCCGGTATGCGTTCATTTCGGTCAATCGTGAGATGCTTGAGGAAGCTGGGGCCACGGAGGACGACGTCGAGGGACTCGTCGGTTTTGCCCGTTCGATTGAGACGGTTGAAGTGGGCGTGCTGCTTCGTGAACGACCTGACGGCAGGATTAAGGCCAGCTTGCGGTCAAAGCGACGTGTGGACGTCGCCGCTATTGCGCAGCAGTTTGGCGGCGGCGGACATGCGCGTGCCGCTGGGTGCGTCCTGGATGGACCGCTCACGATGGCGCGCCAACAGATAGAAGCTGTGGTTGCATCTGTGTTGGAGGCGATGTGCAATTGAGTGATGGAGGCGTATTGCTCATCGACAAACCAATTGGTCTGACCTCGCACGATGTGGTACAAAAGGTCAGGCGGAAATTGCGAACAAAACGAGTAGGCCACGCAGGGACATTAGATCCAGATGCGAGTGGCCTGCTCGTCCTTTGTGTCGATGATGCGACGCGTGTGCTGGAGTATTTGGTGGCATCGACCAAGTCGTATACGGGGGAAGTCGTGTTCGGATCCGCTACAGATACGGATGACGCGACGGGAACTGTGATTGCGTCGGCGAGTGCCAATGGATTGACCGACGATGCGGTGCAGGCCGCGGTCAAGGACTTGACAGGCGCGATTGAACAGGTTGTGCCTGCGTATTCTGCGGTACATATTGACGGCAAGCGGGCGTACGAACTTGCGCGTGCGGGAGAAACCGTCGATATGCCAAGCAGGACTGTACATATCGATGCGTTTGAGGTAGGGCCACTGCAATTCGAGGGCGAAGTTGCACGCGCGTCATTTTCCGTGACGTGCTCAAAAGGCACATATATTCGCGCTTTGTGCCGGGATTTAGGTGCGAAAGTTTACGTGCCGGCCCATATGGGGTCGCTGCGTCGAGAGGCGGCAGGCAGCGCCAACGTGCGCTCGGCTGTGTCACTTGAACATTTCTTGGACAGTGCATGTCCCGAAACATTCTTTCTCGAACCGCTATCGCTTTTATCTGAATACCACAAGATTCCGGTCTCGAGGGCATTGTTGGAGCGCTTGACGAATGGTCAGCGCATTCCGGTGCGCGATTTGCATTTGGCAGATGCTTCGTTGCGACTCGATGAGACCGTGATGGTGACGTACGAAAGTCGTTTGGCCTTGGTTGCGCAGGTTGAGAAGTTGCGCGGGACGCTTGTGCTACAACCAAAGAAAGTGTTCTGGAAGAGGGGATAAGCGTGCAAGTGTATGAGGTGGCAGGACTGCCAGAAATCAGTCCAGTGCCGCAGGTGCTCGCCATCGGCAAGTTCGACGGGGTCCATGTGGGTCACCAGGCGATTTTGGAGCAAGCGCGACATTATCTGGAGCCTGGAACACAGTTCGCCGTCCTGTGCTTTGAACCCCACCCAAGTTATGTGTTGACCGGGGATGAACGGTATTTGAAGTCGCTCACACCGCGCCAGGAGAAAGTTCGGATTCTGGCCGAATATGGGGTGGATGCGCTATATATCGTGCGCTTTGATACGGCGTTTGCTTCGACAGAAGCCGAAGAATTCGTCAAGTCACATCTCGCACGCCTCCACTTAAAACAGATTGTCGTGGGACGCGATTTTCGATTTGGGCGTGGTGGTAAGGGAGATGTCGACGCTTTGCGGACTTTTGCCTCGGATATCGGCATCGGCGTTACCGTCGTCGATGCTGTTGAGGAAAATGGGGCGAAGGTAAGCAGTTCCCACATCCGTCACCACTTAGGTGAGGGCAGGGTTGAAGCGGTAGAGGCGCTGCTCGGGCGACCTTACACAATTACTGGCACGGTCGTTCACGGAGATGCTCGGGGAAGGCAAATTGGCTTTCCTACGGCAAATTTGGGTGGGACGGATGAATACGTTCCGCCAAAATCCGGCGTCTACGCTGTCACTGCTGAAATTTCCCGTCCGACCGGGCACGAGCACTGGTTTGGTGTGCTCAATGCAGGATTTCGACCGACGGTTTCGGGACAGGATTTTCGGATCGAGGTCCACTTGTTGGGGTTTAATGGCGATTTGTATGGGGAAACCTGTAGAGTGTCTTTTCTCCGTCGAATTCGGGATGAACGGAAGTTCTCCGGTTTGGACGAACTGAAACAGCAAATTCACGCGGACTGCGATACGGCTCGCGAGATGCTCGGCTTGCCGCCTGCATCCCGCTGATTGGTAGAGAGAAGCTCTAGCGTTGATTGAATTTGATATGGTATGCTATCATTCGTGTGAATACACGAATGAACTGCTACGCGGATTTGGACGTGACCTCCCGACCACTTCTTCGTTGCAGGGATTGAGCAGATTTAGGAGGAAATATTCATGTTGACAAACGAGTCAAAGCGCGCAATCGTCGAGAAGTACCAAGTACACGAGACGGATACAGGGTCTCCAGAAGTTCAAATTGCGATTTTGTCGGAACGTATTTCGTATTTGACGGAACACTTCCGCACACACAAGAAAGATCATCACTCCCGTCGTGGGTTGTACAAGATGATCGGCCGTCGCAGAAACTTGTTGAACTACCTTCGCAAGAAGGATGTCAATCGTTATCGCGAATTGATTCAGTCTCTGGGACTTCGCAGGTAAGAGAGCGGGCTTCGGCCCGCTTCTTTTACATACGAAAGGTAGTTCACATCCGCCCCTGTACATGGCACCGTATCAATATGGCGTGTGCAGGGTTATGGTATTACATATGAATTGAAATGACGGATGCACCGCTTGGACGGTGAGGAGGTAGGAGTGACCGCATGGTAGTACGGCACGAATTTGAAATTGGTGGACGAACATTGACCCTGGAAACGGGTAAATTGGCAAAACAAGCGACCTCTGCAGTACACGTGAGATATGGGGATACGGTGATTCTATGCACGGTCACCGCTTCGAAAGAACCCAAGGATTTGGACTTTTTCCCGTTGACCGTGAACTACGAGGAACGACTGTACGCGGTGGGCAAGATTCCGGGTGGCTTTATCAAACGCGAAGGCAGGCCGAGCGAAAAGGCAATCCTGGCATCCCGGCTGATTGACCGTCCGATTCGCCCGTTGTTCCCCGAAGGGTTCCGCAACGATGTGCAGGTCGTGGATATTGTCATGTCGGTAGACCAGGACTGTGCGCCGGAGATCGCGGCGATGATCGGAACTTCCGCATCACTCACCGCTTCGGATATCCCATTTGACGGACCGATTGGCGGCGTGATTGTCGGCTTGGTCGATGGTGAATTTGTGCTCAACCCGACGGTCGAGCAAGCCGCGCGCAGCGATATGCACTTGGTTGTCGCTGGAACGAAGGACGCCATTGTGATGGTTGAGGCGGGCGCGAACGAAATCCCTGAAGCGACCGTACTCGAGGCTGTGCTTTTCGGGCACCGCGCCATTCAGGAGATCTGCCGGGAAATTGAAATTTTCGCGGAGAAAGTGGGAACCGCGAAGCGCGAAGTGGTGCTTCACCGCGTGGAGGAATCCCTCAATGAAGCGGTGCGCAGCTACGCGACCGAACGTATCCGTGTGGCAGTTCGCAACCCGGACAAGCTCGCGCGTGAGGCGGCGATTTCCGAAGTGAACGAGGAAGTCCAGGAACATTTTGCGGAACAGTTTCCTGAAATGGAGAACGACATTGCAGAAGTTCTTCACGATATCCTGAAAGAGGAAGTTCGCAGTGCAATTTTGAATGAGGGCATCCGTCCAGATGGTCGAAAGCTGACGGAGATTCGTCCGATTTCCTGTGAGGTGGGCGTACTGCCTCGCACGCACGGATCCGGCTTGTTCACCCGCGGCCAGACACAAGCGTTGTCGGTTTGTACGCTGGGCGCTATGGGCGATGAACAGATGTTGGATGGCCTTGAAATCGAGGCGTCAAACCGCTACATGCACCACTATAACTTCCCGCCGTTCAGCGTCGGTGAAGCCCGTCCTTTGCGTGCGCCGAGCCGTCGTGATATCGGTCACGGGGCACTGGGTGAACGCGCACTCGATCCTGTGATTCCATCGCCTGAGGAGTTTCCGTACGCGATTCGCGTGGTTTCTGAGATTCTTGAGTCGAACGGATCGACCTCGCAAGCAAGTATCTGCGGCAGCACGATGGCGTTGATGGACGCGGGTGTTCCGATTAAGGCGCCGGTTGCCGGTATTGCCATGGGCCTTGTCAAGGAAGATGACAAGGTTGCGATTCTGTCCGATATTCAAGGGTTGGAAGATCACCTTGGCGACATGGACTTCAAAGTTGCAGGTACCGAAAATGGTGTCACTGCGCTGCAAATGGATATCAAGATCAAGGGGATTGATCGCGATATTCTGGAACGCGCACTGTCGCAGGCACACGAAGGTCGCTTGTTTATCCTCGGTAAGATGATGGAAGCTATTTCGTCGCCGCGCGAGGATCTGTCGAAGTACGCGCCGCGCGTGATTACCGTTCAGATAAACCCTGACAAAATTCGCGATGTGATCGGACCTGGTGGCCGCGTCATCAATAAGATCATCGAAGAAACTGGCGTCAAAATCGACATCGAACAAGATGGTCGCGTCTTCATCCACAGTTCGGAAGTGGAGCGGGCGAACAAGGCGAAAGAGATGATTGCCAACATCGTGCGCGAAGTGGAAGTGGGCAAGGTCTACAACGGTAAAGTCACACGTGTCGAGAAGTATGGTGCGTTTGTGGAAGTGCTGCCAGGCAAGGAAGGCTTGGTTCATATTTCGCAACTGGACGTCAATCGTGTGGCGAAGGTTGAAGATATCTGTGCCGTCGGCGATGAGATTCCTGTGAAGGTCACCGAGATCGACAATCAGGGTCGGATTAACCTCTCGCGCAAAGAGGCTATCAAGGACACTGCGCCTGCAGCTGCAGACGTGCCAAAGGCGACCGTTCGCGAATAATCACTGGTCACCGTCGAACGGTGGCTTGGATGATTTTGTTGAACAGTCGTATCACGAGCGAGCCCCTTATTGCTGAGGGGCTTTTTGTTTTGCCGTCACCTGGGCAACCTACGCGTACAAATATCGCGGAGGGATGAACGTGAAGCGTTTGCACAACATGCGCACCGCGCTGGCGGCGCTCAGCGTGATTGGACTGTTTGGCTCTTACACCGCTTTCGGTCAGAACGCGCGCCCTGCTGCAGCCAACCAGGAACAGGCGCTGCATAAACTGGATGAATACAATACGGAGATGGGAACGGCACCTGTCAATGCTCGCATCGACAGAGTGTGGCACCTCGTGCCTGGCTTGGCTGGTTGGACGTTGGACACGGGCGCGAGCCGAGTGGCCACGAAAGCGTCGACGGATGGCAAACTACACCTGGTTTGGCGGTCAGTGCCTCCTGCTATCTCTGCGTCCTCACTCGCCGCACAACCGGTGTATCGTGGGCCGAGCGCAGAAAAGTCCGTCGCTCTGATGGTCAACGTATCGTGGGGAGAAGAGTACGTTCCTGCGATGCTCAAGGTACTCCGAGCCCACGGAATGCGCGCGACGTTTTTCCTTGACGGGCAGTGGGTGAAAAAACATCCCGATTTGGTCAGACAAATTGAGCGGGATGGGCATGCGATTGGCTCTCATGGTACAGGGCACCCAGATTTTCGAAAGTTGACGAATGACCAATTGATTGAACAGTTGGACGGGACGAATCGCACCATTGAGCGGGTTACGGGAAAGTCAGTGCGAATTATCGCGCCGCCTGCGGGCGCCTATGATTCGCGGCTGGTCGCGTTGGCAAAAGCGCGCGGGATGTACACGATTCTCTGGACGGCCGACACCGTAGATTGGCGCAGACCGCCAGCGGATCAAATCGTGGCGCGGGCGAAATCCGGGCTCACACCAGGCTGCTTGTTGCTCATGCACCCGACGAAACCGACGGTACAGGCACTGCCGCAAATCCTGAAAATCATTGAAACCAGTGGCTACCACGCAAAGACTGTGGAGGACGTCGTACTGGAGCGACCTGCTGTGAAACCACCGAGCGTCTTGAGTGTGATGGATTAATTTTGTTATATTGGACGTATTGCCAAGAGATGTTCGTCATGGTTGAGGAGGCACATTGGTGACATATCATAGACAATTGCCCAATGGACTGCGTATTGTGGGCGAAGAGATTCCTACGCTTCGTTCGGTAAGCATCGGCGTTTGGGTGAAGACCGGATCACGATACGAAACACAACGGGAAAATGGCGTCAGTCACTTTTTAGAACACATGTTCTTTAAAGGAACTGATAGGTACTCTGCAAAGGAACTTGCGCAGGTATTTGATGAACTAGGTGGGCAGGTGAACGCGTTCACGTCGAAGGAGTACACGTGCTTTTATTCGCGTGTGCTCGATGAGCATTTCACTATCGCCCTCGACACGCTTGCAAACATGCTTCTTGCATCTACCTTCGAAGAGGAGGAGTTGGAGAAGGAAAAGCGGGTGGTGATTGAGGAAATTCGCATGTATGAAGACACGCCCGACGAACTGGTGATGGATTTGCTGGCGGCGGGGACGTATGGCGAGCACCCACTGGGATACACCATTTTGGGAACGGAAGAGAATTTGCTGTCGTTTACGCAAAAGGACCTGCGGAACTACATTCGCGAGCAATACCAGCCGAAGAACATCGTCGTTGCGATTGCAGGGCATGTCGATGAGGAGACGGCGGTGCGCGAAGTAGAGCGCTTGTTTGGCAGCATGCAACCGGGGGTGTCTTCGGAAGAGCGGCCAGTGGTGACACCGCCGTTTCACAGAAGTCTCGTCACTCGGCAAAAAGAAATTGAGCAGGTTCATTTGTGCATGTCGACGCCAGGGTTACCTGCCGGAAGCCGCGAGATGTATCCTCTCATCTTGTTGAACAACTTGCTCGGGGGCACGCAATCGTCGAGGCTGTTCCAGGAAATTCGCGAGGATGCCGGTATGGCGTACAGCGTCTTCTCCTTTCACACGGCCTATCAGGACGCGGGGATGTTTGGCATTTACGCAGGGACCTCCCCACAGCACGTCAAAGCGGTTGTAGAGTCGATTCGTCGAATTTGCCAGACGTTTGCTGAGGCACCTCTGTCGGCTGAAGAACTAGAGAAGACGAAGCAACAGGTGAAAGGCGCCATGATGCTGGGGTTGGAGAGCTCGGGCAGTCGGATGAGCCGGATCGCCAAAAATGAACTGTTGCTCAATCGCGAAGTCCCTGTTGAGGAGACGCTTGCTGGGATTGATGCGGTGACGGTAGAGCAGGTCAAGGAGATGGCAGACCGCCTATTCCGCGATGGATTTGCCTTGTCCGCCGTTGGCCCCATCGAGGACATCGACTTTGCCGCACTGCTGCCGGAGGCATCGGTATCATGACGGCCGCCGATGTCCGCGTGTCGTTTCGTGTGGTGTCTGAGTGGTTTCAGCCGTCGTACACGCCTGCTTACGCGACAGAGGGTGCGGCCGGAATGGATTTACACGCCGCAATACCGGCCCCGATTCAGGTAGCGCCAGGTGCGCGCGTGCGCGTGCCGACAGGCATCGCGATTCAGTTGCCAGAGCGCAATTTGGTGGCGTTGGTCTACGCGCGAAGTGGACTTGCCTGGCGCCACGGGCTGGCGCTGTCCAACGGCGTTGGCGTCATCGACAGTGATTACACGGGAGAGGTGCAGGTTCTATTGACGAATTTCGGCGAAGCTGAAGTCGTTATCCAGCCAGGAGATAGGATTGCACAACTCGTGGTCGCGCCCATTTTCGTGGCGCAGTGGGTGCAGACAGACGAGTTTCACAGCACGGGTCGTGGTGCGAACGGCTTTGGCTCCACGGGTGTACAAACCACTTGATTCGAGCAAGTTGACCTACCTTTTCGATACATACAGATGAATGATGAACGGACCATTTCACGTTGTGCGCACGTGAGGTGGTCCGTTTTTTTATTTTCACCCCTGTGGGCGTGCGCACATATGTTAGCGATAGACCCGTCAAGGAGTGAAACACCCTATGTTAACTGGAAAACACCTTGTGTTTGTCGGTGGGGATGCCCGCCAACTCGAAGTCATTGCGCAGATTGTCGACAATGACGCGAGTGCGACGTTAGTTGGGTTTTCCGACATTCACCGCGAGTACACGGATACGGTCTATGGCGACTTGTCGGAAGAGGTCTTGGCCAAAGCGGACGCGTTAGTCCTTCCCATTGCCGGTATGGAGAACGACGGGCGCGTCGATACGCAGTTTGCCAAAGAGCCGATTATGCTTACGGAGCATCACTTTGCCGCCATGCGTAAGGGCGCATTTGTATTTACCGGCATCGCACGACAAATGTTGACGGAGTGGTGCCAGAACCACTCCTTGCAACTGGTGAAATTGATGGAACTCGATGAAGTGGCGATTGCAAACTCCATCCCGACCGCCGAGGGCGCGATCGCCATTGCCATGAAGGAAACCGACATCACCTTGCATGGTTCCAAGACGGTGGTCCTTGGGTTTGGGCGGTGTGGGCAGACGCTGGCGCACAAGATGCGCGCAATGGGTGCCAATGTGCGGGTTTGCGCCAAACATGCGTCTGATCTCGCCCGCGTCGACGAGTTGGCCCTCACACCCGTTCCGCTTTCGCAAATCGTGGAAGCCGTCCGCGACGCGGACATCGTGTTCAACACCATTCCGGCGCTCGTGTTAAACGCGGGTGTCTTAAAGGAGATGCGGCGCGAGTGTGTCATCATCGACATCGCCTCCAAGCCGGGTGGAACTGATTTTCGTTACGCAGAGCGGCGTGGTATGCGCGCGCTGTTGTGTCCGAGTTTGCCGGGTATCGTGGCGCCAAAAACGGCTGGCAGGATGATTGCTCGTTCGATTTCCCGGATTCTCGCAGAACAATCTGAGGGCGGACAGAAGGAGGAAGACATATGGAGTTAAAAGGAAAGACCATCGGGTTCGGCATTACGGGCAGCCATTGCACCTACGAAGAGATTTTTCCAGAGGTCAAACGATTAGTCGATCTCGGCGCCACCGTCATCCCCGTCTTCTCAAACGCGGTGTTACACACAGATACGCGCTTTGGCGAGGCCGGCGAGTGGGCGAAAAAGATCGAAGAGGTAACAGGCCAAAGGGCGATTTCGACCATACCAGAGGCGGAACCGCTCGGCCCGTCGAAACGGCTGGACGTGATGCTGATTGCGCCATGTACCGCGAGTTCGCTGAGCCGATTGGCCCAGGCGAACACAGATTCAGCCGTTTTGATGGCCGCGAAGTCGACCCTGCGCAATGATCGGCCTGTCGTTCTCGGAATATCCACTAATGATGGTTTGGGATTGAGCATGTATAATATTGCACGACTGATGAATACAAAAAACATTTATTTTGTTCCATTCGGTCAGGACGCGCCACATGTTAAAATAAACTCACTGGTATCATTGATGAGATTAATTCCGGAGACGTTGTCAGCCGCGTTAGATGGGCATCAGTTACAACCTGTCCTCCTTGAACGCTGGCGCGAACAACGGCCGTCGTAAGGTGGAGTCGGTCCCATCGGATCCGGCTCTTCGGACGAACCAAAGGGGATCATATATGGAGAGAAAAGCGAGTTACCGCATTGCAGTTCTTGGCGCGACGGGCGCTGTGGGGCGACGGATGGTCGAAACGTTGGAACGGCGGAATTTTCCCATCGAGTCCTTGAAACTGTTGGCTTCGGAACGGTCCGCTGGCCAGACGATTGCGTTCCGGGGCGAACAACTCCCTGTCGAGCGGGCGACGGCCGATTCGTTCGAAGGCATTGATATTGCACTCTTCAGTGCAGGGGCGACGACGAGTCAAATCTTTGCGCCGGAGGCAGTGAAGCGGGGGGCAGTTGTCGTCGACAACAGTTCCGCATATCGGATGGATCCGAACGTGCCGCTGGTCGTCCCGGAGGTCAACCCGCACACGCTGGACGACCACCAGGGCATTATCGCAAACCCCAATTGCTCGACGATTCAATTGATGGTGGCGCTCCACGCATTGCGGGAGTTTGGGCTGGAGCACGTCACGATTTCAACCTACCAAGCAGTCAGCGGCATGGGGCAGAAGGCAGTCGACGCGCTGCGCGAGGAGGTTGCGGCGTGGCAGGCGACTGGAACCATCGCATCGACCATTTTCCCTTTGGCGTCGCAGGATGCGCATTATCCGCAGGCGTTTAACGTGTTGCCGCAGTGCGATATCTTTTTAGATAATGGATATACCAAAGAGGAAATGAAACTTGTCAACGAATCTCGCAAAATTCTTGAGCTGCCAGATTTGAAAGTCAGTCCGACGGCCGTTCGTGTACCTGTTCTCTACGGCCACGCGGAATCAGTGGCTGTGCGCTTTGCCACGCCGGTGACGCCGGACATCGCGCGCGCGCGCTTTGCCCAGGCGGAAAATCTCGTCGTCGTCGACGAGCCGAGCGCAGCAAAGTATCCCCATCCACAGATGGCAGAGGGCACGGGCGATACGTTTGTCGGGCGCATTCGCCAGGACTTGGCTGATCCGCACACGCTGTTGTTCTTTGTGGTTGCAGACAACTTGCTCAAGGGCGCGGCGTGGAACGCGGTGCAAATTGCAGAGGAATTGGTGAAACGAGCTTAACAGCCCGCGAGAGGGAGAACTGACGCAATGAAAATTTTGGTTCAAAAGTTTGGTGGCACTTCCGTTGCGACGCCGGAGTCCCGGCTCGCAGCGGTTCGTCATATTGAGCGTGCGCGCGAAGAGGGGTATGCTGTCGTCGTCGTGGTCTCGGCCATGGGGCGCAAGGGGGATCCCTACGCGACAGACACGCTGCTGTCGCTGTTTCAAGTCGACGACGCGCAAAGGCCACTCGCCGCGCGCGACAGGGACTTGTTGATGGCCTGCGGAGAGACCATCTCGGCCGTCGTATTCGCGAACATGTTACGCAATCGAGGGCACAAGGTCCAAGTGATGACGGGTGCGCAGGCGGGCATTCTCACGAACGATGACTTCGGTAATGCACGGATTCTCGATATCCGTCCAGATAGAATCCTGACGGCGCTTGGCGACGACCAGATTGTCGTGGTGATGGGCTTCCAGGGTGCGAATGAGGCTGGCGAAATCACGACGCTGGGTCGCGGCGGCAGCGATACGACGGCGACTGCGCTCGGTGTTGCGCTAGAAGCGGACGCGGTCGATATTTTTACAGACGTCTCCGGAATTATGACGGCAGATCCGCGATTGGTCGACGACGCGCGACAGCTGAGTCAGGTAACGTATACGGAAATCTGCAATCTCGCCTATCAGGGCGCGAAAGTCATCCATCCGCGTGCGGTGGAAATTGCGATGCAGCGCAATATTCCAATCCGCGTTCGCAGCACGCACTCGGATGACCCAGGGACGCTGGTCACGCAGGCGCCACCTCAATTGGAGCACGGCGCGCTGTTCGACCGCTTTGTCACAGGCATTGCGCACAGTGCGAACCTCACGCAGATTCGCCTGTCTGGTCATGGTATTGGGACGTCAAGCATCTTCACGTTGATGGCTGAACACGACATTTCCGTTGATTTTATTTCTGTGACGCCGTTTGAAGTCGCGTTTACGGTCGGCGATGATGTGGCGGAAATTGCCACTCAGAAGTTGCAGGAATTGGGCTACACGCCAGAAGTGCGGCGGGGGTGCGCGAAGGTGTCCGTCGTCGGTGCTGGAATTATGGGCGTGCCAGGCATTATGGCAAAGATCGTCGAAGCGTTGGCTGTTGAGGGCATTGATATCCTGCAGTCGGCAGACTCGCACACGACGATTTGGGTTTTAGTCGACGGTGAACACATGGGGCCCGCTGTACGTGCGCTCCACAGGGCTTTTCAACTAGCCGGAAATGTGGCGTAAAGAAAGGATGGCCGAGCGATGGACTTTGGAAGTTTAATCACAGCGATGGTCACGCCCTTTAATCGAAGCGATGAAGTGGATGAAGTTGCGCTGAAATCCCTGGTCGATCACCTCATCTCCACGGGAACGACCACCATTCTCGCGTGTGGCACGACGGGGGAGTCGCCGACACTGACACACAGCGAGAAGATGAGACTGTTTGAGGCGACGCTCAAAGCGGTTGACGGCCGCGTGCCGGTGATGGCTGGCACGGGGACCAACTCGACGAAACAGTCGATCGAGTTGACAAAGGAAGTTGCGGCGCTTGGCGTCGATGGCATATTACTAGTTTCGCCGTACTACAATCGGCCCACGCAAGAGGGGCTTTACGAGCACTTCGCGTCAATCGCCAACAGCGTTGACCTTCCCGTCATGATTTACAATGTCCCTGGTCGGACAAGTGTCAATATCGACGTGGACACGGTGCTCTCGCTCGCGCAGGTTCCAAATATCTTCGCGGTCAAAGAGGCGAGCGGTCAGTTTACTCAAATCTCCCACATCGCAGCGGAAAAACCGGACGATTTTCTGTTGTACAGCGGTGACGACAAGTTTACCGTGCCGATGCTGAGCCTTGGTGCCGCCGGCGTGGTCAGTGTCGCAAGCCATGTTGTGGGCCTCGAAATCCGTCAGATGATGGACGCGTTCTGGCATGGCGATCACGCCGAGGCCGCACTCTGGAGCGCACGTCTGCTGCCGATTTTCGAAGGCCTGTTTGCCAGCTCCAGCCCGGCGCCGCTCAAGGCTGCACTGGAGTTGATTGGTCAGCCAGTCGGCTCCGTGCGGCTGCCGCTCGTACCGGTCTCAGACGCGCTGTATCAACATTTGCGCGCGCTCTTGCAGCGGTTAGGCAAGTGTGACTAATTTACGCTGAACGTCGTCCCACAATCGATGAATTCGTCGATTGTGGGTAAAAATGAATCGTACCAACGCCAAAGAGGCATGGGGAATCCTGTGCCTCTTTGCTTATTTTGATACAGATTTCGACAAATGTAGACGGGATCGTCTGTTGTGAAGCATTCGTCGGCAGGGTATAATGATTTCCATAGTGACTGGTGCGGCTTATTTATTGAGCGAATCATCACTCAGATCGATGGATGGACGGACCGGGCTGATCTGTGTGACCGATTGAGATATTGCGACTTTTTTCATCGGCGTACGGACAGAACTGTGGGAATCACCGCAGAGTTCTTCTCCCTTATCGGGACAAACTTGCGGGTATGAGGCGCTGTGTGGCGTGCACAGCCTCTATATCTGTGTCGAACTTCAGTTTCTGGGATAGCACTACGGAGGTGCCACTTTGGCTAAAGGAAAAGCAAGACTTTCCATCGTCCCGCTTGGGGGCGTTGGTGAGATCGGTAAAAATATGACTTTATATTGGTATGGCAATGACATGATCGTCGTCGATGCCGGGTTGAAGTTTCCTGAAGAAGATATGCTGGGAATCGATATTGTTATACCAGATATTACGTTTTTGGTAGAAAATCGCGAAAAGATTCGCGGAATCTTTCTAACGCACGGCCACGAGGACCACATTGGTGGATTGCCGTACATTCTTCGCGAATTGAATGTTCCGGTTTATGGAACGCGACTGACGTTGGGATTGGTTGAGAACAAATTGCGTGAGCACGGTTTGCTCGACACAGCAAAGCTCAACGTCATGGACGGCCGTTCCAACATTCAGGCAGGCGTTTTTCAAGTATCGTTGTTTTATGTAAATCACAGCATCCCAGATACCACAGGTTTCGCGATAGAGACTCCGGAAGGCCTCGTCGTGCACACAGGTGACTTTAAATTTGACCAGACGCCAGTGGACGGGCGTCAGGCCGACATCCACAAGCTAGCGGCATTTGGCGCCCGCGGAGTGTTGGCGCTGGTTGGCGATAGCACAAACGCTGAACGCCCGGGATACACGCCCTCGGAGCTGACGGTGGGAGAAAAAATTAATGAAATTGTGGCAAACGCGACCGGTCGCGTTATCATGTCCACCTTTGCATCAAACATCCATCGGTTGCAACTCATGATTCGCGCTGCTGAACAACATGGCCGCAAGGTGGCCGTTGTCGGGCGCAGTATGGTGAACAATATCCAAACCAGTTTACAGCTTGGCTATTTGGAAGCTCTGCCGGAGACGATTATTGACGCGGATGACGTCAATCGAATTGACCCGGAAAAGCTGGTCATTCTCTCGACTGGCAGCCAGGGAGAGCCGATGTCTGCACTGACGCGGATGGCGCGGGCGGCGCATCGCAAAATCGAGATCATGCCTGGAGACACAGTGGTGCTCGCGAGTTCCCCAATTCCTGGTAACGAGAAGTATGTGGCGCGTACCATTGACCAACTTTTCCGCGCCGGCGCAAATGTCATTTACCGCGGTGTCCATGCCTCGGGCCACGGTAGCCAGGAAGAACTCAAGTGGATGCTGTCGCTTGTGAAGCCGAAGTTTTTCTTGCCTGTGCACGGTGAATTTCGGATGCAGCGGACGCACGCGAACCTCGCGATGGAAGTTGGCGTCGAGGAAGAGAATATCTTTATCACCGAGCTTGGCGACGTGGTGGAATTTGAAAACGGTCGTGCGCGCCTCGGCGGGAAGGTACCTGCGGGCACAGTGATGATTGATGGACTTGGCGTCGGGGACGTGGGTAATATCGTGTTGCGCGACCGCAAGTTGTTATCCCAAGATGGGATTTTGGTTGTCGTCGTCACACTGTCGAAGGCGACAGGGCACATTTTATCCGGTCCAGATATCATTTCACGCGGGTTTGTCTATGTGCGCGAGTCGGAGGCATTGCTCGACGAGGCCAATAAGCTGGTGGAAAGTACGCTCATCAAATTGGTGACGGACAACGTGAGTGAGTGGTCGAGCCTGAAAACGGCCGTTCGCGATTCGTTAGGCCGCTATCTGTTTGAGCAGACGCGCCGCCGCCCAATGATTCTTCCAATCATCATGGAGGCGTAATCTGCTTGTCAAAAACGGGTCATCTTGGACATGGACTGTCTGAGATGGCCCGTTTTTCGTTCCGCTGCGATTTCTGGCATTCTCCCCTGCATCCCCCAAGCACCCGTGGCTCATACTACCGGTAGAAAAGGGGGAATGGCGCCACGATGGGTTATGATATGAATTCACCTTTACAGCAGGTTCTGCGGTCGACGAAGCCAAGGCGCACCGCCGTCCAGCAAGCTATTGCGCAGTCTGAAGCCGAACCGGTGACCGGCGACGAGGGCGCGAACGAGATCGTTCAAAATATAGAGGCGCTGGGCCAAACGGCTCCTGAGGATACCGCCAATGTCAACAGCGATATCTACTGTATGTCCATCATTGGTCAAATTGAAGGCCACATGGTGTTACCGCCACAGAACAAGACCACCAAATACGAGCATATCATTCCGCAGTTGGTGGCTGTCGAGGAAAGCGAAAAAGTACATGGGTTATTGCTGATTCTGAATACGGTGGGCGGCGATGTCGAGGCGGGGCTCGCGATTGCAGAACTCGTCGCTTCGCTGAGCAAGCCGACGGTCTCGCTCGTTCTTGGCGGCGGCCATTCGATTGGTGTGCCGATTGCGGTGAGTTCCGATTACACATTCATCGCCGAATCCGCAAGTATGACCATTCACCCCATTCGCCTAAATGGGCTCGTGATTGGCGTGCAGCAGTCGTTCGAATACCTTGAGAAAATGCAGGATAGAGTGACGAAATTTGTGGTCGATCATTCAAACATCACCGAAGACAAATTTCGCGAGTTGATGCTCAATACCGGGCAGATGGCGCGGGATATTGGCACAACCGTCATTGGACCGGATGCGGTGAAGTATGGCCTGGTGGATGAAATTGGTGGGCTGGGTGAAGCGATGCGCAAACTGCACGAGTTGATTCGCGAGCGGCAACAGACGGCGAGCCCAGCGGTAGGGGTGATGCAGTAATGCATTGGACGACGTTGTCGGACAGCGAAATTTTCGCCACGCCAACATCCTCGCAAAGTGCCTCAGACACCGTCACGGAAGAAGTCACTGTCGGCGACGCTATTCTCGTTTTAACGCGCAGCGCGAAGACGGGTGAGGCGACGGTCAGCCGCGTGATTAGCCCGAGGGCGAGTGATTACCTTCGGCCAGATTGGCAACCTGGCATGCCGTACACCTCGCGGTAGGACGCATGCCTACGTGTGAAGTGTGAATGCTGAATGCTGAATGCAAGCGTTGTGGACAAGGGCTGTCCCAATCGTCATCGCAGATGGCTTGAGGGATGGCCCTTTGCTGTCATCGCGCGCAGCGTGGGAGCGGTAGGGCGGTAGGGCGGTAGGGCGGTAGGGGCGCGGCCCGTTAAGACAAGATTTCTACCTTATTTTCGCCTTTCCTCGAGAATTCGTCCGCTTAAGACACCTGAAATGCCTTATTTACTCAAAATCCGCCGGATACAACTGAAAAATCGGTGAATAGTGCAGATTTTCTGCCTTATCTGCGCAAATTGCTGGGGGAATGTCTTATTAAGACATGCCCGCAGCGAGTGCGCCACTGGATCGCCGCCGCCGCCACGGCGTTCGATCACACGCCCGCAGCGAGTGCGCCACTGGATCGCCGCCGCCGCCACGGCGTTCGATCACACGCCCGCAGCGAGTGTGGCCACTCCTTCGGCGCCGCCGCTACGGCGTTCAATAACCCGCGCGGGCGGGAGAGACCGCAAGTAAGCGCAATATTTCCAATGGTGCCAGTGGGGTGCCGCCGGATCCAGTCAGCGACCTTGGCAGGAAATCATTCCTGGATTCACGAATTCTTCACTAAGGACAATGAGACTGGTGGGTGAACCGTGGCACGTAAACAGCAACAGAAGAACATCTTGAAGTATGAAGTGACCGGTTTGGCGATGCTCACGGGATGTGCGCTCGCCTTAGGCAAATTAGGGCTCGTGGGTCAGTCGCTCGCTGTCATCAGCATTTTTCTCGCCGGGAGTTGGTATTTCCTAATTCCTATTCTGACGGGCTATGCGGCCATTTATATGATGTTTCGGAGATCGCGCTTCGTGTGGGACAGTCGGCACGTTGGCCTCTTAATCATTTTGCTATGCCTGTTAGGCTTCATGGAGATGCAGTTTTATAGCCGTCAATTGCAATATCAAACCGGTACCGGGTTGGCCGCAGCGCAGTGGCAGGCGTTGCAGGAGTTGAAGAACTATATTTTTCATCCGAACACGTCTGCCGCGCCGCCTTCCGCGGGCGGAGGTCTGGTCGGCTACGTGGTGTTTGCCGTACTGCACGTGTTGTTCAACACGCCCGATACCCGTGAAGTCGGACCGCTATTGGTGATTTCCACGGGCGTGTTGATTGGCGTTGCACTGGTCTTACAGGCGTCGCTGGTGAATGTCGTGAAACGTGGCACCTCGTGGACCGAAGGTTTTATGGATAGTCTGTGGAAATCAGTCAAGGGGTATACGAATGTATTGTTTAAGTCCGATAAGCACGAACAGGATGTCGAACAGCTACCGCCGGACAAATCTCGTCGACGTAAGCCGGAGATTATTGTCGACGGGGAAGTCTACGATGTGAAAGGCGCCGAACCGTCGGTGCAGGAGCCGATTATCCACGATTTCGCATCGCGCGCCCGCCAACAACAGGCCGAACAGGAAGCCGACGCGGCACCGACGGGCGCTGCGCCCGCAGGACTGGAACAAGTTGGAAATCAACTGGTGATGAAATTTCCGGATACATTGGGGAAGAAGGCTTCGCCTGCGCCTGCAGCCCCTGAGGGTCGTCCGCAAGTAGAGCAGGCCGGTTATGAAGTGGGGCCGATGGTGCACGATGACAACTTCCGATTGCCGCCGCTGAGCATTTTTTCACTGCCCAAAAACGCGGGCAAGACGTTTTCTCAGCGCAGCGCGCAAGCCAATGCGCAGAAGTTAGAATCGACCCTGCAGTCGTTTGGCGTCTCCGCCAAGGTGCTGGAAATCAGCCGCGGGCCCACGGTCACCCGGTATGAACTGCAACCTGCATCTGGCGTGAAAGTGTCTCGAATTGTCAACCTCACCGATGATATCGCACTTGCATTGGCTGCGCGCGACATTCGCATGGAGGCCCCTGTGCCCGGGAAGTCCGTAATTGGGATTGAGGTGCCAAATGACGAAGTGGCCATTGTGTCGCTGCGCGAGGTGCTGCAAGCCCCAGAGTTTCAGCAAAGTAAGGCGCGATTGCCCATCGCTTTAGGGCGGGACATCTCTGGTGCAGCGATTGTCGGAGACTTGCAAAAGATGCCGCACTTGTTGGTCGCGGGTGCAACAGGATCCGGTAAGAGCGTTTGTGTCAATGGCATTATCGCTTCGATTTTAATGCGGAACAAACCGCATGAGGTCAAACTGATGATGATTGACCCGAAGATGGTGGAACTCAGTGGTTACAACGGTATTCCGCACTTGCTCACACCAGTGGTGACGGATCCGCGCAAAGCGGCGTATGCGTTGAAAAAGGTCGTTCAGGAGATGGAAAACCGCTATAAACTGATGGCTGAACGCGGTGCGCGCGATATCGAGCGGTTTAACCAACTGTTGCGCGAAGATGGGCTGGAACCTCTACCGTACATTGTCGTGATCGTCGATGAGTTAGCCGACTTGATGATGGTGGCACCGGGGGACGTCGAAGACGCCATTTGCCGGATTGCGCAGATGGCGCGGGCGGCCGGCATTCACCTGATTGTGGCGACGCAGCGTCCTTCTGTCGACGTCATCACAGGACTTATCAAGGCGAACATCCCGAGCCGAATTGCGTTTGCGGTGTCGTCCATTCACGACTCGCGAACCATTCTCGACGGCGGTGGTGCTGAAAAGCTACTCGGTCGCGGGGACATGCTGTATTATCCGGTCGGTGCCTCGAAAGCTACGCGCGTGCAAGGGGCGTTCGTCTCGGAGGAGGAAATTGAACGGCTCGTGTCGTTTGTGAAAGAGCAGCAACAGGCGGTATACACGGTGGATTTAAACAACGGTGCTGAGGAAGATACGCAGGCGGAGTCGGAGGGGCCAGACTTGGATGACTTGTTTGGAGACGCGGTCGATCTCGTCGTGGACCTCGGCCAAGCCTCGGTGTCGATGCTCCAACGCCGATTCCGCATCGGGTATTCGCGTGCTGCACGCATTGTCGACCAAATGGAGCAAAGTGGCATCGTCGGGCCGTTTGAAGGCAGTAAGCCGCGCGAAGTGTTGATTTCGAAGGAACAGTGGTATCACGCCAAGGCACAACTGAATCGTTCAACTGGAGAAGATTGAGGGATAGATACCGCAACTCGTCCATATACCTTAGTAAAGCATAGTAATGAAGGTGGTGGACGGGTTGCGGCAGAAGGTTCGTCGCGGGCGCTCGTGGCCATTATTTGTGGTGGCGGGTGCCTTTTTGTTGGGCGTTTTTACTTATTATGACGCACGGGTCTTTCACGGTGTACCGAATGTGCCGGCAATGGGTCAGTCGTCTTTGGCGGATTCGTCTACGGTAGCCGATCCGGTTGCACCGTCGTCGATGGTGAACGCAATTATGAAACAAGTCGGCGTGATTCCCGGGGTGAATGACGTAGCAATTGAGCCGGATGGCGATGGAGATGGCAAATTCCTCGTGTCTGCCATGGTGGACTTATCCGTGGCGGGTTCTGGAGCGTCTGCATCGGAAAGTGCGCAGTCTCGGATGAACGCAGCAGTAGACCAATACTTTCAAGGTATCTTTGGACAAGCGGGGGGCGGCCAGGTGAGTGAAGGGATGCTCACGTTCACCAACGGTGACGCGATTGTGGGAACAGCTGGTTTAGGGAAAGCTGAGTATCAAAAGATGGCGGCGTCGACAATGGACGGGAATCTTGCCGAGGCGATGTTACAACAACCAACTGTGCAGAATAATTCGCAAGACGATGTGTGGTACCAAACGCAAGCTGGGGAATAATGCAAAACAACGAGATCAGATAAAGGCGACGCGGTCAACCGCGTCGCCTTGGCGTTGCGCCAATCAAGTACAACTGTGAGATGGCTATCGATTCACGTCGGAAGGAGCGCATCAACGCACGGACAACGGGTTCGTGTCCGGTACGCAGCAGGGTGTCTACAATCGTCTGCAAGGTAAACGGTTCATCTAGACAGTTCTCAACGTCTGGATTGTCATCTAAACAATAAAGCCAACGTTCGTCGTATTGGCTTCCACGTTGTTCCTTATATGCGGACGCGTATAATTGATAGATATCAAAAGGTGCATCCAGTTGATCAAGATAATACTCTAGTTGATAGAGCGCCTTCGCGACGGATAAATGCTCTCCATGAAAGTTGGCCAAAATGATTCACCCTTTCATACATATTATGTGAGTGAAAAGTCACAAAGGCAAGAGGGGATTCAATCCGTTACAATACATACATGGGACAAAGCCGTTGTACCTCATGCAATTGATAGGAGTCGTATTAGATGACGCGTTTGAATCGAACGAAATGTACAGCGGGGGCAGTTGCGGTTGCCCTCACCGGCCTCGTGTCCGGCTGTGGCGCACCAGATCTGTCTGCCATGCGCCCGACTGTACAAAAACAAGCTGCGGCCGTGATGGTTGTCGGCAAACCGGATTTTATGCCGACGACGCCGGTCAGCGCCAGTGGTGACGAGCCGCTCATGATGGAGACGGTTCAGTCGTCCACTGGATCATTTCTCAACCAGGCAAATACGTTATTACAGCATCAAGATGTGACCAATTGCGTCATCGCGGTCGACGACGCGGGCGCTCTTGACTCTGACATATCACAATTGGCCCAGAAATATGCCCATGTTCATTTTGACATTTTGACGAATCAGGCTCCATCCGACATTTCCGCCTCGAATGTCGCAATCGTATCGCAGGATGCGAATGCCGTCGACTTTGCCATCGGCTGGCTCGTGGGCGTCTGGGCGAGCAACCTCGTGAAGACGCAACAACTCTCCCTACAACCAGCCGTCGGCTATGCGGTTTCCGGCGTCTCGGCGAGTCGTCAAAAGGCGTTTTTCGCTGGTTTATATACGGCGAATCCCGCAGCACAGATTGTCAATATGACGGGTTCAAATAACAGCGCAAGTAACAATACAAGTAACAGCAGCGCGGGGAACAGCACGACGACGACGTCGACTGCGCCGACACAATACCCAGTGGTCAGCGGCGTCGTAGTCGGCGGTAACTTGGCACAGCCAGTCGCCGAATCCATCGCGCAGAACGCCCCGATAGTGTTTGACTTGACAGGTGCATCGACTACGCTGCCCAATTTATCGGTTTACCCAGGTCACTTGGCGCCTTCGCGGGCGACAGATCTGATTGACCAAATCAGCGGCGGACACTGGCAGGCTGGCAGTACGTCTGTCATTGATTCGACGAGTGTCACACTGAATACGCAGTTGATGCCGCCACCTGTGGTGGATGCGTGGCAGACCTTGGCTCAGACGCTTGAGCAGGCACCGAATACCTGGCAAACGGATTATGCGAAATTGCCGGATGCCACAAGAAATTTGCTGCAGTCACAGTTTGGGCTTGCATAAACAAGGGGATGTTAAAGATGTCCAGTGCAGACGATGGTTTAAAACAACCGTCGCAATATTACTTTCAGTATAAGATTATCCGCGACAGGCCAGGTTTGCTCGGCGATATTGCGAGTCTTTTGGGGATGCTTGGCTTTAACATTTTGCAGTTGGCCGGTGTGTCGGTGGAAAGTCGGGGGTTTTTGATTGAGACGGACAGGCCTGACAGCTTAGAAGTCCTCAAGACGATGCTGGCGTCGATGGACGACGTCGAAGTGACGGCTTTGCGCTCACCGTCGTTACGCGATAGATTGGCGCTTCGACATGGGCGGTTCATTGAGCGCAGCGACACGGAGACGCGGACGTACCGATTTGTCCGCGACGAATTGGGCGTATTGGTCGATTTCTTGGGTGAAATTTTTAAGCGGCCGGGCAGGCAAGTCATTGGCGTGCGCGGGCAACCCCGCGTCGGCAAGACGGAGTCGGTGGTTGCCGCGAGCGTTTACGCGAATAAGCGTTGGCTGTTCGTCTCTTCGACACTATTGAAGCAGACGATGCTGAAGGAATTGCCACCGAATGATTTTTTATCCGACCATTTCGTGTATATTATTGATGGGGCCGTTTCGGCGCTTCGTGGAGACGAACAACATCTGCGCTGTGTCGATGACGTCCTGCGCATGCCTGCACCAATTGTGATTGAGCATCCAGACATTTTTGTCCGACGGTCTCGGTATCAGTGGGACCTGTTCGACTTAATCATTGAATTACGGCGGGAGACGCAAGAGGAGCTTCCTCTCGATGCGCCCGTGGAAGACCCCGGCGCGTGGACACAGTGACTGCGCTGTGTCACATTTGGAAGAAGGAGGGCAATCTGTGCGAGAATTGGGCCGCGTTCTGCGATCAACAAGAGAGTCCCTCGGCTATGACTTGGATGAAATCGAAGAAAAAACGAAAATTCGGAAGCGCTATTTATTAGCGCTTGAGGAAGGCGATTGGAGCGTCCTTCCGGGACGTGTGTACGCGCGTGGCTTTGTCCGCAGCTACGCCGATGTGCTCGGCCTTGATGGACTCGAACTGTTGCAACAGTATGTCGACGGACGGGAGACGGATGCGCCTGTTGAAAATCCGGACAAGGCGACAACGAAGGAGCCGCCTTCGCCAGTTGACCGTCAAGTGATCCGGGATGAAGAAGAGAAGGCGCAGCAGCCAGCGGATGGCGCGCGTAAGGCCGTGGCCCGTATCAGTGAGCCGAGACCGACGCCGACCGCGTCACAAAAGCCGCCAGCGGCTCGCGGACAGGCAGACAAAGCGCGTCGTGGTCTTGGAATTGGCGGCGGAGTGGGCCAAGGCTTGATTATTGTTGCGGCATTGGCAGTCGTCGCTGGCGGCTATTTTGCCATCCGTGGACACCACGCGTCGACCCACGCGAACGCGGGTCAAACGCCGGTGGTCAACAATACGACGGAGACGTCCGCGACAGCTCCAGCAACCACCAAACCGACGAACACGTCCGCCAATGCGGTGGGGAATAGCGCGTCTGTCTCGAACAATACGACGTCGACGACACCAGCGCCAGCTGTCGTCGTGACAACTGGGCCGATGGAAAACGGCGCACATACATACGCTGTACAGAACGTAAAGAAGCTCCAGGTTAAATTGCAAGTTTCACAGGGTCAGTGTTGGATTTCGGTGACGGCGGATGGCAGTAATCAAATTGACCCGAACGATATCGTCAATCCCGGCGAGACGCGGACGTTTACGGCCAATCAGACGCTACAGTTGAATCTCGGACATGTTCAAGGGGTTCAAGTGACCGTCAACGGCAAGCCGTTGACGATGCCGGATACACCGAATCCGGTGAATATCCTGATTCAGAAGCAACCGTAAGGCTTCGCAAGTGACAAGGACGTGATGAATTGTGGCAAAAGATGCATCGTTTGATATCGTTTCAAAAGTCGATTTGCAGGAAGTGACCAACGCGGTCACGCAAGCGCGTCGGGAGATTGAGACTCGCTTTGACTTCAAGGGCAGCAAGAGTGAAATTCGCCTAGAGGACGAGGCGTTGACCCTCATCTCCGACGACGAGTACAAGTTGTCCCAGGTTCTCGATGTGCTTCAGACGAAATTGATTAAGCGGGATGTCTCCTTGAAGGCGTTAAAGCCCGGTAAAATTGAGCCGGCTGCGGGTGGCACGGTCCGTCAGGTGTTCGCGTTGCAACAGGGGATAGATCAAAACGTAGCCAAGCAGATTACGAAACTGATTCGCGATTCCAAGCTGAAGGTCCAAGCGCAAATTCAAGGAGACCAGGTGCGGGTCAAGGGCAAGAACCGGGATGATTTGCAGCAGGTGATTCAACTCCTCAAATCGGCGGATATCGACGTGCCGCTTCAATTTACGAATTATCGGTGAGTGTCATGTGTGTGTCACGTGCCGATTTGTGCATGTTTTAGGGATGGGGGAGATCGTGTTTGAACTTGGCGAATCGCATCACGATAGCCAGGATATTCTTGGTGCCTGTCGTGAGTTTGGTCCTCCTCATCCACTATGACTTCTGGTCCATTACAATTAATCATCAAACAACGACCGGAAGTGAGATGATAGCGGCCTTTGTATTCGTGCTGGCCGCCAGTACAGACGGACTCGACGGGTATATCGCGCGCAAGCGGCAACTTGTCACGAATTTCGGGAAGTTTCTCGATCCACTCGCAGATAAATTGCTTATTTCTGCAGTACTGATCAGCCTCGTGCAGATGCAACGGCTGCCGGCTTGGGTTGCCATTGTCATCATCAGCCGGGAATTTGCTGTCACGGGCTTGCGCCTGGTCGCCGCAGCAGAAGGCGTCGTCATTGCCGCCAGCCGCGTGGCGAAATTGAAGACGGTCACGCAGATTATTGCGATGGTCGCGCTGATTATCAACAACTTCCCATTTTCGTGGTTCGGGTTTCCGTTTGCCAATCTCATGCTGTACCTAATGGTGGTCATCACGGTCGTATCAGGTCTGGACTACTTTTGGAAGAACAAGCGCATCATCCGTGTAACAGATTGATGGCGGGAGATGATGGTCGATGGCGAATCGATGTCAGGCGGAACTGATTGCGGTCGGTTCAGAAATTTTGCTAGGCCAAATCAATAATTCGCACGCACAATTTATTTCGAACGAACTTGCCAAAAACGGCCTATACGTGTACCATCACGGTGCAGTCGGTGACAATGAAGCACGGATACGAACAGCATTTGAAATTGCGTCGAGACGGTCCAACGTCGTCATCGTTACAGGCGGCCTCGGACCGACCGTTGACGATTTGACAAAAGAGGCGTTGGCCGCTTTTCTAAATCGTCCATTGGTGTTGTCAGAAGCGGCGCTCGAACACCTGATGCAGTATTTTGCTGGTCGACAGCGGCAAATGCCTGAAGAAAACCGCAAACAAGCGTATTGTATAGAGGGCGGGGAACTCATTCCCAACGAGAACGGAACAGCACCAGGACAGTACATTTATGATAAGGGTGTACATTTCTTCCTCTTGCCTGGGCCGCCATTGGAAATGCGGCCAATGCTCCGAAATTTTGTCCTCCCGCGGCTTACCGAGATTTTCGGCGACAGGCAGGCTCTGATTTCCCGCGTATTACACTTTTGTGGTATCGGTGAATCTGATGTAGACCAACAGATTCAGGATTTGACCGCTGGGGAGAATCCGACGGTGGCCCCACTTGCTGGTGAGGGTGAAATGTTGTTGCGCATCACGGCGACGGCTGACAGTGAGGCGTCTGCCCGCGCAAAAATTGCACCGGTTGAAGCGGAGCTCCGCAGGCGCTTTGGCCCTTATTTGTATGGTGTCGACGACGACACGCTGCCAAGCGTCGTAGGTCGTCGCCTGACCGAGCGACAGGAGACGCTGTCCGTTGCAGAAAGCTGTACCGGCGGTCTTTTGGCGAGTATGTTGACCGACATCCCGGGTAGCTCAGGATATTTTCTGGGCGGTGTCGTAGCGTATGACAATCGCGTCAAACAAGGGTTGTTGGACGTGCCAGCCGATGTGTTGGAGCGCGATGGGGCAGTATCTGAAGCGACAGCGCGATTGATGGCGGAAGGCGTCCGCCGTCGGCTGTCTACCACGTACGGGATTGGCATCACTGGCATCGCAGGGCCAGGTGGCGGTACCAAAGACAAACCAGTGGGCTTGGTCTATGTCGGTGTCGCCAATGAACACCAGACGCAAGTCTATCGACTGCAATATCGTGTGTCGCGCGCACAGGTTCGGCTTCGTACCTGCAAGCAAGCGCTTTGGCGATTGCTTGGCATGATGGACTGAAGTTGTTTGTCGGGTAATGGTTGTTGTTTGTTTTGTCCTCACAACGCATGGAATGAGAAATATCGCGCGTTCGGCGTGGCAGCGTGCCACAGGGCGTGATGACTGCGCCGATGACTACAGAAAGGTGAGTTTATGTCATCATTTGAAGAGTTTGGTTTGCATCGCCGTGTTGTGCAGGCGATTCACGATATGGGCTTTGAGGAGCCTTCACCGATCCAACAAGCTTGTATTCCTACTGTGATGCAGGGAGTAGACGTGATAGGGCAAGCGCAGACCGGTACCGGGAAGACGGCCGCGTTTGGTATCCCTTTGGTCGATCGCGTTACACCTGACCATCACGTACAGGCCATCGTTCTGACGCCGACCCGGGAATTGGCGATTCAAGTCGCTGGGGAAATCCGCAAAATTGCCAAGTACAAACGCGTACGATCCCTGCCGATTTATGGTGGCCAATCGATTGGCCACCAAATTCGCGCCCTGAAACAAGGGGTCCAAATCGTCATTGGCACACCGGGCCGCGTTCTCGATCACATTCGCCGCGGCACGCTCCGCCTGAGCCAAGTGACCACCGTGGTGCTCGACGAGGCCGACGAGATGCTCGATATGGGCTTTATCGAGGACATCGAGAGCATCCTCCGCGAAACGCCAGAGACGCGTCAAACCCTGTTGTTCTCCGCGACCTTCCCAACCGAGGTCAAGCGTCTGTCTGGCCGTTACATGCGCGACCCGCAGCACGTCACCGTCAACCGCGGGGAAGTCACGGTGCCGCGCATTGATCAGATTTGCTACAAAGTGCTCGAGCGCAATAAGCTCGAAAGCCTCTGCCGCATCGTCGACAGCGAAGAGGTGCAGCTTGGCATTATCTTCTGCCGGACCAAGCGCGGCGTCGATGAACTCGTCGAGGCGCTGATGGCGCGCGGTTACATGGCGGATGGCCTCCATGGCGATCTCAGCCAGGCCCAACGCGACCGAGTGATGCGCCGCTTCCGCAAGAGCGAGATCGAACTGTTGGTCGCAACGGACGTGGCAGCCCGCGGCCTCGATGTCGACGACGTCACGCACGTCATCAACTACGATATTCCGCAGGATCCAGAGTCGTATGTCCACCGCATCGGCCGCACCGGCCGCGCAGGCAAGCATGGGCTGGCGATCACGCTGGTCACACCGCGCGAGTTCAAGCTGCTGAAGCAAATTGAACGCGAGACCAAGGTCAGCATGGTCCTGCGCGAAGTTCCGTCCCTAGAGGACGTAGCAGAGCGCCAAGCGGAGATGTGGCGCAATCGCGTCGTCGACGTGCTGAACGAGGGCGGGCTGGCACATTACCGGGCCATCCTCGGCAACCTCATCGACGAGCACGATCCCGTCGACATCGCCTCCGCCTTGCTGAAAATCGCGTCTGCCGGTGAAGGCTCCCGCGCAGATGGCGACGATTACGACTTTGGCGACACAGGCGCTCGTCCGGGTATGGTGCGCTTCTTCGTCAACATCGGCCGCACCGCGCGCATGAGCCCAGCGGACTTCGTTCGCGCCATCTCCGAAGAAGCCGGCGTCCCAGGTGCAGCAGTTGGGCGCATTGACATTTTCGACCGCTTCACCTTCATCGAAGTGGAAGAGGAAAGCGCGCCGTTCGTCTACGAAGCGCTTCGCCAAAGCCGCATCAATGGCGCACGCGTCAACCTCGAGCCGGCCAAACCGCGCGGCGCAAGAAGCTAATCAGCGCACATTCGCGCATGGTGAGTGCCCGACCAGGGGCCGGATGCCGGATGCCGGATGAATGGTTGGGCGCGCGTGAACAGGGTTATCCGCGGCGGGAATCCCGCTGTAGGGTAACCCTTTGTTGCGTTTGTGGGAATGTGCAGGCGTGGGTGGCGGCTGCGATGCTGTCGCGTGCGTGGGGTGTTACCGGCGTCGGCGTACCGCAGTGCACGCCTGCGACGAGGGGGGCGGGCATGTCTTGTGGGGGAGACGTGTCTTATTAAGACATATCAACTAAAAATCCGCCGGATAAGGTCGAAAAAATACTCTATCCGGCACCCTGGGCCCCGATTTCCGGTGATTTTGCGGGCATAAGGTAGAATTCGTGCACTAAATGCCCCGAATCTGCTGCAATGTCACAAATAAGGTAGAAAACGTGCACTATGCGGCCAGGCCAGGGGCAGATCTGCAGAAATCCCGAGAATAAGGTAGATAATCTGCGCTATCCGCCCCGCGCCAGGTGCCGCTCAGGTGCCGCTCAGGTGCCGCTCGGGTGCCGCTCGGGTGCCGCTCGGGTGCCGCTCGGGTGCCGCTCGGGTGCCGCTCGGGTGCCGCTCGGGTGCCGCTCGGGTGCCGCTCGGGTGCCGCGCCCCGGCAACGGCTGCATGGGCCTCCTGTCGTCCCACAGGTGTCCGCGTACCGCAGTGCACGCCTGCGACGTGGGGGCGGGCATGTCTTGTGGGGGAGACGTGTCTTATTAAGACATATCAACTAAAAATCCGCCGGATAAGGTCAAAAAAATGCTCTATTCGCGGCCCGGACGCGGATTTTTGATGATTTGGCGGGCAATAAGACAAAATTTCTGCCCTAAGTCCGGCAGATCTGCCGAAATCCCGAGAATAGGGTAGATAATCTGCGCTATCCGCCCCGCGCCCCCACGGCTACGCCGCCCCGCACCCGCCGCCCGACCCCCAATACAAATTTGTTCCCCTTACATGCGAACAAATGTTTGCATTTGTTGATAGAGTTGATACAATAGGTTCAAAGGAAGAACGCAAATCAACGCGAATACATGTATGTATCGAGAATCGAGACGTCTGAGTAGACTCGCAACGGGTCCTCGTGTAGGATGGCCGGATTCCTGATAAGAATTGAGGATGGTGTGTCATGGGAGACAAGCGCGCGGCGCTGGATATGGCCTTAAAACAAATCGAGAAACAATTTGGCAAAGGTTCAATCATGAAATTGGGTGAAGCATCGGCCCAAATGAATGTGGAGACTGTTTCTACAGGGTCCATCGCACTGGATATTGCGCTGGGCGTTGGCGGTCTTCCGCGTGGACGAATCATTGAAATCTATGGCCCTGAGTCCTCTGGTAAGACTACTGTCGCGCTGCACACGGTCGCCGAAGTGCAGAAGCTCGGTGGACAAGCCGCCTTTATCGATGCCGAGCATGCACTTGACCCGGTTTACGCTTCAAAGCTCGGTGTGAACATCGACGAGTTGCTCATCTCGCAGCCAGATACCGGGGAGCAGGCCCTGGAGATTGCGGAGGCGTTGGTGCGCAGTGGCGCGGTAGACGTCATCGTCGTCGACTCCGTCGCAGCGTTGGTGCCGAAAAATGAGTTGGAAGGCGATATGGGAGACTCTCACGTCGGACTGCAGGCGCGGTTGATGTCGCAAGCGTTGCGGAAGCTCGCAGGCGCTATCAGTAAGTCGAAGACGATTGCCATCTTCATTAACCAAATCCGTGAAAAAGTCGGTGTGATGTTTGGAAACCCAGAAACGACCACCGGTGGCCGTGCGTTAAAGTTCTATTCGACGGTGCGCTTGGAAGTACGTCGGGCCGAAGCGATTAAGCAAGGGAACGATGTCGTCGGGTCGCGTACGCGCATCAAAGTCGTCAAAAATAAGGTGGCACCGCCATTCCGTCAAGCCGATGTCGATATTATGTTCGGGGAAGGCATTTCCCGCGAGGGCAGCATTATTGATATGGCCACGGAGATTGATATCATTCAAAAGAGTGGCGCTTGGTACTCGTTCAACGAGGAACGTCTGGGGCAAGGGCGTGAAAATGCCAAGCAGTTCTTGAAGGAACACGTCGATATTGCTGACCAGATTGAAGCTGCTGTACGTGAGCACTATCAGGTGTCGACAGCCAAACCAATTGCGGCTGCAGTGGTTGAGGATGAAAATGAAGACGAAGAGGACGTGCTTGAGTTTGGCAGCCTCACCTGATTTTCAGGAGGAGATTGTGGGCCGCGAGGTGGTCCCGGGGAACCCGAACGTCGTTCGGGTTCTTTTTCGTGATCGCGATGCACTTGTTCTACCCATTGCCGATTGGGTTGATTTCGGCCTGAAAATTGGGCTCAAGGTCCCACAAGATGTGATCCGTCAATTAGCTCGCCGAGCGAACATGGTCGATGCTTTACAGCTTGCTCGCGCGTACCTGACTGGACGCGTCAAGACGTCGGCGCAGGTCACAACGTACCTGCAGCGCAAGGGTGTAGATTCGGACGCTATATCGGATGCCATTCGCCATCTCGAGCAGATAGGTGCGCTGGACGATGCGGCGTATGCAGCGCAATTTGTCGAGGTATATGGAAAGCGAACGGGTCGGCAGCAATTGTATCAAAAATTGTTACAGCGGGGCATTCCGCGGGATATTGCAAAGGATGCGGTTGCATCACACTTAGCGCATGATGTGGAGATGACTGCGGCAATCGAGTGGGCGAATAAGTACATCCGCCGTCATGGGGTGCCAGAGGACGCGCGAACGCGAATGAAAATGATGCAACACTTGGCGAGAAAAGGGTGTCCCAGCGAAATTGTGCGCCGCGCCGTGGAGATGGTGCTGCGCGATGTCGAGGGCGAGGAATAGTTTCAGTCTAGCTCATAGCGAATTTCTCCCGTATCTGATGGGTGGATCGTGCCCATCTGCGCGAATCCGTGACGTTCGGTAATGATTGGGATGAATTCAAGGATTGGGAATAAAATGGTGGTTTCTTGACACTTATTTGGACAAACACGTAAAATATATGGTGCGTATCATTTACGGCCTCTAGCTCGAATCCGTCATACATTGACGCGAACGGTTGGTTATCCAACTGGAGCAGGGAGGCATTGTCTTGTGACAGTTCCCATTTGGTTGTGTATTGTCATAGCAGTTGTTGGTTTGCTGATAGGCTTAGGCATTGGTTACGTCGCTCGGCGGATGATGGCCGAGTCTAAGATTGGCACGGCCGAAGTTCGTGCCTTGCAAATTATAGAGAACGCTCAACGCGATGTTGATGCGAGACGTAAGGAAGCCATTCTTGAAGCAAAAGAGGAAACACATCGTATTCGTCAGGAAGCGGAGAAGGAACTCCGCGAGCGCCGCAACGAGCTTCAACGTCTGGAGCGGCGTGTATTGCAGAAGGAAGAATCCTTAGATCGAAAGCTTGAAACGCAAGAACAGAAAGCTGAAGAACTGCGCAAACAGGAAGCACAACTCGAGTCTTTGAGAGATGAAATCGAATCGCTGCGGATGGAGCAGGTTCGTGAGCTCGAACGCGTGTCTGGTTTGACGCGTGAGAGTGCGCGAGAACTGATTCTCAATCAGGTTGAACGTGAAACACGTCACGACGCAGCGGTGATGGTGAAGCAAATCGAACAGGATGCGAAGCGGGATGCAGAGCGTCGGGCCCGGGATATCATCGCAAGTGCGGTGCAGCGTTGTGCGGCTGACCATGCGTCGGAAATCACCGTCTCGGTCGTGAATTTGCCGAATGACGAGATGAAAGGTCGCATTATTGGTCGCGAGGGTCGCAATATCCGTACCCTGGAAACGTTGACAGGGATTGACCTGATTATCGACGATACGCCGGAAGCGGTCATTCTCTCTGGTTTTGACCCGATTCGACGCGAAATTGCACGTGTTGCCTTGGAGCGGCTCGTGGCAGACGGGCGAATTCACCCGGCTCGCATTGAGGAAATGGTTGAGAAGGCGCGCCGTGACATCGATGACTTGATTCGCGAAGAAGGAGAGCAGGCGACATTCGACAGCAATGTCCATGGCCTGCATCCAGATCTTGTGAAACTGCTGGGTCGTCTGAAGTTCCGGACGAGCTACGGTCAGAATGTGCTGAAGCACTCTGTGGAAGTCGCACATCTGGCTGGCATGATGGCTGCTGAACTGGGTCTTGATGTCGCGTTGGCTCGACGTGGTGGGTTGCTGCATGATGTAGGTAAGGCTATCACGCACGAGGTTGAAGGGTCCCATGTAGAAATCGGTGTGGACCTGGCGCGTCGATATAAGGAACACCCCATTGTCATCAATGCCATTGCGGCACACCATGGTGACGTGGAGTTTTCCTCGCCTGTGTCTGTCATTGTGGCGGCGGCCGACGCGATTTCTGCTGCACGACCTGGCGCGCGTCGGGAGACGTTGGAGATTTACATGAAGCGTCTCGAAAAACTCGAATCTATTGCCGAATCGTTTTCCGGCGTGGAGAAGAGTTACGCCATTCAAGCAGGGCGCGAGATTCGCATCATTGTCAAACCTGAGTTAATTGACGATGCGGAATCTGCGTTGGTGGCAAAGGAGATATCTAAGAAGATTGAAAACGAACTGGATTACCCAGGTCAGATTAAAGTGACTGTAATTCGAGAAACTAGAGCCGTTGAATACGCAAAATAGAGTAGCCGTTTGGCTACTCTATTTTTCAGTGTATGCAGCGAATGATCGTCGTTTGGAGGAGCGTTCACGTAGGGATCCCATATCCTTCAAGCATCGCGGTTCGGAATTGCAGGCGGCTTTGTCCATCCAGTGTCAATCGTGATTTCGTGTAAGATTTGGATAGTAGGCAGAAGGGACATGACAGGTGAAAATTTTATTTATCGGAGACATCGTGGGGGAGCCCGGGCGTCGATATGTAGGCGAAATTCTCGATCAGATGCTGCCGGAGATGCAGCCAGACTTGGTGGTCGCTAATGCGGAAAATGCGACGCGCGGAAGAGGGCTGTCGCGGCGGTCGGCCGAGGAACTGTATGACGCTGGGGTAGAAATCCTGACGATGGGGAATCACACGTGGGATCAGCGGCAAATTTTCGAATTTATTGACGATGATATGCGGATTGTGCGACCTGCCAATTATCCGCAGGGGACACCTGGACGCGGATTTACGGTGGTGCGTGTGGGGAAACAGGAGGTTCTCATCATTAATGTGATGGGGCGCACGTTTCTCAGTACGCTGGACTGCCCATTTGAGGCTGTGGAAAAGATTCTTGCGGACCATCCGCAGATTCGTCACGTACTCGTTGATATGCATGCGGAAGTCACCTCGGAGAAGCTTGGTATGGGGTGGGCATTTGCTGGAAAAGTGTCGGCTGTACTGGGGACGCATACGCACGTGCCGACTGCGGATGCCAGGATTCTGCCTGGGGGTACGGCGTACATATCGGATGTTGGAATGGTCGGACCGCACGACGGAATTCTCGGGATGAAACGAGAGCAGGTCATCCGGCGCATGCGGACGCAATTGCCGACGAAGTTTGAGGTGGCTGATGGGCCGCGTCAGTTCTGCGCTGTCATGCTGGAACTGGATGACGAGAGTGGCAAAGCGGTGCGAATTGAGCAGGTCCACTATGAGGAACCATCTACGTAAGTGGCCTGCGAAGTGGCGGTGAAATGGTGGATTTTCCTGTCGTTCTTGTCCCATCGGTAGCATAAACAGGACATTTCTGCAATATCGATATATTGTCCTACTGCCGAAGGGGATAGAGGAGGTCATTTCATCGTGGATGTATTAAAGGTCTCGGCTAAGTCAAATCCGAATTCAGTTGCGGGGGCTTTGGCAGGGGTATTACGCGAACAAGGAAGCGCTGAGATACAAGCGATTGGTGCAGGTGCACTGAATCAGGCTGTAAAGGCGGTCGCCATTGCCAGAGGGTTTGTGGCGCCAAGCGGCGTCGATTTGATTTGTATTCCGGCATTTACCGATATTCAAATCGATGGTGAAGACAGAACCGCCATTCGACTTCTTGTGGAGCCCAGATAACTCAGCTGATGTGCTTTCGGAATAAGGGGAGATTAGACGTTGCAGTCATGGCTCGTTGCGGATGCGCATGTGGATGTACTCATGAAATTATTAGATGAAAAAATTCGGTTCGTGGAACATGGACCGGAGCTGGAAGCCAGCCTGCCTTCCTTGGCGGCGGGTCATGTGGCGACGCAGGTCTTCGCGCTTTTCGTCATGCCACAGGCGGACGCCGGGACGCAGTTGCACGATGTGTTGCACGAGATTGATGCGTTTTATCAGCAGGTCGCTTGTGTCCCCACTGTTCGCATGGTGAAATCGCGGAGTGATTTGCGGGCGGTGAGATCGCAAGGGCAGATGGCGGCGATTTTGTCTCTCGAAGGGGGCGGTTGCCTGCGGGGGCGCGTCGAGGTGTTGCGGATGCTCAACGAGCTCGGCGTGCGTGGCATGGGACTCACGTGGAACGATGCCAACGAGTTGGCGGACGGCTGCGGCGAATTGCGCGGCGGGGGGCTGACGCGGGCTGGCAGGGCGGTTGTGCGGGAGTTGCAGCGGTTGTCCATGTGGATCGATCTCGCCCATCTCCACGACACCGGCGTCCGGGACATTCTGCGGATCACCGATGGCCCTGTCATGGCATCGCACGCCAACGCGCGCGCCGTGCATGAGCATCGCCGCAATCTGACCGATGATGTGATTCGGGAAATCATTCGCCGGGACGGCTGGATGGGACTCACCTTTGAAGCGAGCTTCCTCTCCGATGGCCAGGCGACCGTCGAGGATGTGTTTCGCCATCTCGATCACGTCCTAACCCTCGGCGGCGAACACCACGTCGGCTTTGGCTCGGATTTCGATGGCACGTCGCATCCCGTGCCAGGCTTGGCGCGCAGCGGCGACTACGCGAATCTCGCGGATCAGCTTGCCAATCGATACGGCGAAGCGTTGGCGAAACGGCTGTTGTTCGACAATTTCGAGGACTTTTTGATGCGTCAATTGCCCGCGTAAAAAGGGAACTGGAATCAAACCGGGAGAGCGCCTCTAGAAGGCGCTCTTTTTTGTGTTCAAGCCCATCTTGACAAGACACTTGGTTCTACATGCGCACCCATGTAGACATCCGCATACGATGTCGTGTGGTTGCGGTTGGGCGTCTGACTCGTAGGGAGACACAGTGGCACGGCACTCACCACTTTCTCTCGCTCCGCATACCGATACAGTATCAAACTCGGGCGAATGACCAAACGTTCACCCGGGCTAAATCAGAGGAGGTTGCCGCATGGTGCTTTCAAACAAAGACCTCAACTACCGTGAGATCATGGCCAACGCGGTCTGCGGCCGGGGTAGTAAATATGCACAGACGACATACACGATCCGCCCCACGTATCGGCCTAGTACAATCGGTGGTTGCTGGGTAATGAATCACATCTACGAAGCGGAACTCGTCGGAGATTACGTCGAGGTTCACGGTCGCTTTGATGTGAATGTATGGTACTCACACAACAACAACTCCGAGACGGCTGTCGCCAAGGAGACCGTCACCTATGTCGAGCAGATTGCACTGCGAGATCTCGACACCGAGTGCATCCGCGATTCCCGCGAAGTCCACGTGAGTGTCATTCAGAGCCCGAACTGCCTCGACGCCACCCTGGCTGGGAACGGTTCGGAAGTGCTCGTACGCGTGGAGAAAGAATTGGGCGCGGAAATCATTGGGCAAACAAATCTTTGTCACATAAAAGTACATCTTGATACGCATTAAAAAACATCTTGGAATGTAATTTGAACGTCGTTGCCCAAGACCTCGATTCGGCCGATGAGCTGTTGAAGCAACTCCCTTTGCTGAGCGGTGGTAAACGATTGCCACCCTGCTCGAACATCGCTGGCGCGTGCGCGGATGAGGCGCGTGCGCCGTTCGATAGATGCAGGATCAGACGCAGCATCGATGGATGTATGGCGCGTGTCGGTGATTGCCAGCAGGTCGGCCTCCAGTCGGTCTAACCTTGCGCGGAGTTCATCGAGGGTGACGCCGCCCAGTTCATACGCGTCCAGCAGGCGCCGCTTGCGCGCTAATAAGGATTCGTGAACTTTTGCCGCATCGCGCGGTTGTCCGCGTTGCGCGTCAAGGTCAATCGTCAATTCCGAGATGGCGTCTTGGATGTGCTCCTGCAGGGCGTCCACCACGGCTGTCTCCAGAAGATCCGCCCGTACCATCCGCGCATCACATTGTTTCAACCGCGCCTTGTTGCAGCGATAGTAGCGGTACTTGCGGTTGTACTGCCCCGTCATCGACGCCCCACATTTGGCGCACCAGAGCAGGCCGCCAAACGGGAATTTCCCGGTTCCTGCGCGGGGGGAGCGTCGTTTGCGCCGGGATCGCGCATGTTGGGCGGCTTGCCAGGTGGCGAGATCGACAATAGGCTCATGGCTTCCGTCGGTCAGAATGGTCTCCTGCGCCGACTTGGCGCTGCGGTATCCCCAGCGGATTTTGCCGATATAAACCGGGTTTTCGAGCAGATATGAGACCGTGTGGTTATCCCATATCCCGCCTCGTGCGTCAGTGGTTCGCAACCAGCGCGTGATGCGGTCAATGCCATCTCCGTTGACATACCTGTGAAAGATTTCGCGGACGATTTGCGCCTCTTTTGGATTGACAGCGAGTGTCTCGCCATTTTTCGTGTACCCGAAAGGTGCGGCCGCCGCGACACGTTTGCCTTCGAGCGCCTTTTGCGCCATTCCAATGGCGACGCGCTCACCGATGGTTTCTCGTTCCCACTGGGCCATGGCGGCGACAATCGTGATGAAGAGGCGACCAATCGCCGTGGTCGTGTCAAAAATCTCGGTAGCGGATTTGAAGCCCACTTGGTACTTGTCGAACAGTTGCAGGAGTTGGTAGAGATCGGATACCGACCTTGTCAGCCGATCCAGTTTATATACGAGCACGATGTCGATATTTCCGGCGGCGATATCCCGAAGCAACTGTTGTAGCTTTGGTCGGTGCGTATCTTTGGCGGAAATGCCCTCGTCTGCGTAAATGTCGACAACTTGCCAATCTTGACTTTCACAATACGCTTTGAGTTTTTGCGTTTGCGCCGCGAGCGAGAACCCCTCTAAAGCCTGTTCCTGGGTCGACACGCGGATATAGATGGCCGTCCGCTTCATGTCAGACTCCTTTCGTCAACAGCGCTGCTACTCCATTTTACGTCCCCACCGCGAAGATATCCCATCTGTTGTGCGGCGGTCGGGGGATTAGCAAGCAGACAACCCGTCTTGGCATAGGGGTTAAACAGGGGGTGTCTGGATGTCGAATCACACGCGGCGCTTTCACGTACGCTTTGTGGGGGAATGGACGAGGGCACACACGAAAGCCTATCAGGAATTTGTTCTGCGTGCGTTCGACAGCGAGGCAAATGAACCACGGATTGAACTACCGACGCAACAAGCAAATGGGCAATGCGACTCGCAAAGTCTTTCGCAGGATGAACAGGACAGGGGATAGTGTAGAGCCGGACTGACTGTGCGCAGCGCTTCGGGGCAATTATCATGCAGAAGTGTTGTCTGTCAAGCGGAATATTATAGGAATGTGTGAAATATATATGAGAACAGGAGACGCTTGGCCCCCGCATTGAGAGGGGAGACCAACATTGAAAGACTTCATGTCCGCCCTGAAAATTTTGCTTTTGGTGCTTCAAGTCGCTTCAGGCATATTGCAACTGGTGCGTCAGTGGAAGCGCAAAAAATCGCCAAGATCTCGCGTGTAAGGTGGAGCTTACACGAATCTTGATGTAGCGAATTCCAGGGGGCCAGCGCCCTCCCGCACTCGTTTTGCGAGCGCTGGTCACAGGAATCTTCCATCGCTCGTAACACTTTGATTGTATGCAGTAAGAGGGCGTTATAGCACTAGGAAGCTGTCATCGTTTGTTCACAGGCGCTGATACCGTGTAGGCGTATGATAATCAGTAGATAGTTAGTCTACTGAACCTATCGAAGCCGAAAGGTGGGGGGACACGATGAAGATATACATTGTGACCTATGAATTGTCTTCAGATAAATCACGCGCGCGTGAGGCGCGTATCGAAGAAGCGATAAAGTACCAAGGGGAAGCCCTCGAAATCCAGCGGGGCGTTTGGATTTTGAAGTCGGTGTACGCGCATTCTGCCATCCGCGACATGATTCAGGCTGAACTGGACGAGCAGGACAAGTTGTTTGTCGGCACGCTCAGCGGCTATTCTGCCCTTGGCAACACGTTTTCACAGGAAGCCGCGGCGCTCATCGCTTCGGTCTGGCATCGCAAATCCGTGGACAAGCATTCCGCATAACGAACGTATTGGACTTGTCCTTTCTAAATACCTCCGCACATCGTCAGATGGCGGGGGTATTTAGATCTGCGTTGCGCACCGCAACATCCGTGTAGTCGTGCATGTTCACGACCGCGTGGGTGTCGCGCTCACGCTTTGCGAGATAAGCCCTATGCTGCGCCAGGGGTACAAAATCACTTGTGCTTCTCCGACAATCTCGGAGCGGGCCACATATTTATTCGTCCATAGGCGGCTGTCGTCCGAATTGGTCCGATTGTCGCCCAGCATAAAATAATGCCCCTCTGGTACGTGGAAGGTGCCTACCGCGTAGCCGTTGGTTTTGGCGATGTCTGGATTTGACTCGATGAGTTTCTTACCGTTGATGTACACCGCATCTTGCGTCACCGTGACGGTGTCGCCAGGCAGGCCAATCACCCGTTTGACCAAGAGTTCTGACGGTTTGTCCGGCCAGTGGAAAATCACGACCTCTCCGCGGTGAATCGTACCGAATTCCGTTGCCAATTTATTTTCGAGCAAGAAAGCTTGATTGGAATAGCTGGTGGCTGGAATGGTCGGGTACATAGACGCCGATGGAACGTGCGCGGGGCTCACAATAAAGGTTCGAATGGTAAACGCGATGGCGACGCCGATGACAATGGGGAGAACCCATCCTTTCACCCATCCTTGTTTATCTCGTTGCTTGATCTTCAGGCATCTCCTCTCCGCTTGATGGCGGTATTTGCACGGTTGATTCGTTCCTTCCTCACAAGTTCAACAAAACTTGTTGAAGCCCTGCTTGTACCCGTTGGTTGTTTTTTCGTGTGACAAACGAAACTCTGTGTGCTAACAGCCGAGTTGGTTGAAAAGAAAGACGAAGACGATTACTTCGAGGAAGAAAGTGTCCTGGAAGAAGTTGAAATCGAAGACTGAAGTCAACGGTACAAAAATGGGTAGGGGGGAATACCCCTGCCCATTTTTCAGGGAGGTCATCAACATGCGGATGTCTGTCGAAATCAGCTCGAGTTTGCGGGGGAATCACGTTCGGTTGAGCGGTGCCGATGGCACCAAACTGCCAAACCGACTCCTTTTCGGCGGGCGGGCGACAACGGTTCAATGCACGCGCAATCAAGGACAAACCAAGCACGCGACCCTATACGTGTCGCAAGCGTTGGCACAGGCCCTGTTTGGTCTCGGCCAAAACCGCGTGCTGCACGTGCGCGTAGGCGACGCTTTGTGGAGATTGGGGCCCGTATTGGGGTTGTACGTAGATTTGATTGCGTCGAAGGATAGACCGTTTGGCGAACAGACACGCATGTTTGAAGAACTTTGTACATACGGGCAGCAACTAGGCGTATTTGTGGTCGTGCAGACACCTGGCGACGTGACCGCAAAGTCGGCCAAGGTGTTTGATCCTGTGGCCAAAACGTGGCGTGTGGTGCGCGGCATTGTCCCTGATCTGGTCATTCGACGCGCAGGCACCTTTAAGAAGCCGCGGGCAAAGGTGGCCAAGCGTGAACTGCAGCAATTGCTCATGCGTAAACGCCTCTACACATTGCCAAGCCAGTGCAGCAACAAGTGGACACTTTACCAGGTTCTGCGCTCGACACCAGAGCTCAACCGCCATTTGCCGGGGACCACGATGTGCACCAGCGGTGCGCAATTGTATCGAGAGGTGATGGCGCGCAATGACGTGTATGTGAAGCCGCCCGGTGGATCGCAAGGGGTATCGATTTATCGTCTGCAGCGAAAAGGAGCTTTGATTGAAGCGACGTTTGAGCGACGCGTAGTGCCGCGCAATACAGAGCGTCTGACGAAGGTGTTTGAACCGCGCACGACGATTGAACACAGCGTCATCCGATCGGTCGACGAATGTGTGTCGTTTTGGAAACAGACGCGTTTGACGCGCGCCGTCGTCCAGGACACGGTGGAACTGCCGAAGCTGGACGGACAGCCGTACGACTTTCGTTGGCTCGTGCAATCGAGCGATGAACCAACGGTGGTCGCGCGGGTGGCGCGGGTTGGCCAGAAAGGCGCGGTGACCACCAATATTCACACGGGCGGCGACGCGCGCAAGGCTGAAGATCTCGTCCGCCGGATCGTCGGGCGTGACACAGTTAAGGAGACCATCGCGAAAATGGACAAACTGGCGTCGCAGGTCGTGCGCACGCTCGCCACTCGCTATGGCCCGTTTGCAGAACTCGGAATTGACTTTGCGTTGACGCCCAAGGGGGACATCTACATTTTCGAGGTCAATCCCACACCTGGGCGCCGTATGCTGCGCATGTTGTCACAGGACACCCGCCGTCTATCACTCGAGTACTTGCTTGAATATGCTATCAGAGCAACCGGCTATGGTGGAGCAATACATTAGTCAACGGCGACCCAGGTGGTCAGTGCGAGCGCGGTGCAGTGCCGTTCATCATTCGTCACTGACCAGGCGTTAGGGTTGCATAGGAGGGGGCCGTCAGTCATGGAACTGGAGCAGAGACAGTTACGCGTCAGCACGTTTAAAAGCGCAAAACCTCTTCTGCGTCTGAGCCCCTCGACCGGCTATCTGGCAGCAGCACCGTTTCGTTCCATTGAGTGTGTCCATGGCGGACGGCGGGTGACACTCGAGGCCGTGATTGACGAAGCGTTACCGCGCAACGCCTTGTCTATGAGTAGTAAGGCGGCGGAGCAATTGCGCCTGACAGAGTATACATGGCAAATGCCGGCGGGGGTGACACAGGGGCGCATTCAATTCGGCCCTTTGATTGGCATTCTCTCCAATCCGAGGTGGGACAAAGAAGCTCGTACACTTCGTAAGAGCAGTCAGACGGAGGTTTTACAACGCCTGGTGGAGGCTGGGCGAGAACATGGTGCCGTCTGCTTTGTATTCGGTATCCATTCAGTCAATTTGAAAGCCGGCACGATTACCGGCTACGTCTTGAATGATGGTGTGTGGCACAGGCGCCAGTTGCCGTTGCCCGACGTGATTTACGACCAGCTGCACTCGCGAAAATTGGAACAAGATGCGAAGGAACTCCGAGAGGCCCTGTCCAAGCGCTACGGCAGTCGGATCTTCAACGACGGCTTTTTCGATAAATGGCAGGTGTACGAATGGTTGCGGGAGGATAGACAAGTCCGGCAGCACCTTCCGCAGACGCGCCAGCATACCAGTATGTCGTCTGCCGAGGCGTTTTTGTCTTCCCATTCGGTGACGTTTTTGAAACCCCTGCACGGGAGCCTGGGGCTCGGAATTGCCCGGTTCGTTCGGCAGCGGGATGGGTCTTATACGTACGAGGTCAAGCGCAAAACGTCGGCGATTGTCCGAGGTAAGGCCGCTTCTGCAAAAAAAGTCCTCAGCGTATTTCGCACAAGGTTGAAACATCGACCGTATATCTGGCAAGAGGGGCTGCCACTCGCGACATATCACCATCGTCCCGTCGATTTTCGCATTCTGATGCAGCGGGATGAGACAGGGGAGTGGAAGCGCACGAAAATGTTTGCGCGGGTCGCGAGAATCGGTGATTTCACGTCAAATCTCAGCGGCGGCGGAGACGCGATGCCGGTCGATCAAGCACTTGCCGAATGCCTTCCAAAAGTCGAGCAGCGGAACCGGGCGAAAGCGCAAATCCGGCGGCTTTCCCGCCAGGTTGTCGATGCCCTCGAACAGGGTTCTGGTCGCACATTTGGGGAACTAGGCATTGACTTAGGTTTAGATACGTCTGGAAAAGTGTGGATTATTGAGGTGAATTCCAAACCTAGAAAGACGCCAACGACGGAAAAGGGACGTCAAGACCTGGTAGACCTTTCATTCGAACGGCCGATGAGGTATGCCATCTATTTGGCGACAAAGGCGGCGAAATAGAACTCGGAGAAAGGGGGACGTGGGGTATGGCGTATTACCTGTTACACCGAAACCAACCCTCCGCAAAACGACTGTTGGCGAGTTTATCGCGACTCTCCCGATACCGTGCGACCAATTCCGTATCCGATTCGGATGTGCTGGTCCGCTGGGGCGCTGCGGAGGAGAGTGATCCGGCACACGGCGCCGTGCTCAACACCAAGGACGCGATCGACCGCATATCATCGCGGGTGGAAATGGCCAAATTTCTGCGGCGGGTCGGTGTTCGGGTGGCGCCGAGATCGACAAAATCCGGCGGGATTACGACGTTTACTCGGCAATACCGCATCCCGATGTTCGATTTGGTGCCGATTGGCTGTTTTCGATCCGACTCGGGCGCCGGCTGGTCGAGTGCCCGCATATCGCGCGTGCACGCGTCGTTTCATGAAATCTCCGTGACGGAAGATAAACAGACGCGCCGAGCGGTCTTTTTGGCGACGAGGACGTTGCATGCGCTGGGACTCGATTTTGGCATGGTGAGTATTGGTGTGGGTCCGAAGGGATTGCTGCAGGTGATGGATGTCACCGCGACGCCCGTCCTTGAAGGACGCCTGCTCGAGATGTACAAGGACGCCATGACGGCCTTTATGGAGCGCGAGGAACAGGCGCGGCGGGGCACGTACACAGTGACGCTCGGCACGGATATTGAAATTATGCTGCGCAATCCACAGGGGAAGATGGTGCTGGCGAGCAACTACTTTACGCGGCGCGGGCGGATTGGCTGCGATGATCGGAGTGTCAACTTCGATGGTAAACGACTGCCGCTCATGGAACTGCGTCCGGCGCCGGACCCGACGCCCAACGGGCTTTTGCAGAACTTGAAGCGATTGATGCGCGAGGCGAGCGAGCGCATTAACCGGCCGAATGTCGAATGGCGGGCGGGGAGCATGCCATTTCGACCGTATTGCACAGGCGGGCATATTCACTTTTCCGGCGTACCATTCTCCAGCCGGTTGGTGAAAGTGCTTGACAATTATCTGGGGCTGCCGCTGATGGCGGTGGAGGACCGTCGTACAGCTGGGTTACGGCGACCGAAATACGGCTATCTCGGCGATATTCGGCACAAGGATTACGGGGGATTCGAGTATCGGACTCCGGGCAGTTTTGTCTGCAGTCAAGTGGTGACGACAGCAGCGTTTCATCTCGCGCACATGCTGGCATCCCACTACCGCGACTTCAGCCTTCCAGATATCTACTCGCCGAGTATGCAAATCGCGTTTTACGAAGGGCAGATTGGCGCACTGCGGCCGCTCATCCTTCGAAATATCGAGACGATTCGGCGACACGCCGCATACACTCAGTACCGTGAGTATATCGAGCCGCTCTTTGTCATGATTGAGCAGGGCCAAACGTGGAACGAACAGAGAGACGTTCGCGTCGAATGGGGCATTCCAACCAGGCGCACCCGTGCCACCGGGAACGTCAGGACGCGGCGGGCAAAAGTCGCAGGTGCTCGATGAGGAAGAGGGGTCGCTTTCGTGAGTCAACAGCCAAATGCTGAAATGGTGTGGTTGCGGCAGAAAAACCACATCGTTCATGTCGTCCAGCCGCGGGTGGCCGCAAAGTCGCAAAAGTGGCCAGCTTACGCGCGCGTGCTAGGCGGCCACACACAGTTGCCGATAACACAAAGCCTTCCCCAAGGACAAATCCTCTATCGGTGTCCTGTCTCGCTGTATGAGAGAGGAGCTGTTGCTGAAGTGGGTCCGGTGTTCGCGATTTTGGCCGGGGAAGGAAAAAACGGATTTGTCGGCGCCCGGCTCAATTTTCGGGATGTCATCGAGTGCGGACGCAAACAAGGGGCGTTTGTCTACGTCGTCGCGACAAACGACGTACACACGGGAAACACATGGTTTGGCTACGTTCGCCTCGGACACCAACGCTGGGTTCGGATTCCGTGTCCGCGACCGCAGGCCGTGTACAATCGGATTCCTACGCGCGCTCTGGAGCGGCGCAAGAGTGCCATTCGCGCGCGACAGGTCATCCGTCAGCTGGGTATTCCGATGTTCAATCGCGAGTACTTCAACAAGGCCCGAATTTACGCGCTGGTGAGAAGCCATGGCCTGTCCTCGTTTCTGCCTGACACGGAACCTGAACTGAATCGGGAGAGACTTTTTGACATGCTGCAAAAACACGCTTCAGTTTATCTGAAGCCGGCAGGCGGCAGTGTCGGGCACGGGATGGTGAGGATTGACTCGACAAAGTCGGGTTGGACGGTGGCTGTGCTCAAGCAGGGACAGACCAACAAGCATGCCTGCGCCACGGCTGAAGCGCTGTGGCAGACGGTACAGCGCGAACGCGTACCGGGCCGTTATGTCATCCAACAAGCTATTCCGCTCGTCGAATACCGCGGTCGCCCGTGCGATTTTCGCGTGTTGCTGCAAAAACAGGATGGAACTTGGCAAGTCGTTGGGCGTGGCGTTCGGGTCAGTGGTATCGGGAGGATTACGACGCACGTGCCCAACGGCGGATCGATTGCCAACGCCGATACGGTACTCAAGGAGGCGTTTGGCGATGCCGCAGAGCGCGTGGACGACCGACTTGTCCAATCCGTCTTGGACGCGGCGCGCGCCATTGACGACGGGTACCAGGGAGAATTAGGGGAGATGTCGATGGACATCGGCATTGACCCACAAGGGCATGCGTGGTTCTTCGAGGCCAATGCCAAGCCGATGAAGTTTGATGAACCAGAAATTCGCCGCAAATCACTGGAAGGCGTTATCCAACACCTGCGGGAGCGAGCGGGCCTTTAGGCGAGTGGCCAGGCCAACGCGAACCGCCGTTTTCCTCTAGTGATCATGCGAATCTGGTGAAACGGGATGTAGCGCCAAGTGCTGTCGTACACGAGCAGTGCTTGATGGTTTTGAATGATTTTGTCGATGTCTGGCATGTCACTCGCAAATGACTGCTTGTCTGGCGCTACAACCGCCCCGTCGAAACATTCCTCCTGCGAAAGAACATATACCTCGAACGTCGGGATGGTCAGTTTGTCCGACACTTCGGAGCCCTCCTCTAATATTTCCACGTGAGCCGCATCTGACATTATGGTATCATCAAGTGATAGATGTGCAATCACATTCAATTGAACGGGCACAAGGAGTTGTTGAGGTTGGAAAACTTGGTCAAGCTCGCGCGTGAAGGGCGTCTGGAACAAGGCCTTGGACTGACCTTTGGCACACATCGCCCCAATCCAGTGGAGCGTGTGGCTTACGATATAGAAGAATTAGTGCGAGATTATCGCGTCGGCCGACGGGCCGACGGGTCGCCATATCGGTTTCTGATTAAGACGTACGGCTGTCAGATGAACGAGCACGACACGGAAGTGATGTCGGGCCTATTGCTCGCGATGGGCTACGAACAGAGCGACAGCGACGAGAATGCCGATTTCATCTTGTTCAACACTTGTGCTGTGCGGGAAAACGCAGAGGCAAAGGTGTTTGGCGAAATTGGTCGGTTGCGTCCGCTCAAGGCGAAGAACCCGGAATTGCTCCTGGGGCTCTGTGGGTGCATGGCACAAGAACAAGGCGTTCAGAAGATGGTGTTGGAGAAGTTTCCGTGGGTTGACGTGGTCTTTGGCACACACAACATCCACCGGTTGCCGGCCATCTTGACCGCTGCCAAACAATCGCAGGAAACCGTGATGGAAGTGTGGGACAAGGCGGCTGAGACGGTGGAAGACATTCCGAAAGTCCGCAAGGATAGCGTCCGTGCCTGGGTCAACATTCAGTACGGGTGTAACAAGTTCTGCACGTACTGCATCGTTCCGTATACGCGGGGGCGCGAGCGCAGCCGTGAGCCAGAGGACGTCATCAACGAAGTGCGGGAACTCGTCGCAGCAGGCTATAAGGAAATTACCCTGCTGGGGCAAAACGTCAACGATTACGGCGTGGATTTGGGAACCATCACGTTTGCCCAACTGTTGCGCGCCGTGAACGATATCGAGGGCATTGACCGCATTCGCTTTACGACGTCGAACCCGTGGAACTTCACGGACGACCTGATTGCGGCCATCGCCGAGTGTGAACACGTCGTCGAGCACATTCACTTGCCGGTTCAGTCGGGCAACAACGAGATTCTCCGGCGCATGAATCGCACGCACACGCGGGAGTATTATTTGCAACTGGTGAACAAGATTCGCAAGGCGATTCCCGACGTCAGCCTGACGACAGACATTATTGTCGGCTTTCCTGGCGAGACAGAAGCGGCTTTTCAGGACACGCTGTCACTCGTGCGCGAGGTCCAGTTCGACAATGCGTTTACCTTTATTTACTCCCCTCGTGAAAATACGCCGGCTGCCAAGTTTGCGGACGAGGTGACACTCGAAGAGAAAAAAGATCGCTTGCGGCGTCTGAACGACGTCCAGTACCAGATTAGCCTCGCGCGCAACCAAGCGCTGAAGGGACGGGTGGTCGAGGTGCTGGTCGAAGGCGAAAGCAAGACCAACCGCGAGGTGCTCACCGGTCGCACGCGCACCAACCATTTGGTGTTGTTCCCAGGGGACATTTCACTAAAAGGGCAACATGTCGACGTGGAAATCACCAATCCACAAACGTTCCTTCTAAAGGGACAATGCGTGTACCGCGAGGAGGTCGTTTCGTGAGTATCTTGGAGCCGACGCGCGAGTTGGTGTTCGATAAAGTCGACGCCATTGCGAGCAAAATTGCCAGTTCGGAAGCGGCGAGTATGTACTGGCAGGCGCGCGATAAAATGATGCACCATCAGGAAGCGCAAGGGCTGTTCGATGAACTGAAGAAGAAGACGAACGGATTGCTCGTACTCAAAGACCGGCTTGGAGAACAAAGCGACAAATACCAGCGCATCAAACAAGAGACGGCGCGCATTGAGGAACGTCTGGCGGAGATTCCGGTCGCGCTGCAATACAAAGCTGCGCAGGATGAGTTGAACGCCATGCTCCAAGAAGTGATTTTGGTACTCTTGGCGCGGTTAAAGGACGAAGTGCCGGTCGAGCCGGGGCCACGCCAGTGCGGTTCTGGTGGAAGCTGTTCCACCGGGGGCAGTTGTTCGTGTTCACATTGATACAGACGTGTTCCAAAGCGGTCTACAGATGGCGTCGGTGCAAGTGACCGACAGGGCCGCGGCGGCAATAGGCTATACGACGGTCGCCGGAAGTCGGCGGCCGTTTCGTCTATGATGACGTATTTCGGAATGGATGATGACTCAACTGTGGGCGAAGTCGTGGGACGCGTGAGGAGGATTCTGTATGGGACTGACGCCAATGATGCGTCAATACCAGGAAGTCAAAGCGGCACATCAGGACGCACTCCTGATGTTTCGACTAGGTGATTTTTACGAGCTGTTTTTTGAAGACGCCGTCACGGCCAGCCGCGAACTCGATATTACGCTGACGGGGCGCGACGCGGGAGAAGCGGGCAGAATTCCTATGTGTGGTGTGCCGTATCACGCAGTGGAACAGTATCTCGAGCGCCTGATTGATCGAGGGTATCGCGTGGCTATCTGCGAACAAGTGGAAGATCCAAAAGCGGCCAAAGGCCTCGTGCAGCGCGAAGTCGTTCGGATTGTCACACCGGGGACTGCGTTGTCGAAGGATACGGACCATCGGTTTCTCGCAGCCCTCGTCGCGTCGTCATCGAGTTTTGGCCTCGCTTTCGTCGACGTGGGGACAGGAGAAGTCCTGATGGGGGAAGCGGACGGCGGTGCTTGTGCAGACCAGTTGCGTTTGTTCGCCCCGATTGAAATCGTCGTGGAAAAGGGAGCGCCTGCGCCCAATTGGCTTGCCGCGTACAGCGCACAGACGGAGGTACTCATCACAGAGCGCACAAATGGTGGAAACCGCCTGATTGAGGAACAGTACGGCGTATCGAGTGTCAGTGCGTTAGGCCTTGCGGAACAGTCCGACGCGACGAAGGCACTCGCGCTCGCGCTGACGTACATAGATGAAACGCAAAAAATGAAATTGCGCCATTTGCAAGATCCGGCGCCGCTCTTTGAGCAGACGCACTTGGCGCTCAACCAGACGGCGATTCATCATCTGGAATTGACGGCGACGGCGCGCGACGGGCAAAAAAAGGGGAGTCTGCTCGGGCTTATCGACGCCACGGTGACGGCTGCAGGTGGGCGGTTGTTGCGCTCGTGGTTGGAGCGGCCGCTTTGCCGCGAAGCGGATATTGTGCGTCGTCACGACGCCGTCGGCTATTTCGTCGATGATTTGATCTTGCGCGAGGAAGTGCGGGAGTCCCTTCGTGGTGTACACGATCTCGCCCGGCTGGTCGCCCGCTTCGCCTTCGGCAGCGGCAACCCACGCGATTTGTTGTCGCTCGCGCACTCGCTTATCAAGGGGCAGGCGGTCATTGATACGCTGTCTGTCACAGAGCCTCCGGAGCTTCTTGCGTCGCTTATCGACGATTTGCCAGATTTGTTAGGGCTTGCGGCGACGATTGAAGCAAGTATTGTCGACGAACCCCCTGTCCAAACGCGAGAGGGCGGTATTTTTCGCAGCGGTGTAGATTCGGAGTTGGACAGGCTGCGGGAATTGCAGACTTCTGGTCGCACGTGGCTGCGCGACTTGGAACAGCGCGAGCGCGAGCGGACGGGCATCAAGTCACTCAAAATCGGATACAACAAGGTATTTGGTTACTACATCGAGGTGTCGAAGGCGAATCTCGGCAGTGTTCCCGAGGAGTACGAGCGGCGGCAGACACTCACCGGTGCGGAACGCTTTATTCTGCCTGAGCTCAAGGCGCGCGAAGCCGAGATTTTGTCGGCCGAGGAGCGGGCGATGGCGAAGGAAGCGGAGCTGTTCCAGTCATTTCGCGATAAAGTTCTGGCCGCGCGCACGGAGATTCAGACGTTTGCCGACGCACTCGCACAAATCGATGTACTGCAAAGTCTTGCGCACGTCGCCAGTGAGCGCCGGTTCGTACGGCCGGAAATTCGCGGTGATGTCGGGATCGAAATTGTTGGAGGCCGGCACCCAGTGGTCGAGGAACTGGCGAAAGGCCAATTTGTGCCCAATGACACGCACTTGGCGCCGGGGGACCACATCATTGTGTTGACAGGGCCGAATATGGGCGGCAAAAGCACCTATATGCGCCAGACCGCCATCATCGTCATGTTGGCGCAGATGGGGAGTTTCGTCCCCGCAGAGAGTGCGGTCATTGGCGTGGTGGACCAAATCTTCGCGCGCATCGGTGCTGCGGACGACTTGGGGCGCGGCCAGAGCACGTTCATGGTGGAGATGATTGAGCTGGCGCAAATTTTGCGGCAGTCCACCGGGCGCAGCCTCGTTTTGCTCGATGAAATTGGCCGCGGCACGTCGACGTACGATGGACTGTCCATCGCCGAGGCGGTTCTCGAGGAACTGGCGAGTCGCAGTGAACAGCCACTCACGATGTTTGCGACGCACTATCACGAGTTGATTGGGTTCTCTGAGCGCTTCCCGTCTGTGCGCAATTATTCGATGGCCGTGGAGGAGACCGCCGACGGCATTACGTTTTTGCACACGGTGGTCACGCGGCCGTCGGACAAAAGTTATGGCATTCAAGTGGCCAAGCTCGCCGGGCTCCCGCCGCACGTCGTCGAGCGGGCGCAGACGTTGCTCGCCGCGCGCGAATCGCAGTCGCAGGCGAGCGCGATGGCGGCAGCGACGTCCGAGGTGCGGGAGAGCTCTCTCGACTCCGTGTCACCAGCTGTCACGCCGGTTGTGGCGCAAGCGTCGGTACAAACGCCAGCAACAGCAACTGCGCCGGATGCCCCAGCGCTCGCGCTGTTTGAGGGGCCGTATCGGGCGTTTGTGGAGCGTGTCGCCGCGGAAAATCTGCTTGCGATGACGCCGCTGGACGCGATGAACCGGCTGAACGAGTTGATTGAGAAAGCGAGGGAGTTGTTGTCGTGGGAAACATCCAGTTAATGTCGACTTCGCTCGCCAACCAAATTGCCGCCGGAGAGGTGGTGGTGCGTCCTGCGTCGTGTGTCAAGGAATTGATTGAGAACAGCCTTGACGCGGGTGCCAAGCACATCACCGTCAGCTTGCGGGAAGGTGGTATTGCCGAGTTAGTCGTGCAAGACGATGGCGTCGGCATGGACGAGTCGGACGCGACGCTGGCGTTCGCCCGCCATGCGACGAGCAAAGTGTATGATGAGCACGATCTCACGCGCATCCGGACCCTCGGCTTTCGCGGGGAAGCCTTGGCGTCCATTGCCGCCGTTTCCCGCGTGACACTCACAACGCGCACGCGCACGAGCGAATATGGCGTGTTGGTTCGCGTGGAGGGCGGTGAGATGGCGCCCGTGGAACACGTTGGCGCCACGTACGGCACGCGCATTGAGGTGACCGATCTCTTTTATAACACGCCCGCGCGTCTAAAATACTTGCGCACTGTGCAAACGGAACAGGCAAAGTCGGTGGAGGTCGTCCAGAAGGCGGCTTTATCTCGCCCAGATGTGGCTTTTACCTGTCAGACGGAGCACCACGTGTTGTTTCAAACGCCGGGCAACGGTGACATTCGTGCGGTGCTCGCGTCTCTGTACGGCGTTGGCGAAGCGAAGCAATTGCTCGAGGTCAACGAGACGACGCCCGATTACAAGGTCACGGGCTTGGTTGGCCGACCAACGCAAGGGCGTACCTCGAGATCTGGTGCGCACTTGTTTGTCAACGGCCGTCCCGTCCGCAATCTCGCGATTCACCAGGCGGTCATTCAAGGCTACAAGAATCGGCTGATGATTGGGAAACAGCCGATATACAGTATTTCTCTCGAGATGGATCCGACGTTGGTCGACGTCAACGTCCACCCACACAAGGCTGAGGTGCGCTTCAGCGAGGAGGCGGACGTTTGTCGCACGGTCGCGCGTGCGGTGGCGAAGGCCTTGGATGACACGCTTTTGGCGCCCACACCTCAGCGTACGACCGCGCGGCAAGTGACTGAGGTGCAGCCACTGGCGCTCGACTACAATCCGGCGCAGGATGAAGCGGGTGCGCCACAGCGTTTTGATGGAACTGCTGAGGCGGGCGCAGCACGGGGCGCACGCAATACAGGTGGTCATGCGTCGTCAGGGCGCCCGAATTATCCGGCGGGTGCGCGCGCGCAGCAACCTTCGCTGCGCGAATTGGGCGCGATGTACGCAAGTGGGACGTCCGAAGGTGTGCGCCAGCGCGATGCGCACGTTGGTGAAGAGCGGGATGTCGTCTCCGTACAATCGATGGACACAGTCGATGCGGACATGGCCATGGATATGGTAATGGATATACCACCGCAGGCGCGCAAACAAAATTGGCACCTGCGCCCGATTGGCCAGGCGCTTGGTATGTATGTCTTGGCCGACGATGGTGAATCTCTGTATATTATCGATCAACACGCGGCCCACGAACGAATTCTCTTTGAGGATTTCTACAAACGCCTGGCGAGCGGACAGGTGCATGCCATGCCGCTGCTCGCCCCGATTCAATTGACGCTGCCGCCGACGACCTACACGCGCGTTACGAAGATGGCGGAGCAACTGGCGGAGCTCGGCCTGACGGTGGAACCCTTCGGCGGTTACGACGTGGTGATTCGCACCGTGCCAGATGTCTGGGAAGGACTCGATGTGCACGCGCTCGCGGAGGCGACACTCGAGGCGCTGCCGAATTCGGACTTGGCGCGCGACGACTTTTTTCAGACGATGTACGACGTCGTCGCGACGCGCGCTTGTAAAGCGGCGGTGAAGGCGAACTGGCACTTGTCACAGGAGGAATTGGAGGCGTTGTGCCACGCGCTGACGAAGGCAGATGACCCGTTTCACTGCCCACACGGCCGCCCTGTCTTTTTACAGTGGACAGGCAAGCAACTGGAGAAGGAGTTTAAGCGCATTGTCTGACACGTCGTACGTGAAGTGTTTGTCGTCTGCTGTCGCGACGACACCGCGCAATGGCACATTGCGCCAAGCGGATTTGGCGAAGACCTTAGCCGAGCGTTTCGGCGTTCCATACGTGCCGCGTGGCGACACGGGCCTGGAGCAGATGTTTCAGCAGTGCGGCGTCGATGTGTTAATCGTCGCAGACGATCCTGTGACGTTGCGGCATCGAACGGCGCCGACACCGCTTTTTTTCCACCCGAGCATGGGGGCGCAGCGGATGGAACGGTTGCGGCGGGGCGAGACGGATCGACTGTTAACGGTGATGGGTCTGGAGATTGGCGACGTCGTGGTCGACGCGACAGTGGGGCTTGCCTCCGACGCTTTGGTCTTCGCGCATCAGGTTGGGTCAACTGGACGGGTGATTGGCCTCGAAGCGAGCCCTTATCTGTATGGCGTCCTCATGGCCGTCCGAGAATTTGGTGCGAATGCGTATCCTCGAGCCACAGAGTTGCTGCGGCAAATCGAGATTCACTTTGCATCCCATGTGGATTGGCTCAAAGCGCAGCCGGCGGATAGTGTTGACGCCGTGTATTTTGATCCGATGTTTCGTATGCCGGCAGAAGCGTCCTCGTCGATGGCCCCGCTGCGCGCTTTCGCCGTTCACACTGCGCTGTCGGACGAAGCCGTAGACGAGGCCAAGCGCGTCGCGCGCAGGTGCGTCGTGATCAAAGAGCGCCCGGGATCTGGCGTGTTTTTGCGTCACGGGCTGACGCCCGATTCGCCGCGTAGAAAAATAGCCTACGGAGTGTGGAGAAAACAATCATGACCAAGCAGTCCGTCATTTGTGTGGTGGGACCTACAGCTGTGGGGAAGAGCGACGTCGCCGTTGACATTGCACTTCGCTACGGTGGCGAGGTGATTTCGGCTGACTCGATGCAGGTATATCGGGGAATGGATATAGGCACGGCCAAATTGTCCCGAGCGGAACAGCGGGGTGTTCCTCATCACTTGCTCGATGTCGTTGACCCCACCGAGTCGTATACGGTCGCGGCCTGGAAGCGTGCGGCAGACGAGGTTATTGAAGCGCTTTGCAATCGGGGAAAACTACCGGTTGTCTGCGGGGGGACAGGGCTCTACATCCGCGCGATTACGGATGATTTGACCTTCGCAGAAAAACCAGAGACCTCTGAGGTCCGCCAGCGTTGGCAGAATTACGTCGAGCAACACGGCGTGGAGGCGCTGCATCGCGCGCTGCGCGAAGTCGATGAAGCGTCGGCAAACCGCCTGCATCCAAACGACGTGAAACGAGTCATTCGCGCGCTCGAAGTGGCTGAGACGAGTGGCCGCCCGCTCTCGCAGGGCTACGATTTCACCGAAAAGTCGGGGCGTTACAACGTGTTGCTCATTGGCCTGTGGATGGAGCGCCAAGCACTTTATGAGCGGGTTGAGCTGCGCATTGACAAGATGATTGAGGCGGGGCTGGAGGACGAAGTAAAACGCTTGCTGCAAGCTGGTGCCACAGCGGAGGATACTTCGTTGCAAGCGATTGGCTATAAGGAATTTGTCCAGTATTTTCGCGGCGAGTGCTCCCTGGAGGAGACGATTGCCGCCATTAAACAGAACACGCGCCGTTTTGTCAAACGACAATTGTCGTGGTTTCGTCGGGATGCGCGCATTCAGTGGTTCGAGCGGACGGTAGATGGACAGTTCGCGGCGGGCGAAGCGGCGAGAATGTGGCGTACAATCCACGATTTTGTGGAAGGAAAAAACCAGGTTGGCCACGAATAAATAGGAACAGGCGTAAAATGGGAGTGTGACAATCGGTCGATGAGCAAGCAGCAAATTAATATCCAAGACACATTTTTGAATCAAGTGCGCAAGGATCGGATACCGGTCATTGTATATCTTGTGAATGGCTTTCAAATTCGCGGTGTCGTCCGCGCGTTCGACAATTTTACCATCGTCGTCGAGGCGGAGGGCAAACAGCAGATGATCTACAAGCACGCCATTTCCACGTTTATCCCGATGCGTCAGGTGAATCTTGCAGCCGAAGCTGCGTCGACCGACGCTGACGAGCAAGCGTAACGCCAGCCGGATTGGGCGACGGGAACACATCTTGGAGGACTTTTCATGCACAGAGGGTGTATATGCAAATTTTGCATTGACACGCCAGCATTGAATGTGTTACCTTAAGACCTGTCGCCGCAAGTGCCAGCGTAGCTCAGCAGGTAGAGCAACTGACTTGTAATCAGTAGGTCGCAGGTTCGATTCCTGTCGCTGGCTCCAATCCGGAGGGGTACCAAAGTGGCCAAATGGGGCGGACTGTAAATCCGTTGCGAAAGCTTCGAAGGTTCGAATCCTTCCCCCTCCACCAATGACATAGGGGCGTAGTTCAGCTGGTAGAACGGCGGTCTCCAAAACCGCATGTCGTGGGTTCAAGTCCTGCCGCCCCTGCCATTGTTCCAAACCACCCGTGGGGGTATAGCTCAGCTGGGAGAGCACCTGCCTTGCAAGCAGGGGGTCGTCGGTTCGAATCCGTCTACCTCCACCACATTCCTCGATAGCTCAGCGGTAGAGCATCCGACTGTTAATCGGAGGGTCGTAGGTTCGAATCCTACTCGGGGAGCCAATCTGCTCCCATAGCTCAGTTGGCAGAGCGCATCCATGGTAAGGATGAGGTCACCAGTTCAAGCCTGGTTGGGAGCTCCAGTTGTGGGCGTTTAGCTCAGTTGGGAGAGCATCTGCCTTACAAGCAGAGGGTCGGCGGTTCGAGCCCGTCAACGCCCACCATCAGAGAATTATCGTTCGATATAAGCATGGATGAAATGGGTCCACCTTTGAGGTGGGCCCATTTTTGATTGCGCGGCAGGGGTGTAGGGTTATGGCGAACAGGATAATCGCTCATGGAGGAGAAGGGTTCTGATTTTTTTCAGAATGCGCGTCGTTTTTGACAATGAAAACACCCTAAACGCATATTCTGTATCGATAGAAGTTTCATGAAAGCGCTTTACGAAACATTTTCAAGGGGGGTGTAATCGAGTGCGGGTGACCATTCGCGAGGTTGCCAAAAGGGCCGGCGTGTCCGCTGCTACGGTGTCGCGTGTGCTAAATAAGCCGAATTTAGTTGAGAAAGAGACGCGTCGGCGCGTACAAGCGGCAATGAAAGAACTAGATTTTAAACCGAATGCAATCGCTCGCGGTCTGTCATCACGCCAAACGGATACGTTGGGGTTAATTGTTCCGGCTGGAATCACCGATTTTTTCTTCAATGAATTATATCAGGGGATTCGCGAGGCAAGCCAGAGTCACAACATGCGGGTTTTAGTATTCGACTCCGAGAATTCTCCCGAACGGGCGATGGAAGGGTTTTATTTTCTTGGACAGCATCAGGTGGACGGCATTATTTTTACCAGCAAGATGATTACAGAAGATTTCGACCCGGTCATTCAACGCCTAGGGCTTCCGGTTGTTCTGGTACTGGCACCCAACGGCGCGAAAACACCGATTCCGTCTTTTGATATCGACAACGTCCGGGCGGGATTTGATGTTGTTTCCTATTTGGTGAGCCGTGGGCATCGTCGGATCGGCATGATTGCAGGGAAGGTTCCTGATACGCCATGGCAACAGCGTTTACAGGGTTATGAGTCGGGCCTGAAACATTTTGGCCTTCCATTTGATTCACAGGCTGTTCAAACGGGAGAGTTTTCGTTTGATGATGGATACAGAGCCATGCAACGCCTGTTGGAAAAACAGGCTGACTTACAACTGACTGCTGTGTTTTCCGCGAGCGATGAAATGGCCTTAGGAGCCATGCGGTGTCTATATGACAACGGCTTACGGGTGCCCGACGACATGTCTATTGTCGGATTTGACGATGTGAAAGTCGCTCGAATGGTGGTGCCTCGTTTGACAACTGTCGCGCAACCGTTTTCAGAGATTGGCGCACAAAGCGTGCATTGGTTAATGGGCGCGCTCGGGCGAGTCATCACCCCTACTGAAACAGGCACCTACTTTTTGCCGCACCGCTTCGTCGAACGTGAGTCTGTTCGTACATTGGTATGAAAAACTTGTAGATCATAGGGGGTTCTTAGATGAGCGTCACTGTGAAGAAGATTGCTGCAACCATTACTTTGAGCGCATCGATAGCAGCACTGGTCGCTGGGTGCGGTTCCGCGAATAACGCTGGGAACGCTGTGACAGCGGGATCGAACTCGTCTAGCACAAGTGGTAGCGGCGGCAGTCAAGCGGTCGATTATTCGAACGCTTCGGGTAATATTGTCTGGGCTGCGGCGCCCATTACGCATACAGGCCTCCGGAAAAAGTTGATTGCAGAATTTGAGAAACAATATCCGAACATCCATGTTACGCTGCAGTCGCAGCCAGCGGATACAGACACGGATAGGAGCAGTTTGACGACGACGATAAGCGGTGGTTCATCGCAACCGGATGTTTATATGGGTGACGTAGTTTGGCCTGCGCAATTTGGCAATGCGCAATTAGCCCAGCCGTTGAGTGATGTATTGCCAAAATCGTTTTTTAATCGGTTTTCCAATGGATTAATAGAAGGTGCAACTTACGATGGAAAGGTATATGCGGTTCCGTTTTTCGTGGATACGGCGTTTTTGTTCTACCGCAAAGATTTGTTGAAAAAATACAATCTCCCGGTGCCGACGACTTGGGAGCAAGTGAAATCTGACGCCGAGGCAATTCAGAAAGCTGGCGGGGCGAAGTACGGTTTTGTCTGGCAGGGCGGTGATTATGAAGGGGCAACCTGTAATTTTATCGAATATCTTGCGGATGCCGGGGGGCAGGTCCTAAACGGCAATCAGGCACAACTGACGAGTTCTGCAGCAAATAAGGCACTGAGCTTCATGCGAAGCTTGATTACCAGCGGCGTCTCGCCGAAGGCGGAGGACACATTCCAGGAAGCCGACGCGGAAAACGTGTTTGACCAAGGAGATTCCGTATTCCTTCGCAACTGGTCCTATGCTTGGAGCGACTCGCAGAATTCGGCGGATTCCAAGGTAGTGGGCAAAGTGGGCGTGGTCGCGTTGCCGACATTTGAGGGGCAAAGTGGCTCGGGTTACAGTTGCGTCGGCGGTTGGGATCTCTACATCAATCCACACAGCAAGAACCTGAAGGCGGATTTGCAGTTTATCGACTGGATGACGGGGCAGCAAGCTCAGTCGATTCTCGCCAAGAACTACTCCGAGATTCCGACGAACAAGGCGGTCGCTGACGATCCTTCGTTAAAGTCAGTCAGCCCCATATTCTCCATTATACCGAACGTTAAATATATCTCACGTCCAACACAGACGCCAAATTATCCAAAGGTCTCACAGGCGATTTACAACAATATCAACCAGGCGTTGTCGGGCAGTGCGAGTGTCAAGTCTGCTTTGAATAACGCAAACAGCCAGGTCAACAGTGCGCTGAATAGCTCAGCTGGGTTATAGACTTCGTGGCGGCAGGGGGAGGTTCATGTTCCCGTCGAACGTTTGTGAGGTGAAACTATGTCGGTGTTATCGGCAGAACAAACTCAAGGCTCAAAACGGCGCCGCAACTTAAAAATGGCGGATAGAAGAGCCGGATTTGGATTACTGGCTCCAGCGGGAATCGTGATGTTGGCGGTCACCATTTTTCCAATTGTCTACTCCATTATCATGAGTTTCAACAATATTAACTTGACGACAAACGGATTTGAGTTCCAGTCAAACGGAATCAACAACTATAAAACCGTTTTTGGCAGCCCTGTGTTTTGGCATAGTGCCTGGTTTACCGTGTACTATGCGATCGTTACGGTTTTTGTAGAGCTCTTTTTCGGGTTACTGATTGCCTTGGCGATAAACAACGTCAAAAAACTGCAGGGGCTCTCCATCAGCATCATGCTCATTCCCTGGGCGCTAATCACGGTCATTTCAGCACAAATGTGGGATTACATCTACAACGGCGTGTATGGGGTGTTGAATGCTGTCGCAGCAGGCCTGCATCTGATTGGGCAGCCCGTGACATGGCTTGGTCAGAACACCAGCGCGGTGATTGCGATGATGGTCGCTGATATTTGGAAGACGACGCCGTTTGTCGTGATTATTTTGCTTAGTGGATTGCAAATGATTGCACAAGACTACTATGAAGCAGCTCGTATCGATGGAGCAAACAGTTGGCAATTGTTTTGGAAAGTGACATTTCCGTTGCTTCGCGGCAGTATTGCACTTGCTGGGTTGTTTCGAATTTTACAAGCGTTCGGGGTGTTCGATTTACCGTTTGTGCTCACACAAGGAGGTCCTGGCACGGCGACGGAATCACTGGCCATTCTCGGATACCGTACCTTATTTGAAGATTTGCACTTCGGAGTCGGGGCAGCGGTTGCGGTGAGTACCGTGATTTTGATTTTGTTGGCCTGCCTGATATTCCTGTCTGGCTTCCGTTCCATGGTGGAGGAGGAAGCAGCATGATTCAACCGCGATGGCAAAAAGTTCTCGGTTATGTTGTATTAATTGCGTTTTTACTCGCGATTCTATTTCCATTTTATTGGATGTTTATCACGTCATTTAAACAGGATAAAGAAATTAGCGCGTATCCGCCACAGTATTGGCCGACGAATCCGACATTTGCCCATTATCGAGAGGCGTTTGTGCAATATGGATTTGGCCACTACATGGTGAACAGTGTGATTGTGGCTGTGCTGACCACCTTCTTCGTCTTGTTTTTTGCAAGCATGGCCGGGTTTGCCATTGCACGCCTGCCCATTCCGTGGAAAAAACCTATCTTAATCTTTTTGTTGATCATTTCGGTGTTCCCACCGATTGCCGTAATCACTCCACTGTATGTGCTGCTAAGGGATGTTGGATGGCTGAACTCGTATCAAGCGTTGGTGATTCCATATACGGCATTTAACTTGCCGTTTTCCATATGGATTCTTAGGAACTACTTTCTCCAGGTTCCAGGTGCTCTATTTGAGTCTGCGAAGATTGACGGCTCATCCGTATTTCAGGCGTATTATAAAATTTTTCTGCCGCTTACACGCCCGGGGTTGTTTTCCGCTGCGGTGTTTACCTTTGTTGCTGCGTGGACAGAGTTTTTCATGGCCTTGGTATTTAACTCTTCCAATTCCATGCGGACCATTCCTGTCGGTATCGCGCTCTTCAGCGGGCAGTTCAATGTGCCTTACGGCACCATCTTTGCTGGCTCAGTGGTCTCTATCGTGCCAATTATGGTTCTCGTTGTCATCTTTAGAAAGTGGATTGTTTCAGGGTTGACACAAGGCGCAGTCAAAGGGTGATGAATGATGCGTACGGCGATTCGCGTGACAGTCTGGAATGAGTATCGTCATGAATTGAATAGCGAAGCGGTCCGGCAGATTTATCCGAATGGTATTCACAACGCACTGGCAAAACCGCTTCGTGACAATGGATTTGATGTTCGCACCGCGACTTTGGATGAGCCCGAGCATGGCTTGACGGACGATGTGCTGAATTCAACGGATGTGTTGATTTGGTGGGGACACATGGCTCATCAGGAAGTCGATGACGCGATTGTCGCAAAAGTAGTTGAGCGTGTTTTACATGGCATGGGTTTGATTGTTCTGCATTCGGGGCATTTCTCCAAAGTATTTAAGCGCTTGATGGGCACATCATGTGATTTGAAGTGGCGCGAATCCGGTGAAAATGAACGGTTGTGGGTGGTGAGTCCCAGCCATCCGATTGTCGATGGAATCGGTGAGTTTGTTGAGCTAGAGCATGAGGAGATGTACGGAGAACATTTCGACATTCCAACGCCCGATGAAGTCGTGTTTGTGTCCTGGTTTAAAGGTGGCGAGGTGTTCCGCAGTGGATGCACCTTCCGCCGCGGCCGCGGTAAGATTTTTTATTTCCGACCGGGGCATGAAACGCATCCGACGTATCATCATGAACAGATTCAAAGGGTGATAGTCAATGCAGTACGATGGGCGAATCCTCGTTGCGGCCCAATCCCGGTGTATGGGAATGCACAACCGTTGGAGACGTAAATGCCCTGACAGAACGGATGAATTCAGCACTGGATAACGAATGGACAACGAAACAAGTAGCATGCGCTCGACAGGGAAGCCGCCGCGGCTTCCCTGTTTTGCTGCGCGATGATCCTTTGCCACAAGAAGTGCAGAAGGGTGCGTGAGATGGATCGTCTGTGCATGGTTTGGAAACGGTTGGGGAAGAAGTAAAGAGGATAGCGGTTCGGGAGGGATTCATGATGCTCAAACAGGTTCCAGAGGTGAAAGACCAGGCCATCAGCTCGAAACTAGAGGACAACGTCACGTACCTCAACAACCTCCTGGGCGTAGGAACCACATGGGATGTCATCGCAAAGCCGTTTAAATTCGGACGACTCAACATGATGTCGTACGTGGCCAACGGATTCTTCTTGACGATGAACGTGGTCATGATTCTTGAGAACGTCCAGGCGACGATTGAAGCGTTCGAGAAAAAGCACGAGAACGAAGATTACACACTCGAGCAATTGGTCGCTTACCTGAATACGAACGTGTCGTTCGTTCAGGTTCAGGTGTTTGACAAGATGACAGATGCGGTGCGTTTTATCTTGTCTGGCCCACTCATGATTTTCATCGACGGGTACGATAAAGCCGTCATGATTGACACCCGTATTTATCCGATGCGAAGCATCACGCAACCGACCATAGAACGGGCCGCGCGCGGGAGTCAAGATGGATTTACCGAGACGATGTTGATGAACACCAGTATGATTCGGCGTCGCTTGCGCGATCCGAGGTTGCGGGTAGAGTTGATGCAAATTGGCGATCGCGGTCAGAACGACGTATCCCTTCTATATTTGAAGGATGTTGTCGATGAAGATCTGGTCAAGGAGGTGCGGCAGAAGCTGCAGTCCATTGACACGGGCGCGCTCGTCATGGGCGAGCAACAAGTCATCGACTACATTGGGAAAGTCAAGTGGAATCCATATCCGATTGCGCGCTACACTGAGCGACCGGATGTGGCGAGTACGGCTTTGATTGAAGGACATGTCGTGATTGTGGTGGATAACACGCCAGAGGTCATCATCGCGCCGACGACGTTTTGGCAGCATATGCAACATCCGCAGGAATACCACTCATATCCCATGATTGGGACTTATCTGCGTTGGCTGATTGCGTTTGCGGTGTTTATGAGCATCTTTTTGCCGGGGTTATTCCTTGCCGTCAACGCGCATCCGCACTGGGTGCCAAAGTGGGGCGCTTTTTTTCTCGCGAATCGACATGATCCTCTGCCGCTGTGGGCACAATTAATCGTCGCGGAAGTGGCACTCGATATCCTACGGCTCGCGGTCATCAATATCCCGACCGTGATGGCGTCAGCAGTCGGTATCGTGGCGGCCTTGCTGTTTGGTCAATTCGCCACGACGATTCAGTTACTGCAACCTGAGGTATTGGTCTACATGGGGTTTGTCATGATGGCGCAATACGCGACATCGTCCTATGAACTAGGCAGTGCCAACCAAATGGCGCGGTTCTGGATTTTAGGTTGGACAGCCGTATTAGGCGCAATTGGCTTTGTTGTGTCGATTGTCATCTGGTTCATTGTCTTGGCTACCACGAAGACATTTGGCAAACCATACTTGTGGCCGCTGATTCCATTTAAGTGGAAAAACGGCATGACCGACATACTCGTGCGTTGGCCGAGTAATCGGTTAGGCGGCGTTCCAGATATTCTCCGAAGGAAACGCGGCCGCGCTTGAATCGTGATCGTGTATGAAACACCCTGGGGCGGGCCCAGGGTGTTTCATTTTGTTCTGGGCCATCACCCATATTTGCGCCTCTGCATAGGTTGAGGTGTTGGTCCGCTCGGGCAAACACGTCAAACGAAGAGGTGGTCATATGAAACCGAGCAACCGAAACCAGCGCAAACCGATAAACTCAACCAAGTTGTCGCAGCAGATTATTCAGGATTACGAACAAGGGCAAATCGCTTTATCAGAAGCGCTTCAACAACTCTCGGGGCAGCACGCGAACCCGTCGCAGGGCCGGTCGGAAGTGGACAAATCAAGGTTGTTGGGCCTGTTGACCGAACTGGATGAACTCGTGGGATTAGATGAAGTGAAGCGGGTCGTTCGCGAGATCTTCGCGTATGTGTTCGTACAGCAGGCGCGAATGCGGCACCATTTGAAGGCCGATCCCATTGTCTTGCACATGGTGTTTCTAGGCAACCCAGGCACTGGCAAGACGACTGTTGCACGCATTCTCGCGCGGTTGTTTCACGAGTGCGGCTTACTTTCACAAGGGCACCTGGTGGAGGTCGAGCGGGCTGACTTGGTTGGCGAGTATATCGGTCACACCGCTCAAAAAACGCGGGATTTGATTAAAAAGGCGCTCGGCGGTGTGCTGTTTATCGACGAGGCGTACTCCCTTGCGCGAGGCGGTGAAAAGGACTTTGGCCGCGAAGCAATTGACTGCCTGGTTAAGACCAGCGTTGAAAATATAAGAGTGGATGCCATCTGCATGTCCGATTGGACGACAGGGGGGACTCATCCCAACGGACTAACTGCCAACCGTCATTGCGGACTAGTGAAAATGCCCCGACTGTGCTATATCCCGAATCCCCGAAGCATGCCACAATAATCCCGTAGTCTCCAGCAAGGTTACCTCCCTAAGGTACCTCCTTGCACTGCCGTTTGAGTCGCAGCGATGCGGCTCTTTTTTTTAACGCCTCCGAAGTCTTGTCCCGTCATCCGCCACGTCCAGCCACCAGCCAGTAGAGCGTGTTTGTCATAAGCGCGGGATGATTCGACGAGTGCGCATGATTCTGTCTATTTTTGTCGATAGTCTTTCCGGACTACATGACAGGCGGTATGGATTGACTAGTTGAAATGGGCGTTTTGTGTCTGCCTGCTCGATTTCGACACCGCTACGATATGGTTGTTGACCGTCTAGCGAAAAGCCGCACCGCTTCAGGGGTAGGGCGATGCGGCTGACGCAGGACGTCTTCGGGAAAGGGGAGTGCACATATGAGCGGACAGCTGTGGCGTCGTTTGCGCAGCGTATTCTTGGTTGCCGGAACCAGCATCTTGTTCGCTACCGGCTGTGGGTCCAAGTATTTTGTCTTAAATCCCGCTGGACCTGTTGCGCAAAAGGAACTACACGTAATTGAGTGGTCTGCTATCTTAACGCTAATTGTGATTGTACCGACGCTTGTTTTACTTGCTGTCATCGTTTGGCGGTATCGCGATAAGCCAGGGAACAAAGCGCGCTACACACCGGAGTGGTCAGAGAGCAAGAAACTGGAGTTTGTCTGGTGGGGCATTCCGATTCTGATTATCGCGATTCTCGGCGCGTACACAGGAAAGGTCACATTTGCTTTAACGCAGCCGCCACAAAAGGATGCCAAGCCAATCACGATTTACGTGACATCGCTTGATTGGAAATGGCTGTTTCAGTACCCCGGCCAAAAAGTGGCGACCGTGAATTACGTCGAAATCCCGACGGGTGTCCCGGTCAATTTCGAATTGACATCCGATGCCCCGATGAATTCATTTTGGATTCCCAGTCTCGGTGGACAAGAGTACACCATGCCAGGGATGGCGACGCGGCTTTGGCTTGAAGCAGATAAGGGCGGTACATATTACGGTCATGGCGCGAACTTTACGGGCAAAGGGTTTGCCGATATGTCGTTTAGCGTCATTGCGACGTCCCAGTCTCAATTTAATCAGTGGGTTAGCCAAGTGAAAGCTGCGTCACCCGCCTTGACGAAGGCAATGTATCAGAAATTGAAACAACCGAGCACGGTGGGGAAAATTTCCTATTCGTCTTTCCCGCCCAATTTGTTTAATGACACGATTTGGGCCGAGGGTGGCCAGTACATGCAAAACGCGATGCCCAGCAATTCGAGTACCGTCGCGACACCGACAAACGGTGCGATGTCTGGCATGGCTGGTATGAATCAGGACCAGAAAGACGCGAAGTAAACCGTTCAAAGAGGAAGGAGAGATGCCTCGTGCCTACTGCGCTCAAGCATTTTGCAGATACTTATCTCATGTGGAATGAGGGGTATTTGATTTGGATTTCCGACGCGCTGATTGTCCTCGTGGTGGTTGGCATCGTTGGAGCGCTCACGTATTTGAAGAAATGGCGCTGGCTGTGGGATAACTGGTTGACGACAGTTGATCACAAAAAGATTGGGATTATGTACTTAATCGCGGCGCTGTTGATGTTTTTCCGTGGCGGGGTGGATGCCCTACTGCTGCGCACACAGTTGGCGCAGCCGGGCGAACACTTTCTTGATGCGGAACACTATGATCAAATCTTTACGACGCACGGAACCATCATGATTTTGTTTATGGCGATGCCGTTTCTCTTTGCGCTATTCAATATCGTGGTGCCGTTGCAAATTGGAGCGCGCGATGTCGCGTTTCCGTATCTGAACGCAATTAGTTTTTGGTTGTTCTTCTTTGGCGCAATGCTCTTTAATCTGTCATTCGTGTTCGGTGGGTCGCCGGATGCTGGCTGGACCAGTTACCCACCACTGACGGAACTCGGGTTCGATCCCGGTCCAGGGGAGAACTACTACCTGCTCGGCGTCCAGATTTCGGGTATCGGGAGTATCGCGACAGGGATTAACTTTATCGCGACCATCCTCAAGATGCGGGCTCCTGGCATGAAATTGATGCGGATGCCACTGTTCACGTGGTCGACGCTCGGTTCCTGTCTCATCATTATTTTTGCCTTCCCTGCACTGTCTGTGTCATTGGCGCTGTTAATGCTTGACAGAGTGGTTGGTACACACTTCTTCACGATGATGCACGGCGGAAATCCGATGATGTTCATCAACTTGTTCTGGGTCTGGGGTCACCCTGAGGTGTATATCGTCGTGTTGCCCGCCTTCGGCGTCTACTCAGAAGTGGTTGCCACATTTACGCGCAAGCGCATTTTTGGCTATTCGTCGATGGTCGCGTCTCTCATGTTGATCACGGTCATCAGCTACTTCGTGTGGGCGCACCACTTTTTCACGATGGGCGCTGGCGCCGACGTCAATACGTTCTTCGCCGTCGCTTCCATGGCCGTTGGTATTCCAACGGGTGTGAAGGTGTTCAACTGGCTCTTTACGATGTTCCGCGGCCGTATCCGTGTAACTTTGCCGATGTTGTGGACGCTCGGATTCATCCCGAACTTCGCTATCGGCGGCGCGACGGGCATTATGCTCGCTGCTGCCCCTGGGGATTACCAGTATCACAACAGTTACTTCCTCATAGCCCACTTCCACCAAATGCTCATTGGTGGTGTGGTCAACGGCATGCTCGCGGGGATGTATTACTGGTGGCCGAAGATGTTTGGGTTCCGGCTCAACGAACGGTTGGGTAAATGGGCGTTCTGGATTTTCAACATTGGGTTCTACATTTGCTTCTTGCCGCAGTACGCACTTGGCTTCGAAGGTATGCAACGCCGGATGTACACGTACCCGACAGATATGGGTTGGGGGTCGCTCAACTTTGTATCCACCATTGGTGCTTACCTGATGGGCGTCGGATTCCTGTTCATCGTTTGGCAGGTCCTCTACAGCCTGTTCCACATGGAGCGGGATACGACGGGGGATCCATGGGATGCTAGGACGCTCGAGTGGTCCTTGCCGTCACCTGTTCCGCACTACAATTTCGCCGTCATTCCGACGATTACCGAACGGGATGTCTGGTGGGCGGCAAAACAGCGGGGAACGACGGATTTGCTTACCACTTCCACGGAGGACATCAAGGAGATTCACATGCCGAAAAACTCGGGTCGCCCATTTATCATGGGGCTCGCATTCTTCGTCGCTGGATTTGGCTTCGTCTTCAACTGGTATATCCTTGCGGTCATCGGCTTGGCCGGTGTTGCGTTGTGCATGATTCTGCGCGCGTTGGAAGACCAAGATGAGTATGTGATTCCGGCGGAAGAAGTTCGCGAGACCGAAAGTGCATTGGGGAGGTTGTAAGATGTCCGCGTTACAACATGCCGTTACGGCTCATGCAGATACAGACACGCCATTGGAGTATCAAAATCCACATGAATCCGTGAAAATTACGGGCTTCTGGATATTCATGGCTACGGATATGTTGCTTTTTGGCTGTTTGTTTGCGACGTATCTGGTCTTGCGCACACATACAGATGGTGGTCCAACCGCCCACCATCTGTTCGATATCCCTGGCTTTACTGCAGAGACGTTCATTCTGCTGACCAGTAGCTTCACGGGCGGTTTGTCGACGCTCGCCATGCGACTTGGCAAACGCAAACAGGTCATGGCCTGGCTGACGTTGACGATTCTTCTCGGCCTTGCCTTTATCGGACTGGAAGTTCAGGAATTTGCAGCAGATGTCGCAATTGGGGCGACGATGCAGCGCAGCGCGTTTCTGTCGGCATTCTTCACGCTGGTCGGGACGCACGGGAGTCACGTGAGCATCGGCATTGTTTGGATGGTTCTGACGTTAATTCAGATTGCCCGCCGCGGTCTCAACCAAAAGACCGCGCGCAAGTTGTTCATCGTCAACTTATACTGGCACTTCTTAGATGTTGTGTGGGTCTTTATCTTCACAATCGTGTATTTGTCTGGGGTGGTGATGTGATATGTCAACGGTTCGAACGGGGGGTACGCACAAGTCGCATTCGCCCAAGTTATACATTCTTGGGTATCTTTTATCGCTTGTCCTGACTGCGATTTCGTTCGTGCTGGCGCTTACGCACAGCATGAATGTCGGTCCATTGATTGTCCTTTTGACCATCCTTGGCGCACTGCAAATTTTTGTCCAGTTGTTTTTCTTTATGCACATCACGGAGGGAGACGGACCTCCGTTTCACTCGGTGCTATTGTTGCTTGGACTGATTTTTACATTCGCTGTCGCCTTGATGTCCGTCTGGATTATGGCTTTTGGCACCAATGTGAGTTACTGAATGATTGTGTGGGGGAAAGGTGGAATCGGGCATGGGTTTCGCAAAGCAACCGTCGGTGACTGGCAAGTCTGAGGTGTTCGGATACCCAGACGTAAGGGCGGTGGCCAAAGCCTATATTGCTTTGACGAAGCCGCGAATTATGCTGTTTCTCTTGTTTACAGCCTATTGTGCGATGGTGGTTGCGCAAGCGGGGATTCCCGATTTGCGCACCACGCTCGTTGGGCTGGGGGGATTAGCGCTATCTTCCGGCGGCGGGGCCGCCCTCAATATGTGGTATGACCGCGATATTGACGCAGTGATGCACCGAACGGCGAATCGCCCGATTCCTTCAGGACTGGTGAAACCGTGGCACGCATTGGCGATAGGGGTCGGCTTAGGCGCGTTGTCTTGTGTCGTACTCGCGCTTTGGTGCAATTTACTAGCGACCAGTTTATCCATGGCAGGGTATCTGTATTACGCCGTGATTTACACCATGTGGCTCAAACGCAAAACGCCACAAAACATCGTCATTGGCGGTGGGGCTGGCGCTTTTCCGCCACTTGTCGGTTGGGCCGCGGTAACCGGGCATCAGAGTTTCGCGGCATGGGCGATGTTCGCCGTCATCTTTTTGTGGACACCGGCTCATTTTTGGGCGCTCGCATTGTACAAGAACGAAGATTATGCACGCGCTGGAATCCCGATGATGCCAGTGGTTCGCGGTGCCCGTACGACGAAGCGGCAGATGGTCATCTATACCGCGCTCATGGTCATGGCATCTTGGATTTTGGTCGGTGCGGTTCGGGAACAAGTATTTTACATGATTGCTGCCACGGGCATCGGCTGTGTATTTCTCCGATTGACCATTTGTTTGCTGCGTCGGCAAACAGATGATGAGGGACTGGCCAAACAGACCTTTTTCTTGTCGTTGATTTATCTCCCAGCGGTGTTTGCCGTGATGGTCGTGTGTGCCCTGTTATGAAACGGCCGACAGGGATGCGACTGGCACAGGCGTTCATTGGTGTAGCGTTGGTTAATTTTCTGGTGGGTGCAGTGCTTGGCGCGGTCTTGGCCAGTGCATTGCGCCTCGGCCCAGAACTGATGGCTATACATGGAGAGTTAAATCCATACGGATGGTTGTCGATGCTGATTTATGGCATGACCTATGCGGTGCTCGGGATGTTTACACAGTTGCGCCTTCCGTCGTCCATTCAGGGGATAGTGCACCTGTATTTCAAAGCGTAGTGTGTCGTTGGGGCAATGGTTGTGGGGACTGGGCGTCATTCTAGATGCGTACGGGCTTCTATCGCAGACGTCGGCTGTGACAGAGTGGGGTGTGCGGCTATTTGGAGCGTCCTTTGCGTGGTACGCTTTTTTATTTGTTCGCGGCACGCGGAAAAAGCGAACCGGCGCAGTCGGAAAGCCGAAGATTTCGATGGCGCTGCAGAGCCGCCTAGCGTGGGTCATCGCGTGGGCGTTTGCAGGTATTTTGGGCGTGTTGACCGTATTCGGCCTGAATCCAATGTCCTTGGTCGCTATCCACTTATTGTTTCTCGGTTGGGTAACGACCCTTATTTATGCGATTGGTTATGCGATGTTCCCACTGCTCTTGGGGAAACAGGCGCGATGCCAGAGGTCATCCATCGCGCAAGTCGTCACGTCGTCAGTCGGATCCGCTTTACTCATCACGTCCTTCTCAGCCTTTGGATTCTCAAGCATCGGGCGCTTTGTGTCCGTGTTCTTGACAATCGGTGGCGTTATCGCGGCCGGTGGTGCAATTTGGTTTATCATTGGACAAATACTGACACTGATACGATCGCGAAAATGGTCCGGTTGAACTATATGCAACGCGCGATGGTCACTGTATGCTTTAAAGTTATCGGGCGGTATGAAACGGTGAAAGATTACCCGGTCCTTTAACGCAGGGCAGACGGTTTGACAGGAGGATATGAAACATGGATGGGAGCGCGTGCGGGACAATCCGCATTATGGTAGTAGATGATCATGAGTTGTTTCGCAGTGGCGTGTGCGGTTTGTTAACGCGAATGGCCGGTATGGATGTGGTGGCAGAAGCGGAAAACGGTCATGTTGCGCTACAAAAATGTGCAGACTTGACACCTGATGTCGTGTTGATGGATATTAACATGCCTGTGATGGATGGGTTAGAGGCGACTCGGCAGATTAAGGCCGCGTATCCCAATATTAAAATTTTGATTCTGACCGTTTCGGATACGGAGGAAATGCTATTTAAGGCTATCAAATCCGGCGCATCAGGATATGTGTTGAAAAATGCGGAACCGGCAGCGGTCATTGACGCCGTCCAGCGGGTGAGCGCGGGTGAGCCGGTTATTCCGGGGAATCTGGCAATGCAAATCATCACTGAGTTCTCTCGCCCGCAAGTGAAGCAGTCCATCGCGTCGCACCAATTACAACCGCTCACGGAGCGGGAAATCGATGTCTTGCGTCAATTGAGTACTGGTGCGAGCAATCGCGATATCGCCCAAGCGCTGTATATTAGTGAAAATACGGTTCGCAATCACGTGCGGAACATCCTTGAAAAACTCCATTTTAAAAACCGGGTTGAAGCGGCAGCGTATGCGTTGAGAGAGGGAATTGTCGTCGACGGCGAATGACACGAATCTGTAATGAGCGATTCCCTTTTCCTGTGATATGATTAGCCCGTAATCAAAACATTGGACAGGTACCGATTGTAGCGGTACCGACTTAGAGGGGAACGCTTGCCTTGTTGCGACATCATCTCGAACTGCTTACGTCGATGCTGCAGGACATGGAGGGCGTCGAACCGATTGCCAGCGCGCTGCGTGAACTTGCCGACATCAATCATGCACTCGATGAAGCATTGATTGTCGCCGTGACCGACGTCCGTGGCAACATTACGTTCGCAAATCAGCAGTTCTGCAGAATCTCAAAATATAGTTACAGTGAACTCATCGGCGAGAATCATCGCATTATTAATTCTGGTTACCATTCCAAAGCGTTTTTTAGAGACATGTGGCGGACGATTGCCCAGGGGCGGATTTGGCGTGGTGAAATTAAGAACCGCGCGAAAGACGGTACATTCTACTGGATGGATACGACCATCGTACCGTGCATGAACGAAGACGGCAAACCGTATCAATACGTCGCGTTCCGCAATGAGATCACACAGCGTAAACTCATTGAAGAACGATTGGACACCTTGGTTACGACCATGCCGGACATCGTGATTTTTAAGGATGGGGAGGGGCGTTGGCTAAAAGCCAATCAGGCAGCGATTGACTTTTTCAAACTCTCCACCGTGCTGTACGAAGGGCGAACCAATGAGCAGTTGGCTGCAATGCCGGATACCTTTGAGCGGGGGCTGCGCTGTTTTGTCGAATCGGATGCTGAGGCGTGGCGACAGGGCAAACCCATTCAACTAGAGACCGATATCTTGATGGCGGATGATTCTGTTCGGACGTTTGAATTGACCAAGGTGCCGGTTTATCACAAACCGGGTGAGCGCAGCGGTCTCATTGTCATTGCAAAGGATATCACGGAAAAGAAGCAGACCGAGGCGTTTCTGCGCAGAGTGGACAAAATCTATGCCATTGGACAGATGGCTTCCGGAATCGCGCATGAAATTCGCAATCCTTTGGCAGCGATGAAGTGGTCGCTCAATGTCTTCACGATGGATCACCCTGAGTACAAAGACCAGTTTCAAGCCATATTGGGCGAACTATCGCGTGTGGACGGTATTGTCGGCGAGTTGCTGATGCTCGCGAAACCACAAGAGACGCGGTTTCAGAGTGCGCGTCTCGAGGAAATCTTAGGTGTGGTCATCACGTTGATGAGCAGTCAGGCCAAGCGAAACGAGATTGAGCTGAAGGTCGAGATCGAACCGGATCTACCGTATGTGCGGTGTGAGCCGAATCAGATTAAGCAAGTGCTCATTAATCTGATTAAAAACGCCATCGAGGCGATGCCGGATGGTGGCACCGTGACCGTGGAGGCCCGGCGACACCGTGCGAATGAGATTTTGATACGCGTTGCCGATGAAGGCGTCGGGATACCGGACCACGTCCTCTCCAGACTCGGCGAACCGTTTTTTACGACTAAAGAATCTGGCACGGGCTTGGGCATGATGGTGTGCCACAAGATTATACAAGATCATGCAGGGCGCATGGATGTCCACAGTGTGCTCAATCAAGGGACTGAAATTGTCGTGACGCTGCCGGCCGTCGAGTGACGGCTGGCGATTGCACCAGATTTTGTCTGCCTTTTGTGTTTCTCTTCGATGAACATTCACGAACCTCCACCATGATCCACGCACGACGATTTTCCGGAACACCTCGTGTTGCCATACCCAGGGTATCGTCTATCGCGCTAGTGCAACCGGACTAGTTCCTTTAGACCTGTGATGCGCCATGGAAATAGTCCAAGTTACCCCCGTGAAAGTAGCACATTTGTGTCTGATAGAATGACGAGTTTCCCTCGATAATGAAGCGGTAAGCGATGGGGACGTCGCCATTTTGCCGGCTGGTTGCCGGGGATACGAAAATCGGGGAGGAATCGTAATGAATAAAATCGTTTGGGCTACGGACGGATCAACCTGTGCAACTGCAGCAGGAAAGACTGTGATGAAACTTCTGGACGCGTTTCCAGAGTCGACGGTTACCGCTTTGTATGTGATACATCCGCAGTATGTCGGTACTGGGATGGGCATTGTTCCGGAAGTCGCAGATGCCGGTTTTGAGGCGGTTGCCAAGGGGTTGGCGCAGGCGATTGACGAACAATTTGAAGCGTATCAAGGGCGTGTTCAGTTTGTTTCCGAGTATGGATCCCCGGCGATTGTGATTTGTGAGTTTGCAGCGAAAGAAGACGCCGACCTCATCGTGTTGGGGAGTCACGGGTATGGTGTTGTCGACCGCTTGTTACTGGGAAGCGTCAGCAGCGGCGTGGTTCACCGCTCGCCTATTTCGACGCTCGTCGTCAAGGAACGAGGCTGAGCGGTTTTGGTAGGTGCGCCCATGGGGTAATGGGGAATGATGCGAGGAAGGAGGCATACATGTGCAAACCATCGTCAAACCGAGGAGAATTGCTGTGGTGGGGGCGGGGGCAGTCGGATCGACAACTGCCTACACACTGTTCCTGCGCGAACGCGCCACGGAGATTGTCCTCGTGGATAACAATACCGACAAGGCCAGGGGTGAGGCGCTCGACATGCAGCACGGGCGGCCATTTGCCGGTGGTGTAAAGGTCTGGAGCGGGGATTATCGAGACTGTCAAGATGCAGATATCGTGATCGTCACAGCGGGTGTCTCGCAACAGCCAGGTGAGACGCGGCAGGCGTTGTTGGCCCGAAACGCGACGATTGTGCAGCATATCGTTCAAGAGGTGACGCGCTACAACGAAACGGGGATCTTGCTCATCGCGACCAACCCGGTCGACGTGCTCTCCTATGTCGCGTGGCGGACGTCTGGGTGGCCGACTCAGCGCGTCATCGGATCCGGCACCGTACTCGACAGCGCCCGCTTTCGCCATTTACTGGGCGAACACTTCGCAGTTGATCCGCGCAGTGTACACGCCCATGTGATTGGTGAGCATGGGGATACGGAGGTGCCCGTGTGGAGCACGACGAACGTCGCCGGCGTGCCTGTTGAGTTGCCTGGTACGCAAAAGGCAGATATCTCTGCAAAGACCAGGGATGCGGCGTACGATATCATCATGGCGAAGGGCCATACGAGTTACGCGATTGCGCTCGCACTCGATAGAATTTGCGCGGCCATTTTGCATGATGAACACGCTGTCCTGAATGTTTCCACGTTGTTGTCCGATTATCATGGGGTGTCTGACGTGTACATGGGCGTCCCCTGTGTAGTCGGGCGGCAGGGGGTTGAGCGAGTCGTGACACTCCCCCTCGCGGACGCGGAACTGCGAAACTTTCGCCACTCGGCGCAAACACTCGCTGCCCGGATTCGCAGCGTGACGTCTGAGTGAGGCCGGGGATGGCTCCCCTGTATGAAGAGAAGAATGGTCAGCGAACGACGCTCCCCCGGGGGCTGATGGCGCAAGGAAACGGTCGCGCGTCCGGGGGACGATGGTGCCTAGTTGAGGTGCTTGAGGTGCTTGAGGTGCTTGAGGTGCTTGAGGTGCTTGAGGTGCTTGAGGTGCTTGAGGTGCTTGAGGTGCTTGAGGTGCTTGAGGTGCTTGAGGTGCTTGAGGTGCGCGCACATGTCTTAATAAGACACGCGTGCTTCCTTCTCGGCACATAAGGCATGAAATTTGCACTAAATTCCGTTTTTACGACGTTATCGGGCAGCTTTTGAGTAGATAAGGTATTTGGCGTGTCTTAAACCGGTCGATCCTATGAAAAATCCGAAAATAGGGTAGATTCCTTGTCTTATCTGCCCACGCTACAGTGCGCGGCTGGCGAACACGAATACTCGATCCCGCCATCCACCAGCGTTCCTTCGAGGCATCCCATCCGCCGCCGTCCACGTCAGCCCGACCATCGCAGCAAAATCCGGCCACCATTTCATCCAGCTCTACCCGCGTTTTCCCCTAAATGCCACCAAGTCCATCCAGATGTTTCCCACATCGCCATCATTCTTATAAAGAAGATACATAGATTCCATGGTAATCTAATCACCGAGGAACAATATCAGCCGAATCCTGGCTAGCCAGGTACGGGGGACGATTTTCATGGGGTTAATGTGCGTTGCACACGGGCAACTCCTGCCCGCACCCGTCAACTAACCTCGGAGGCGTAGGAGGCTATCATAGTGAGAGCAAAAGCAGTCGTTTCAGGTTTGGCAGCCATGGCAACTTTATTGCCACTCGGCCTATCTTCGGTGGCCATGGCAAGTACGAATTCCGCATCGACCGTCAGTATCAAACACAATGCGTATTTGATTACGGCGCCAAAGAGCGGATCGACCAAAATTGCACTGGAGACCACTGGAACGAAGCTGACGGTTTTATCAGGTGGCAACAGCTATTGGTATCACGTCGAAGACGCCAAAGGGCGAGATGGCTACATTACGACGAACACGTACTATACCACGGAAACGTCATCGTCAACGGCGACGACCAGTTCGTCTGCGGCAGCGTCTAGTAGTTCAACCGTAGCGTCAACCGCGACAAAGCCGTCGACCTCGAGTACGAGTACGGCCTCGTCAACGACAGGGAAACAGGTCGTGGAAGTGCTTCACAACGCGTACCTCGTTTCTGCGGCAAAGTCCGGTTCTAGTCGAATTGAGCTGGAGCAGACGGGCACTCAATTGACGATTCTCTCCGGTAGCACGCAGTATTGGTGGCACGTCGAGGCGCCGTCCGGCAAATCGGGGTATATCACGGCGAACAGTTATTACACCACGACGACGAATCCCTTAAATGTGCAACTGCCGCCAGGGGTGACATTAGATCCAGCCATTACGCCGATTGCATCGGTGGATGCCTCAGCGGATGCGAAGTTCCAAGCGATTCTGAAGGTTGCGGAAAGTAAACTAGGGACGCCGTACGAGTTAGATCACAACGAAGACCGCGGTCAAACCGGCTTTGACTGCTCGAACTTCACCGCGTACGTCTATCATCACGCGCTCGGGTATATCATTTCGACGTCGTCGAAGACGCAGTATACATCCGTTGGGACGAAAGTGGCCATTGCCGATATGCAACCGGGCGACCTTCTGACATTTGACGATGGTGGGCACTCGGGTATCTATATTGGGAACAACCAGATGATTCAGTGTGGCGGAGGACTCGGAAAAGTGGGGTATTTGAGTGTTGCGCCGGGATCGTATTGGTACCAGCACCTCTCGGCAGTGAAGCGGATGTATTAATCTCGCGGTCCACGGTTGTACATATGGACTTTGGACATCGGATAGGACGGGTAGGCGCATCGGCGTCTGCCCGTTTTGTCGTTTTATGGCGAATTTTTGCGGTTTGTCCGCATGTCGGTTTCGCATACACATCCTCCGAGACGATACCTTTGGGGGGATGGCGAGTGGGACGACGCAATCCGAACCAGCTTACCGTAAAACCGGTTTACAGGGGCGATGGCAGCACGTTGGAATCGCGTCTTCTGGCGGTGGCTGACGTCGTGGTGTCCATTCTGGCCAAAGCCACAGCCAAAGACGCGACACCGAAGGACGCTCAGTGCGCGGCCGCGGCAGGGGACGATGAAGCGCCGGCAGAGCCCGTGCGTTGGCCGGGAGGACAATTATGATTACGTGGGCGATTCAGCGGGACGCAGAAAGCCATCCTCTGCCGTCCAAGGCGGAGCTCACAGAAATGATGGAAACCGTGAAGGCTGTGATCTATGCGCGTGTATCCACACAGGATCAAGCCCGGCACGGGTATTCTCTCACATCACAGGTCGAGCGCTCGTTAGCGCTTCTGCAGTCGAAGTACGGCATCGTCGAAGACCAGGTCATCGCGGTGGTGGAGCAAGGTGAGATGGGGGATGATCCAAATCGTCCAGCCCTGCATCGGGCGCTTTGGTTGATTGAGCAGGGGATTGCTTCAAAATTTGTCGTCTTGCACCCGGACCGACTCGCGCGCGATTTGCGGTTGCAATTATCCATCACGGAGCGCATTTGGAATGCCGGATGCGATATCGCATTCGTCGAGATGGATGTAGATCCGAACAATCCAGAGTCCCTTTTGTTCTACAACATCCAAGGCGCGATTGCACAGTACAACAAGGCGAAAATTTTGGCGAACTCCAGGCGCGGGCGCCGGACCAAGGTGATGAACGGCAAGATTCCGGGAATCCGCAGGATTTACGGATACGATTTCGATAAGACACAGGACATATTGGTGGTCAATGAACGAGAACGCGACGTCTACTTGATGATGGTCGATTGGATATTACACGGCAAAGATGGCCGGCAGATGAATTTAACCGCAGTGGCCCGTGAACTGTCCGTGCTCGGAATACCCGCACCAAGTGGAGATAAGTGGTATCAAGCGACGGTCAGTCGCATCCTCAAAAATCCAGTGTACATGGGCACGTTTTATTATGGGAAGACGGAGTATCGCCAGAAAGCTGGCCGGACGGAAATTGTGCGCAAGCCGCCAGACGAGTGGCAGGCGGTCACCGTGCCTGCGTATATCGACGAAGATACGTACCTCGCGTTGCAGACGCGCATTCAGAGCTTCGCGCGTCGCGGTCGCGGTGCGCCCCCAAAATCCTCCTATTTACTGAAAGGGCTTGTTCGCTGCGGACGCTGTGGTGCCGCAGTCGTCGCTGGCGCGCCTTCGCGCGACAAACGCACGAACGAGCCGCGCTACCACTACTATGTATGTTCAGGCAAGAGTCGCAAGATTTTTGAAGTCGGCAGCGGCAGACCGGTTTGTGCCTGTCGGGGGCGAAACTGGCGGCAGGACGTCGTCGACGACTACGTTTGGCGCTGTCTGTCGCGACAACTCGTGCGCCGACGACATGTTCTTTTGCAGTTGTGGACGGCGCATCAGGACGGCGGCCGCAGCGATGCGCTAGTCGCGTCGCGCAAGCGCGTGGAGGAGGCCGTGAAAGCGCGTCAGACGGAGCGCAAGCGTTGGCTTCAACTCGCCGCGAAGGGTCGCATTGACGAGCACGAGTTGGCTCAGGCAGTCGATCCACTGGAGCGCACACTCAACGACCTACAAGCGAAACTCGCGGAAATCGAGGGCGAATTGGCGACGTTCGAGCGCGCTCGCGAGGCAGCCGGCAGTGACACCGAACTGCTCGCGTGTTTCTCAGAATATCTGGAACAGCGGATAGATGACGCCGACAAAAAGCGCCTGGCCGATTTGTTGATAGACCATGTCGTTCTTTACGACGATGCCATTGAGATTTATCTAAATTGGTCTGATTCGACGGATACCTGCGGCCACGGGTCTAATAATTGCAACACTGGTCAAGGGCATGGAGGATTATAAAGACCAATTCATCGTCATTCTCGCGGGCTACGAGGCGGAGATGGATTGGTTTTTAAGTACCAATCCAGGACTCCCTAGTCGCTTTCCAATTCACATTCACTTTCCGGACTACGACGCTGAGACGCTCTTTCACATTGCCAAGCGCACGGTGGCGGGGCGCCAGTATCGGTTGAGCGTGGACGCGGAAATCAAGCTGCGCACGCAAATTCGTCAAGCGCTGCAGTCCTTGCCTCGTGGTGAACCATTCAGCAACGCGCGCTGGGTGCGAAATCTGGTCGAACGGGCGGTACGGCACCAGGCTGTACGCCTATTCGAGGTAAATAGCCCAAAACGGGAGGAACTGTTGACGCTACAGGCGGCAGATTTCGTACAGGAGGCGAGCAGATGAGTACAGAAGGCTTGGTCATCGGCAGGACGAATGCCGGCAAGACGTCGTTTTGCCTTCGGCTCGCGCGAGTCCTAGGAATCCGTGAATTGAATTGGTTGGTCGAGCGCACCGATGGCGTGACACAGCGTCGACGGATGAACGTCCGCGAGGCGGAAGAGATTCTCACCTCAGGCGACGCGCACCAGACGCGCGAGCTCCAAACGTTGATTTTGTCGGTGCCGCGCGGGAAGGCCGATAGAGTCATTCGCGTCACCGATACTGCGGGTCTCGCCGACGGGCTTCACCAGGACGCGGCGGTCCGCAAAGCGATGGCGCAGACGCTGAGATCGATGTTGCAGGCGCGCGTCGTCTTCCACGTCATCGACGCCGCGTCTGTGGGGCAAGCACTGAAGCGGGCTCGCGACGTCAGCGCGTTTCACCTCGATTATCTAGATGAGCAGATGATTGCACTGGGCAAATCCCGCCAGACGTATGTCGTGCTTGCGAGCAAGATGGATCTTCCTGCCGCGCGGGAAGGGTACCGCTGGCTGCGCCAACATCTCGACAAGGGTTGTGTCGTGCCGATTTCCGCCCGCGAAGGAACCGGATTCCAAGAGGTGAAACGACATGTTTGGCGACTGGCCTAACTTGTTGCTGGCGTTTGGCGCGATGTTGTTTGCAGGGGCCGCGGTCAAATTGATGGATGACGCGCTCGACATTGACTACGACATCTGCCGCGGCCGCCGCACGCTCGCGGCCCGTTTAGGGCGCGCGTGCCTTCCGTACAGCCTGGTCGTCTTTGGCATCGCCATGATGCTCAATCGCGACGCGGCGTTTGCGGTATTTCTCAGCAGCTATGCCGTCGGGATGTTCACGCGTATCCACGAGAGTCTACCGAGCCGTGTCCCCGCGTATGTCGAGATTCTTATCGCGGTCTTGTTGCTGGTCGTTTTGGTGGGGTGGAGACACGCTCTGTGGGGGATGGCGGTGATGAGCATGATTGACTGGCTGGACGACGTCATGGACCGCCGCAAGGACTTGGAGACGGGGCAGGCTAACGTCGCCATCCGATTTGGCTTGGTGGAGACGTTGGTGGCCATTCTCATCGCCTTTTGTCTCGCGTTATACGCCGAGGTGTTTTGGACCATCCTAGCCCTAATCGCACTCGTCATTCTCAGCATCGTGTTTGATACGACGACCACGAAAATACTGGAGACTGAAGAAGAGGAGTGGGATACATGGTCGTAATGTTGTATGTGGCAGGTCTTCTATTTACCTTTTTGATTGCGTATGCATTGGGACGTGTGGTTGGTTTGTCGCAAGGCCGGCGCAAGGCAGAGGCAGAGGTGCCGATTATGTTGCGGTCAGTATATCAGCTTGAATCGCGCTGTCCGATTTGCGATGATGGACGGGAGTACCTTGCGTGCGATTTGCAAAACCAGGGGTGAGTTCGTGCAGGAGCAAGCATACAGAGTCATTTTAGCGATGTGTCAAGTTGGCCAGGAGTCGGACGAACGCCTCGCCTACCGCGAAGCGGAGCTCACAGGCCTCTGTGAAGCCGCGGGCGGATCAGTCATTGGCGTGATGACGCAAAAGCGTGCACAATTGGATGGAAGGACGTTTTTTGGATCCGGCAAGTTAGAAGAGCTGGCGGACTTGGCCACGGTGAATGAGGCGGACTTGGTGGTCGCAGACCGCGAGTTGTCACCTGCGCAAATTCGCAACCTGGAGCGGGTGTTGCCATGTCGAATTATCGATAGAACGCAGCTGATTCTCGACATTTTCGCTCGCCGCGCGCAGACGCGCGAGGGCCGGGTGCAAGTGGAAATCGCGCAGTTAAACTACTTGATGCCGAGGCTCACTGGCCGCGGCGTTGAACTGTCGCGGTTGGGTGGCGGCATTGGCACCCGCGGCCCCGGTGAAACCCAGTTGGAGCTCGACCGTCGGCGCATTCGCACGCGCATGACACATTTGCGCAAGGAACTTGCGGCCGTTGAACGGCAGCGGGAGACGATGCGAGGCAAACGGCGACGTGGCGTGCCTGTCGTCGCCCTTGTCGGCTATACCAACGCCGGTAAGACGACGGTGCAATCGCGCTGGGTGCGCGACAAGGCGAACATCGAGGTGCCAGAAGGGCAAAATCGGCTGTTTGACACGCTTGATCCGACCGCGCGCCAAGTTCGCACCAAGCTTGGTAATGAGTATGTGGTCGTGGATACCGTCGGCTTTGTGGAGGACCTTCCGCACCACTTGGTGGACGCGTTTAAAGCGACGCTCGAGGAGACCAAGTACGCCGATGTCGTCGTGGTCGTCGTCGATGCCGGGCACGAACCCCAGTCACACCTGGAGACGACCAGACGGGTACTTCGCGATTTGGGGGCACTGGATAAACCGGTCGTCACCTTTTTCAACAAGATGGACATCAGTCCGAACCAGCCAGGGCCAGACGTGCACGCGGTGGAAACCTTGTATGGCTCTGCAGTAAACGATTCACTGGAACCGCTCTATCAGACGGTGGAGCGCTTGTTGTCTTTAGATGAAGTACGGGTGACATTGCACACGCATCCCAACGATTTTATCTGGGACAAGCTGCTTCGCAACGGGCGAATTGAATCCGCAGATCCGGTTTCATCCGACGAGTGGCTGGTGACGGCGATTACGAGCCGCAGGGATGCACATTTATGGCAGCAACAACGGCAAGACGGGAGTGCACATGAACCACAAGACCATTGAATATATCAGACAGTGTGAACGGGAAATCGGACGAGCGCTCGAGCAAGTCGACGCGGTGGCGCTCGCCAATCAGGAGCGCGTACTGGAGGCGTTTTGGCAGCATCGCATCTCGCAAACCGACCTGCTTGGGTCGACCGGCTATGGCCTGTCGGACGACGGGCGCGACAAGTTTGAGGCGGCCTTTGCCGATGTATTCGGCGCACAGGGTGCACTGGTTAGGCCACAAATCGTCTCCGGTACACATGCGCTGACGCTTGGCATGTTTGGGGTCCTGCGCCCTGGCGACGAAGTACTGTTCGCCACAGGCTCTCCGTACGACACGTTACATGGCGTAGTCGGCTTGCGAAGTGAGAAAGGCAGCCTCGCGGAGTGGGGCATTCGCGCCAAGATTGTGGATTTGTCCGCGGACGGCGAGATTGACGTCGAAGCGATTCTCCGCCACTTGGGCGAACATACGAAATTGGTGATGTTTCAGAGATCCCGCGGCTACGGAGACCGCAAAGCACTTTCGATTGAGGCGTTGGGGAGTGCCTTTTCAGAAATCAAGGCGAAGGCCCCTCATGCGCTCATTGGCGTGGACAACTGTTACGGCGAATTCGTCGAAGCGCAGGAGCCGTCCCATGTCGGCGCCGACTTGGTGATGGGGTCGCTGATTAAAAATCCAGGCGCGGGTATCGCGCCGACAGGCGGGTATATCGCAGGATCATCCGAGGTCATTGAACAGGTGGCCGCGCGTTTGGTGGCACCGGGCACGGGGGCGGAGTATGGGCCTACGGGTCCCTATTTGCAGTTGTTCTATCAGGCGCTCTTCTTGGCGCCACACGTCGTCGCCCAGGCAGTGAAGGCGTCGATATTATTTGCACAGGCGTTGCAGGGACTGGGATACCGAGTGTCACCGGGGCCTACAGAGCCGCGATCCGACCTGATTCTCTCCGTGGAACTTGGCAGCCCGGACAAGCTGCTCGCATTTTGCCGAGCCGTTCAGCGTGCAGCTCCGATTGACGCACACGTTCGACCTGAGGCAGATGCCATGGCCGGTTATGCCGATGCGGTCGTGATGGCTGCAGGGACGTTCATCCAGGGCGCCTCCCTGGAACTATCCGCCGACGCGCCCATGCGCCCGCCCTATACAGCCTATGTGCAGGGGGGCTTGACCTACGAGCACGCGGTGATCGCGCTTGGCAAAATCCTGGAGCAACTCGCGCCAGAATTGACGGGAATGGATCGACCGATTCAGGTGATTTGTCAGGAAACATGATGGATCCGGTTTTGCTGTCAGAAAAATTGACGTAACACTCTTGCCCCTTTCTCACTCACGTGCTACGATGTCAAAGAAGCGCCAGTGAGATGGGGGCAGCGCCATGGATTTGAACGACAGACGTCAACTGCCACTGTTTTCTATCGGAACAGTCCAAAAATTGACGGGGCTCAGTGCTCGTCAAATTCGTTACTATGAAGAGCACGAATTGATTCAGCCAGCGCGCACATCGGGCAAGCAGCGCCAGTTTTCGTTTGCCGACGTCGAGCGCTTGATGCTGATTCGCCAGTGGTTGGATGAAGGCCACAACATGGCCGGCGTCAAACGCAATTTTGAAGAGATGGAACGCCGTCGGGCGCATCCGAAAGATTCGCAAAAGAAGGATTTATCGGATACGGAAGTGTATAAGTGGTTAGAGCGCGAGATGCTTGGCACCCAATCGAAGTCTTCGGAGTCGCTATTCCAGGGCGACCTCTCGCGATTCTATCGAAAACGTTGATGGAGGATGAACATGCGCAAACAGTATACCAAGGAAGAAATCTTGAACCACGCAGAGTCCAGTAACGTACGCTATATCCGTCTGCAATTTACCGATTTGCTTGGTATTGTCAAAAACGTAGAAATACCAGTAGATCAGTTGGGCAAGGCGCTGGACAACAAAATTATGTTTGATGGCTCGTCCATCGAAGGTTTTGTCCGGATTGAAGAATCTGATATGTACCTCGTGCCAGATTATTCAACCTGGTTAGTTTTCCCTTGGGATACGCCGCAGGGGAAGATTGCGCGGTTAATCTGCGATATTCACCTTCCAGACGGGACGCCGTTTCCTGGGGATCCGCGTTCGGTCCTGAAGCAAACGGTCGAGCGGGCGAAAGAGCTCGGGTTTTCGTCGTTCAACGTCGGTTCTGAACCTGAGTTTTTCTTGTTCAAGATTGACGAGAACGGGAATCCAACGGACCAGGTCAACGACGAAGGTGGATACTTCGACTGGGCGCCTTTAGATCTCGGTGAAAACTGTCGCCGGGATATTGTGCTGACCCTCGAACACATGGGTTTCGAAGTGGAAGCGTCGCACCATGAGGTCGCGCCTGGACAACACGAAATTGATTTCAAATACACGGATGCGCTCGAAGCAGCCGATAACATCGCGACGTTCCGCTTGGTCGTGAAAACGGTCGCCCGTCAACACGGCTTGCACGCGACGTTTATGGCCAAGCCGGTTTATGGGATCAACGGTTCAGGCATGCACGCGCATTTGTCCTTGTTTAAGGAAGACGGCAATGCCTTTTATGACGAGTCGGACGAAATGGGCTTGAGTGTGACGGCGCGCCACTTTTTAGCAGGCATCCTAGAACACGCGCCCGGCTTTACCGCAATTTGTAACCCGACCGTGAACTCGTACAAGCGCCTAGTCCCTGGTTACGAGGCCCCGAGTTACATCGCGTGGAGTGGCAAAAACAGATCTCCCCTCGTCCGCGTCCCCGCTGCCCGCGGTCAAAGTACCCGGATTGAGGTTCGCAGCCCAGACCCGACCTGTAATCCATATCTAGCAATCGCTACGCTGTTGGCGGCTGGACTTGACGGAATCGAACGGAATTTGCCATTGGCGCCGCCGGTCAATCGCAACATCTACATTATGTCCGACGCTGAGAAAGAAGAAGTCGGCATTCGCAGTCTGCCACCGACCCTCAACGATGCGATTGATGCGTTGGCGAAGGACGAGGTACTTCGCGAGGCGTTGGGGCAACACGTGCTCCTTCATTTCATCGAGGCGAAGAAAATTGAGTACAACATTTATCGGACGCAGGTGACAGAGTGGGAGAAAGATCAATATCTCCACTTGTATTAAGGTCGTGATTCATTAGACGAAAGGGGTGGCCGTTGGGCTGCCCCTTTCTGCGTGGTACGCCAATCCTAGCTTTAAATCTATGATGGCGATTCATGCACCTTACGTACCTTAAGCGTAGATTAGAAATGAGGTAGGCATCTTTTTTTTGTCCCGATACATCGAGTAATGTGTTGATTACTTTCTTTTTATAATACATTGTGCAATTGGATCTGGTAGAAAGTGTCGCAGCAGTGACGGCACCATATTTCAACATTAAATTTTTCATGTCCAGCAGGCTAGGTCCAATGTTGGTTTTACCGTTCGCTTCACGTCCATCTGTGACAACAAAAATTAATTGTCCATCCGATGTTTGACCGATTGCACCATAGTAAACAAGAGAGAGCAAGGAGACAATTATGGAGAGAAGTACACTAGGAAACCAATCAATGCTTTGGGCATTGGGCTTAGCCGGCTTTTTGGTGAACGCGGATAGCCGGGCCATCGCACCTATGCTCCCTGATATCGCCTCTTCACTTCACACAACCACATCATCAGCGGCACTTCTCGTAACCTGTAGCCGCTCACGCTTCCTGACGGAGGATGGGCGGTCTTTTGTTATCTGAAGTGGCGGAGGATTATGCGGATGATTGTCGTATGGATCGTATGATTCTACCGACAGTCATAGGAGGAGCGCATAAAAGAAGAGAGACTTCAGGTTTGGCCGCCTCGTCTCTCTTCCCGACTGGAATGCGTTTTAAACGCTTTCCATATGGACTATGCCATCAGCATACGTGATTTCATTTGAAGATGTCCAGTCCTATCTTGCGTTTTGTGAGCAGGAGGATGTTTCTAGTATCCGTCCACAAGCGTGTAATCGCTGTGGTGCGAATACACGCCTCAATCGGCACGGGGTTTACCGAAGACCTGTGTGGTGCCACGAAGGTCGCTGTCTGATTCCTATCTTTCGATTTCAGTGTCCGTTGTGTCTGAAAACAGTCAGTGTACTGCCTTCCTTTATTGGTCGCTATGAGCGTTGCACATGGGATGTCCAGGAAGATGTTCTCATGGCTGTGGATGAAGGAAACTCATGTGAGCAGGCGGCTGAACAAGTGGCTCCGCCGATAGGCCCTCTTTCATCCCGCACGGTGTGGCGGTGGACAGTTCGTTGGCGCGGATGGTTGCACGATGTAGAGGCGTATTTTTGGCAATGGCTTATTGAACGTGATCCAACCTTGGACATCCCCCGGGGCCGCGACCGTCCGAAAACACAGCTTGCCTTGCTTCAACGAGTTTGGAACCAGGTTGCGTCAATGTGCGTGAACGCTCGCCTGTTTCATACCCTGTTTCGGATCGGAACGTCCCCAGGTTTGTTTACCAAGTAAAGTTCCCCACAACATATGTCTATGGAGCCTGTCCTCAGTTCCCCGGAAAATGGACACATCCCACCATTGAAGGAGGAACCATGGAATGGATTTGACGTTGAGAGAGCAAATTGCGTTATTTCGGTACAGTCTGATTTCACCCGTTGTAAGTCGGCAGACGCCGATGACACCGGGTGAGCTCGGTGCGTTATTAAGAGAGGTGAGCGCACGAGACTACGATATTCCTGGGAGTACACAAACACAGGTAAGCGTGCGGACGCTTGAGCGGTATTTGGCTGCGTACCGCAAGGGCGGTTATGATGCGCTGAAGCCGAAAGTCCGCCAGGACAAAGGGCTGACCAAGCTGTCCACTCCAGTCTTACAACGCGCTTCGGAGCTTCGCCGTGCAAGGCCAGAGCGAAGCGTGGAACAGATTATTCTACTGCTTGAGGCCGAAGGGATTGCACAGCCAGGGTCTGTCGCAACGAGCACATTGGCCAGGCACCTAAGGCAAGCAGGGCTCAGTCGCCGCGATGTGCTGATTGTTCCGCAAAACAAGGGTACCTTTCGGAGATTTGAAGTAGAGGACATTCACCTTTTGTGGCAAGCGGATTTTAAGCACGCCTTATATCTTCCAGACCCAAACAATCCGGGACGGAAGAAAAAAGCGATCTTATTTGCCATCCTTGATGATTACAGCCGAATGATTGTTCATGCACAGTTCTATTGGGATGAGCAGATGCCCCGTCTAGAGGATAGTTTCAAGAAAGCAATTTTACACCACGGTGTGCCCGAAAAACTGTATGTCGATAATGGAGCCGTCTTTTCGTCCCACCACCTCAAGCGCATTTGTGCAAGGCTTGGCGTCAGTCTCTCACACAGTAAGCCCTACCGCCCTGCTGGTCGTGGGAAAATTGAGCGGATATTCCGATTCCTTGACACAAGCTTTATCCCGGAGGCGTATGAAGCCGTAGCTCGTGGTGATGTAGAGACTCTAGAAGAGCTCAATGAAGTATTTCACACTTGGGTAACTGCATTCTACCATGTGAGAAAACATGGTAGTACGGGTGTGTCACCGCAGGAACGAGTGGCCGCTAGTGAGAGAAAGACAAGGCGCATCCCGGAGGCAGACTTAAACGAAATTTTCTATTGGCAAGAGGAACGGAAGGTGGACAAAGCAGGGTGTGTTTCTTTGCAAGGAAACCGATTCGAGGTGGATAGCGAGTTGGCGAGGACGACCATCCAATTACGCTACGACCCATTCGATTTGTCTACCATTCAGGTGTGGACAGGCGAAAAACGATGGCCGGATGCAAAAACGATTGATTTGACCCATCCCTATGACCGGCGTGTACACAAGGAGCAACAGCCCACCGAAGATGATATAAGGCCTGGTGTGAGCCTGTTTGATGCACTGAAGGAGCGGAAGAAGCAGCAAGCTGAGGGCCTGAAATTCTCTACAACGATGGATGGTGATGCACAGTGACACCCATGGAGAAATGGAACTGGAGCAACGAACCATTTCGTAGGGACGTGACGGTGGATGGACTGTTTGAAACCGGGGGCCACAAAGAAGCAATGGCGCGGCTGCATTATGTGCTTGAACACAAATCTCTGGGCCTGCTCACTGGTGAAGTAGGCAGCGGCAAAACGACGCTCATCCGGAGGTTATTAACCGGTTTGGATGAAATGAAATTTCTTCCTGTTTACATTTGTGTACTCGGACTGAAGCCGAAAGACTTCTACGCAGAGTTGTTGTCCTACATGGGTGAGGCCATGCCGTTTGGGCTAAGCAAGGCTAGGAAGCTTTGGCATGAGCGGATTCAAGGACAAGCTGGTATGGAGCGGGGATGGGTCGTTGTGATAGATGAAGCGCAGGACATGTCTGAGGAGATGATTCAAGAACTTCGCTTTGTACGAAACCAACAGATGGATGCGAGTTCCCCGTTTCCACTCTTACTCGTTGGCCAACCAGAGATGCGCCGCAAGCTTCGGTTGAAAAAGTATGAGGCCATATCTCAGCGGATAGAGATGGCGTACCATTTAAGTGGCATGACCCGTGAGGAGTCAACGGAGTATATTCGACACCAAATGAAACAAACCGGGGGCAATCTGCCCGTGTTTACGGACGCCGCGATGCAAATGATTCATGCGGCCAGCAAGGGAATACCACGGGTGGTGAATCAAATGTGTACGCAGGCGCTGTATGATGCAGCCGCAAAAAACAGCGAGGCAATTGATGAGAGCCATGTAGGGCGGGTTTTAACGGACCAGGAATGGCAAAGAGGAAGCGCGGGCTGAGTGATTGACGGCGTAGCACTCAACTACATGGCAGACTGACGTTGCAGCCGCTCCGCCAATGGCGGTAAACTAACCACCGACAAACAGCGTGAGCGGCTACAGTAACCGCGTACTCCATACCCTACGGTTTATTTCAATTGGTTTACGCGCCAATTGCAGAGAAAATCGGGAAGATGAGTACGATATTGTTGGCACTGTGTTTGTTCGGTTTAGGAACGATTTTTTGTGGGATTATTCATATCTTCTCGTGGCTGTTGGTCTTGCGATTTATCACAGGCATGTTCGCTGCAGGCATTATGCCCACGACACTTGCACAAATCGGAGATCGATTTGAAATTCAAAGGAGACCGGAAGCCATTGCCTTTTTTATGTCGTTTTCGACCTCCGGTCAAGCAATGGGTGTCGTTATTGGCGGATTGGTGGCCCAATTCTTTACTTACCGCATTTTGTTTCTTGTCCTTGGTGCGGCGTGCATTCCGGGAATACTCTTATTGATTCGTGAACGCCGGGAACGTGAGTCATTGGAGGGAGCACAGCCTACACCTTTTCTTCAGAGGTACCGGATGTTGTTGGGAAACCGTCGTTCTTGGATGATCTACGGATTAGTCTTCTGTGAAGGTTTAATTTTTTACGGAGGGTTTACCTTTCTCGGGGCTTACGGTGTGTCGGTCCTTCATCTGTCCTATCTGGTCATTGGATTGTTGACGGCAACGTACAGTGTTGGAGGATTTGTCGGAAGCCGGACGATCACCTCTGTGTTGAAGCGGCTTGGCACGTCTATGATGCCAGCGTTTGGCGCGCTGCTGATGATAGCCGGGTTTGGGGTAATATGGAGTTGGGCAAGTGTCATCACATTGACGATGGGGTTCATTATTCTTGGGTTTGGATATAGTTACTGTCACTCCACATTACAAACGTTCGCTACTGATTTATTACCGAATGGACGGGCCACTGCTGTTTCGTTTTTTGCGTTTTCACTGTTTCTCGGCAGTGGATTGGGGCCAGTTCTAATCGGTAGGGTTTTTTGATCAATTTGGGTCAAGGGTGATGCTCGGTTCTCTTACCGTCGGGATGGCGATATTTTTTCTGCTGTGCACGGTATCGTTTCTGAGATTCCGAACGGCGCACGGTACTGCTCGGAAAACGGGATGAAGGCGCATGAACATTTTATTTTGGAATTACGACAGAAGGGCAAGAAGAAACTCCAAATCAGCCAATGGCAGGCGATTTGGAGTTTCACGCGCGCTTATTTATCCACCGGATCGCAGGCTGTATCGGTTAAGTCCGGATGGAGAAAAATATCATTGTAATGGTCAATTTTATAATCAATTATTCGTTGTGTCTCTAGTAAACGGTCAATTTCATTTTGTATGTTTTTCTTGTGTTCCACGAGCATCGAGATTCTCTGAGGGATTGAGGTGGTACCGCCTTCGGCAAGCTTGTGGTAATCCTCCTCACGTGTTACCACGGTACGATAACCCCTGTGCCCACTTAAATCGGTAGCAGTAAACCCCGGATCTGCCGAATTAATCTTGATGTTCGTATCTCTTAACTCTTTGCCAAAAAAAACGGTTAGCGGATTAACCGCCCTTGTGGTGTACCTGTGTTACTGACCATCACGATACAACTTAATTATTTGCGACTTCGGATGAACTCTTTGAACCTCGTCACCGTCTGTATTTATCGATGGTATTTCAATTACTCATGTATAGCATAAATTTGAATTCATCTTGGGAGTTGAATTGACGTGGGGTTTATCCACTTTGCGATAGCGTACGGCTACACAAGTATCTTTGCGTTGCTGGGATTGGAGTATTTAATTTTGGTTGTTCCAGGTGAGACGTTGTTAACGACACTTGGGGTTTTGGCGCACACACAGCAGTTGCACTTTAGTCTAGCGCTTCTTATCGTCGTAGCCAGCTTAGGTTCATTCACCGGATCCATCATCACATATTTTATCGGACGGGTAGTCGGGCGTCCTGTAATCTTGCGGTACGGCAAGTATGTGTTTATTACAGAGAAGCGTCTCCAACAAACCGAGCGATTGTTTCATAGACAAGCGATTTGGACCCTACTCATTACGAAATACATTGCAGTGATTCGAGATATCATCCCGTATGTTGCAGGCGTCAACAAATTAGGGCTGAAGGTATACGTTCCGATTCAACTCCTGGCGTCTTTTTTATGGACTGGTACTTTCTTGTTGGGGGGAAATCTGATCAAGCTCGCTGCGACATCGATTTATCACCACTGGCGAATGGAGCTAATACCCGCGGTAATCGTGTTAGCGCTATGTGTATGGGGATACCGAGCAATTCATAAGCGCATGCATCGATTTGTGGAAAGGAAAGAGGTTCAAACTAGTGAGGTTGACGTCCGTCCGACGGACACAAATAGGATATGAGGTGAACGAAATGAATAGCATGGTCATGCACTGGGTGCAGTCGGGTGGATATATTGGAGTCTTTCTTGCAATGGTTCTTGAGAGCGCATGTATTCCCTTGCCAAGCGAAGTTGTTATGCCATTTGGCGGGTATCTGGCTTTTAGAGGACACTTACATCTGGGCATTGTTATCTTGATGGGTGTTCTAGGAAATGTCGTTGGGTCTCTCATATCCTATTATGTGGGGAAATTTGGAGGGCGAGCAGTGATTCGTCGGTATGGTCGATATGTAAGGCTGTCCGAACGCCATATGGACGCGGCGGAGCGCTGGTTTCGTAGGCGGGGTGATTGGGTTGTGTTTGTTGGACGATTGTTACCGGCGATACGTACCTTTATTTCTCTTCCGGCGGGCATTGCAAAGATGAACGCTGTCAAATTCACGGCCTACTCTGCTGCGGGATCCCTGCCGTGGGTTGCTGTGCTGGGGTATGCTGGATATAAGCTCGGGCAAGATTGGGATAGCATGACGCACTACGTCCATCCGCTGATTTATGTGGCCGTTATTCTTGTGGTTGGTTTTATCGGCGCCACCGTCTACAAGAAGCGATTATGACGTAAATCGATCCGCTGGAACAATGGTTCTTCCCGTGTCGCGGATATTGACTTCTACTTGCACGTTTCTCAGCGAATCAGTGCTCAACTTCACGTCTCCTTTCTCGAATCCGTAGGCGTCGAATGCTTGAGGGTCGCGATGATACAGCGAGTCCGATAACGCGTAAAGATCAACCCCCAGGTTACCCCTCCTTGACGTGTCCCCTAAAAAAAGTAAGTGTTCATATTCCATTCATAAATATTCGATATTTTATCTATACGGATTTCAACTTTCGTTCACGAACATCAAGAGACAGAAGGGGGTTTTATATGATGTCTAACAACAATTACGGTAATCAAACGGAATGGAATAGCACACCCGTCACAATTATTGGCGCCGGACTCGGCGGCCTCACGCTCGCGCGTGTCCTACACGTCCACGGAATCCCTGCTACGGTCTACGAGGCAGAGCCTTCGCCGACGTCGCGTGCACAGGGTGGAATGCTCGACATCCACGATTACAACGGGCAGCTCGCTCTTGAGGCAGCCGGCTTGATGGATGCGTTTCGTGGCATCATCCTGGAGGGCCGCCAGGCCATGCGGATTCTCTCCCCAGACGGAACCGTCCTGCTCGACCAAGTCGATGACGGTACGGGTGGACGCCCCGAGGTGCAGCGCGGTGAACTGCGGCAGATTTTGCTTGACTCGCTTCCGGCAGGCACCGTCCGGTGGGGGCACAAGGTGATTAGCATCCGTGCCTTGGGCGGGGGACGTCACGAGGTGACCTTCGCCGATGGGCGTACCGTTATCACGAGCCTGCTCGTTGGCGCGGACGGTGCGTGGTCACGTGTTCGGCCATTGCTCACCCCTGCGATACCTCAGTACACCGGCGAGTCGTTCATTGAGACCTATCTGTTCGACGTCGAAAGCCGACACCCGGCTACAGCCAAAGCGGTGGGCGGTGGATCGATGTTTGCACCCGCGCCTGGAGGAAAGTTAATCATTGCACATCGAGAAAAGGGCGAGACCATCCATACCTACGTGATGCTTACCCGGCCACAGGAATGGTTCGCTGCTATTGACTTTACCGATCCCGCCGCGGCCACCGCTCGCATCGCACAAGCGTTCGACGGCTGGGCACCGGAGCTAACCGCACTGATCACCGACGGAGACACCACGCCGGTTCTGCGTCCCATTTACGCTTTGCCTACTGGGCATCGATGGGATCGGGTACCTGGGGTGACTCTGATCGGTGACGCCGCCCATCTGACGCCACCAAACGGCGAGGGCGCCAACCTAGCCATGTACGACGGTGCCGAGCTCGGTAAGGCCCTTGCCGCGCACCCGAATGACATCGAGAGGGCGATCACCGAGTACGAGCAGGCCATGTTCCTCCGCAGCGCAAAGGTCGCAGCGGAAGATGCCGAGATGGGCGACAACGTTGCAGAGAGACTGGCCTACCTCTTCGACGGAGCTCTCAGGGAGGAGCGCCAATAACAAACTCCGTTTTATCCCGATTGCTGACGGTTCCGGTGCCATAGCATATCATGCCACGGACTGCCTGAATTGGCGGTTTACGACTCGTCCTCTCCAAGGTTAGGTGTGCGAAAGGCCGTATCGAGTGCCTTTACCATGTGGTGGAACGAATGATCCACATCCAGGGGCATTCCGAAGCCACCGACGTCCTCAAGTAGCACGAAGCCGTGTAACGCCGAGCGCAACATGCGGACATCGTGGACGGCTTGTGTGCCGGATCGACCGTAAGTAGCGAGAATGCCAAATAGAATGTCCAACAATTCTTCGCTCAGGATACGGAGTGTATCGTTGTTGGGGTCAGGAGCCTTTTGAATGGCCGCATAGCGTCCTGGGTGGGCGTGAGCATAACATCGGTAAACGTCAGCCACGCGTTCCAAGGCTTTGTCTTGGACATGACCGTTGACGGCCTCACGCAACGCGTCTCGGAGTTCGCGGAGGCCACGCTCGGCAATTGCCGTTTGGATGCCGCCAAGGGAGGACACGTGTTTGTACAAGCTGGGCGTTGCCACGCCCAGCAGGCGAGCCAATTCGGCCATGCTCAGCTGTTCAAAGCCATTGGCATCCACAAACTCGACCGCCTTCTCGACAATGACTGCAGCCGTCAGATTAGCGCGCGGCATGATATCCCTCCTTCAAAAATTGCACTATGGCCGGGGCAACTACTTCCGGAAATTCTGCCTGGGGGTAGTGACCTGCATGTGGCACCATCACAACTTGACCGCCAAGCCTATCGGCCACGAAGTGGGCTTCTTCGTCGGGATCGGGGAAGTCCGGGTCGTTGGTCCCCATGACGACCAAGGTCGGCGTCGCGACTTCAGAAAGCCGGGCTTCAACCGGCTGGTGGGATGTGCGCGTCGTCGCTTTAAAGGCGCGCCACCGGTCGGTGCGGCGAAGGCTCGTACGAATCCTTTCAATATGTGTTCGGAGATCTGCCGGGGAATGGCCCGGGTATAGCTTTCGATAGTACCACAACCATGTTGCCAAACCCCATGGGCGTAGGAGTCCGAGCCGAAAAGCCAGCTCCATGAGGAAGGGAACCGGAGCATTGCGCACAAATGGGCCGATGAGTACCAAGCCGGCAACGAGGTCAGGCGCTTCAGCGGCGGCCCATGTGGCCGCACCGGCTGACATCGAATTGCCGACCAATACAGCGGGGGGGCCCAAGTACTGGGACAACGCCAACATATCGCGGCCAACGGCCACGTCGTCGTATTCATCGAAGGTGGCGTCGCTGTCTCCGTGCCCGCGAAGATCCATGCAGGCTACGCGGAAGCCTGATTCAACCAGGGCAGGCGCCAGGAAGCGATACACCGAGCGCAGGTCACCCATGCCTGGTGCGCAGATGACAAGTGGTCCGTCTCCGCTTACTTCGAATGCCAGCTTGCCACCAGGACGTTCAAGAAATTGTGTAGCCGGCGAAAGCCGTGTATATGACGAACCAGCCATTTGAACTCCTCCTCTTAGCTAATACCATTAGCTAAGAATGAGTGTAGCTAATGGTATTAGCTTTAGTCAAGCTATATGTTTTCGTTCGATAATCTGGAGTGAGGAAATCTTGCTCAGAATGTTTGCTTGGGAACAATTGTTGACTTCGTGGTCAAAAATCGATATGATGGCACCCATGGGCAGACCAAGACAGTTCGATGTGGAACATGTGCTTCACCAGTGTATGGACGTGTTCTGGACGAAAGGCTTTAACGCTACTTCCTATGAGGACCTTACGCGTGCGACACGTGTAAAAAAGCAAAGCTTGTATGGTGTGTTTGATGATAAGCGCTCCCTGTTTTTAAGGGCACTGAAGCAGTATCGAAAACAGAGTATAGAACACATGGAACATCTAACTAAAAATGATGTATCCCCTTTAAAGAATCTGGAAGCTATACGTGATGCAATCCTTTCGCCAGTAGACGAAGCAGTTTGCAGAGGTTGCTTAATGGTTAATTCTGCGCTGGAATTCGGAACGGACGACGAGGAAGTAACGCGTGAAGTAGACATGATGTTTACTGAAATGGAGCGAATTCTTGAGGGGGTCATCCAAATCGGTCAGGAGCAGCATCTTCTTACGACCGATTACACGAGCAAAGAACTTGCAGCACATCTGGCCAATGCGATTCTAGGTGCGAAAATAATGGAAAAAAGAGGTGCATCTAGAGAGAAGATTGAGGCGGTTCTACGTACTTCTTTTGCGCTCATCGCTCTCTAGAACTTTTTTGGATTGTTGTTGACCAGAAAGTCAAAAAAACCAGTTGCAAGTATGGACGTACAGATGAAGGCGTCTTACACGTTTAGGCTTCTGAATATGCACTCCAAAAATCAGCTCGATATTCAATGATATCTGGAGGTACATGATGAACTCTTCTAAATCTGTTGAAGCGTTGTTTCAACCATTTAAATTTGGCAATACCATGTTATCGAATCGTGTCGTGATGGCTCCGATGACCCGACAATTCTCACCAAACGGAATTCCGGGCTCGGATGTTGCTTCATACTATCGTCGCAGGGCCGAGAATGGCGTCGGCCTTATCGTGACAGAAGGTACGGTGATCAACCACCCCGATTCGTCCAATCAAGCAAACGTTCCGCACTTTTATGGTGAATCGGCGTTGCAAGGCTGGGCAAACGTGGTCAATCAGGTCCACGAAGCAGGTGGACGCATCATTCCGCAGATTTGGCACATGGGTGCACGAGGGAATGTCAACGACTATGCGGAATCGGAGATTGTCGCAATCGTCGAGGCCTTCGCACAAGCTGCAGCCGAGGCCAAGAGGCTAGGTTTTGACGGCATTGAACTTCACGGTGCGCATGGATATTTGATTGATCAATTCTTCTGGGAAAAAACGAATACTCGCACAGACAGATATGGTGGTGACATGGTAAAGCGAACTCGCTTTGCGACTGAGGTCATTGAAGCTTGCCGCCGTGCTGTTGGACCTGAGTTTCCTATCGTGCTGCGATTTTCGCAATGGAAGTCGAGTGACTATGCGGCAAAGTTAGCGAAAACACCTGCTGAACTGGAGCGTTTTTTGGCACCGTTGATCGAAGCGGGTGTTGACGTTTTTCACTGTTCAACTCGACGGTTTTGGGAACCGGAGTTTGAAGGCTCAGATTTGAATCTTGCCGGCTGGACAAAGAAATTGACAGGGAAACCTACAATTACGGTCGGATCGGTTGGTCTAGACGGTGAGTTTATGAGTCTGTTTACTGAAGGAAAAGGTGCTGGAAACGCTAAGATAGACGGTTTGATCGAAAGGTTGGAACGCGAAGAATTCGATTTAGTAGCTGTAGGGCGGGCACTGCTGGTTGACCCTGCTTGGGCAAAAAAGATCCGTGACGGGCGGACAGATGAGTTGGTACCGTTTACTTCTGAAGCCATTAAAACGCTTTACTGAGTCACGGATAGTTTGATGTCATTTGTCACGTGTGGCATCAAGTGCACGCAGGACGAAGAGGGTAGGTCTCGTGAAGCACGGGACCTGCTATTTTTTATTCTGAGTAAAATTTAGTTGTGATTTACAAGGATTACACCATGTGGATGTGGAACACATATCCATGTGGGGGGATATAATATGCGCTTCGTAAAGGCTTCGCTGATAAGCATTTGCATCGTACTGATGGTATCTGGATGTCATTCAGAGTCGAATCCTAGCTACTCTGCTTTACATAATGTACCGCAATCACAATTAAATATCTTGAAAAGTGCAATCAAAAAATCCGGTTTAAAAGGTCTTGAATTGCCTACTAAAATTCCATTCTCCATCGAAGATGTCCGAATTGCTCAGGGGGAGAACCTTTATCATCATATGGATATTTACATGGGTGGTGGTAAACCGTTAGAGGTATTAGAGGAAAGTGCAGCAGGCGTGGCAAACAATGCAACACTATTATCTACTACGGGAAACGAGGCCAATACCGCATTATCCGATGGCACGAAAGCTTACTTCTCCAATAACGGATCTGTATCTCAATTAGGGTGGATTAAAAATGGAATTCTGTATGACTTAGCCTCCTCGAAATCTGGGGCAAAACGGTCAATGAATGAGCCCGATTTGTCTGAGGCTGAGTTAATTCAGATAGCGGGTTCGTTCGAGTAGATATCTTGGAAACCGACCATGGTCCGCCCTCGGACATAGTTCTGTGTCAACGTGGTTTCGCGAGAAACTAGATTACACGGGAGGTGAGTAGCCAGTATGGGTGCGTCAGAACAACCGTTGGTTCCGGTGGATCCAGGTAATGTTGAAGATGTGCTACAAGCGGAAATGACACGTCTGGCAAGCCTGATTCACAACCATACGCCACACGATGGAGTCTTTGCCCAACAAATTCCCGGCTTGTACCTTGGACGTAGCTCCCGGATAGACGCAGAATATGTGCATACGGTTCATTCGCCCGCCGTAGGCATTGCCGCTCAGGGGGCTAAGGTCGTAACGGTGGGGAATGAGCGCTATCAATACAGCGGGTGGCGTATTTTCATGGCCCCTGTTGCACTACCTGTTGCCATGCGGACTACACAAGCTAGTGATACTGAACCGTTTTTAGCTGTGCGATTGGATCTCGACCCACAAAGAGTTGGTGAATTAGCGCTCAAAATTTATCCTCAGGGATTGCCTCCGGTCCGTCGTTGGCGTGCGGGTTACGTGGTGAATGCCGATTTTGGAACGCTTAACGCTTTCAGCAGGCTGGTGGAGTGCTTGTCCGACTCTAGCGACATGGAGCTACTCGCACCACTTGTAATGGATGAGATTTTAATTCGGCTCCTACGGAGCCCGATTGGTGTTCACGTTGCGGAAATGGGCTTGGTGAATTCGAGTGTGCAGCGCGTTGCGAAGGCCATTGCTTGGCTTCAGGAGAACTTCGCGTTGAACATGAAAGTTGCGGATCTCGCTGAGTTAGTACACATGAGCGTTTCCTCCTTCCGCGAGCATTTTAAGTCAGTGACTTCGATGAGTCCGCTTCAATACCAAAAGGCCCTGCGGCTTCAAGAAGCGAGGCGCCTGATGTTATCCAACCAATTGGACGCGACCACTGCCTGCCGTTTGGTAGGGTACGTGAGCGATTCTCAATTTAACCGCGACTATCGTCGTTTTTTTGGAAGTCCACCGAATCGAGACATCACAAAATTGCGTCGGCAAGCACAAATTGCAGTGCTGAGTGGCTGAAGGAGGACTTTATCATGCGCGTTTTTGTAACAGGAGCGACAGGCTTTATCGGTTCCGCCGTTGTTCGTGAACTTGTCGAGGCAGGGCATCAGGTGGTCGGCCTTGCTCGTTCGGATAAGTCTGCCGAAGCATTGAAGGTTGCAGGAGTCGAGGTGCACCGGGGAAGCCTGGATGACCTGGACAGCCTTCGCAGTGGGGTCGCTGCGGCAGACGGCGTGATTCATCTGGCATTTAAGCACGACTTCTCAGACTATCAAGGCGCGGTTGCATCAGACCTTCGTGCCGTCGAGGCAATGGGGGAGGTGCTTAACGGCAGTGGGAAACCGTTTGTCGTCACCTCGGGGACATTAATGCTCGCATTCGCACTCCCGCGAGGGCAGGTGGGGACGGAAAATGTCAGGGTCGACGCAGCAGTACCGCGCGCCGGGGCGGAGAATGTGGTTGCCGCGCTAGTGAAGCGCGGGGTGCGGTCATCGGTCGTCCGTCTTGCACCTTCTGTGCACGGAGAGACAAAGGCCGGTTTTGTCTCCATGCTGATCGACATTGCTCGTGAGAAGGGGATTTCGGCCTATGTTGGTGACGGGGCCAACCGCTGGCCGGCAGTGCACTATCTCGATGCAGCTCGCCTATTTCGATTGGCATTGGAATCAGCTCCAGCGGGAGCTGTTCTGCACGGGGTCGGTGATGAGGGCGTGCCACTGCGTGACATTGCCCGTGTTATCGGACAGCACTTAAACCTTCCTGTGGTCAGTATTTCTGGCGAAGAGGCGAATGATCACTTTGGGTTTTTCGGCCCGTTTGTGTCGGCCGACAACCCAACGTCGAGTGCGCTCACTCAACAACAGTTGGGCTGGCGGCCAGTGCATGCTTCACTGATCTCGGCGCTCGAAGAAGGTCATTATTTCCACGGCTGAGTATCGCATTGTGATGCGGTCTATCACCGCGAGAAAAGGGACGCTTTGAACCAGCGTCCCTTTTCTTTGTCTAATTTACCGGTAGAAAACCATGTCCCCTCCAGTATTTTCGATCCATTAATCGATGAAACGGATAACGTCTTGATTGTTGTGTTATCTTTATTCCTCAACAGAACAATTAAAAATGACTTTACATCCTTATTTTAAAAACTACGTTAGCTTTTCTACATTTTTTATTGCGTGACGAACGGCTTCGCTTTAATATACAAAAGAAACAATATTCAAACAAATGTAGGGTGACTAAAACTAAATGGGGGAAATCGAATGGGATCGTCTTGGAAACAAGGCCTAGCTGCTTTTACGTCGGTTGCTGTAGTCGCTGCACTCCTTGCGGGGTGTGGAACAAATAGTACTTCATCTGGTAAATCTGCAGACACCAATGCCAATTCCTCTAGTGAAACAGCGTCCACCAGCGGTCAGAAACCAGTGGAGGGTGGTTCGATTATACTGGATTCCACGCAAGCTGTACCTGATTTAGACCCAGCTGTTGCATACGATACGACTTCTGCTGAAGTCGACTCACAGATTTATCAATCACTTGTCACATATGATAAGAATACTTACAAAATCATTCCGGAACTAGCATCGTCCTACACAGTATCCCCCGATGGCCTAACCTACACGTTCAAGATTCGGAAAGGTGTTACGTTCTCCAATGGTGATCCGCTCACAGCTCAAGATTTCGTCTTCCAACTGGAACGCATTCTTGATAAGAAGATGACCCCGAAACCATCTCCAGGCAATTCATTCTTTGAGATTATTAAGGGCGCTACCGCATACTACAATGGAACGGCAAAGACCATTAGCGGTGTTTCGACACCAGATAAATATACGCTTGTACTCACCTTGTCGAAGCCCGAGAAATTCTTCCTTCAAGTGTTAGCTATGCAATTCCTGTCTGCTGTTGATCCGGCCTACGTCAAGAAAGTTGGCAATGCAGCATTTGACACGACATCAGCGATGGGGACTGGCCCATTCGAATTAAAGACGAACAACCAGAACAAAGTTGTGCTGGTCAAGAATCCGCATTACTGGCAAAAGGATCAATGGGGACAACAGTTGCCATATCTGAATCAAGTGACTATCAACGTCAACAACAACGACCAAGTAGATGCATTACATTGGGAGCAAGGGCAAACAGCTTTCATGAGTCCGTGGTTAATCGGAGGCGATGGTATTCCAGCCTCGCAATATGTTACTATCATGAACACACCAAAATATAAGCAGCTGGTTCTGAAGCAACCTGCGAATTCCATCTTCTACATTGGATTGAACACGGCAAATACAATTAATGGAAAACCCAACCCGCTCAGCAATGTCTTCGTTCGTCGGGCTATGGAGTATGGCTTTGACGACAGCCAATTCGTGAAGATCAATAATGGAGCTGTGCTCCCGCTCAATCAACCGCTTCCAAGCACGATGGAAGGCTATGTGAAGAACTTGGACAGCGATGCGAAGTATGGTCTTAATGTTGCGAAAGCAAAAGAAATGCTTGCAAAAGCTGGATATCGCAATGGTCTTACTGTGGATATGTGGGATGAGAACACATCAGTCGCTATGAAAGAAGACCAAGCATTCCAAGCGATGATGAAGAATATCGGCATTACGGTTAAAATTCACGATGTTACTTGGAAGGACTTCCTGACCAAGGCCATGTCTGGTACCGCGCAGGTGTACCAAAGCGGTTGGGTTCAGGATTTCCCAGACGCGTCTGATTTTTTGAACACGCTGTTCAATTCGGATCAAGCCCCGACCAACAACAACACCAACTACGATAATTCACAGGTTGACCAATGGTTGAATGAGGCGCAAAACGATACGAACCAGGCTCAGCGTGATGAATTGTATGGTAAGGTCATCAACCAAGTGATGTCTGATGCGGTATGGATTCCCACCATTCAAATGATTGATTACTATTCGGTTCAACCATGGGTGCACGGTTTCTACACCAGTCCAGTGCTGTACGACCCAATGAGTTCAATTTGGGTGGATCCGGGCCATTAATCCATCACACACAACTCGGACGCATCGCACATCTCAAATGAAAGAGAGCAGAATTTTTGAGCTTATACGTGAATTTTTAACGTGTTGACGCGATATGTCGATAAATGTAGAATGGCTACGAATTTCAAATGCCTCGTATAACGCTGAGAATAGGCTCGGCAGTCTCTACCAAGTGACCGGAATCACTTGACTACGAGGACGTTACGGATGATACAGGGGGATGTTTGCACCGTCGTGCAGCATCAGTATTCATCGATCACGCCCATGTAATCCTCGACTCCTCGAAGGGAAGCTGAAACGCTGCCTATTTTCGGTGTCGAGGTTTTTTAATTTTGGGGGGTCAACTTTGAAAAAGATCACTGTAACTGCAGCATCTGCATTGGCACTCATGAGTTTAGTGGTAGGATGCGGTACGAATCGTACGACCCAGCCTAGCAATACATCGGGCGCGAACGCCGTTGGGAATGCATCTACAACTGCAAGTACAGTGAAAGTAGGACTCGTAACAGATACGGGCGGGCTCAATGACAATGGATTCAATCATCTAGCGTATGTGGGTGTTACAGATGCGCAACAAAAGCTTGGGATTCAATCGAGTGTTGTGCAGTCGCAATCTGAGTCAGACTACGTGCCAAACCTAAGCAAGTTTGCGAGCCAGGGATACAGCTTGGTGATAGCAGTGGGTTATTTGATGCACGATGCAGTGGAACAAGTGGCTCAACAGTACCCGAAGACGCATTTCATGATTATCGATGATACGATTACGGATCGGCCTAATGTCACCTCAGCTGTCTATGACTCTCAAGACGCAGGGTATCTTGCAGGCGCTATGGCAGGCTTACTTGAGAAGGGCAATGGACTTCCGAATTTAAACAAGCAAAATGTCGTCGGTGTCATCGGCGGTCAATCAGCACCGCCAGTCAACAACTACATTGCTGGATTTCAACAGGGATTTAAGAAAGAAGATCCAAGTGGCAAGGTTCTTCTTTCCTACACGAATAGCTTTACAGACCAAAGTTTAGGCAGTCAATATGCCCAAAATCAGTTGTCTCAAGGTGCTGATATTATCTTCCCGGTAGCTGGTGGGTGTGGACAGGGTGCTATCAGTGCCGTGAAGGCAGCCAACAAATATGCTATTGGTGTGGATACCAATCAAAGTTACCTAGCGCCGCAAAATATTATCACAAGCGCTACGAAGGGCGTAGACACCTCCGTGTTTGACGTGATTCAATCGGTCAAAAACAACACATTCAAGTCGGGGGTTCAAACGTTTGGATTAAAGGGCGATGGCGTAGGCATCACGCCGGCGATGAAGGGCGTGCCACAGAGCGTCGTCGATGAAGTGAATCAACTCAAGCAGAGTATCGTCAGTGGGAAAATCCAGGTATCCACAACAGTTCAGAAGTAAGGATAAGAATCTCGATGAATCAGGGTTATCCAAGGCCATCAATGCTGCGTTGGATAACCCTTATTCTTAAATGAGTGTTTTGCAGAATGATCGTTTTGGTAGAGGTGAAAAAGGAACAGCACCTAAGGTAAGTAGACTGGTTTTCCATATACTAGAATTCTAACGGTTTCTCGTCAGGTCAACTCGTTATGATTTATGCAGTCTTCTTGTGTCGTTCGATATGGTTCACAGCTAGTGCCGATGCAAGTAACATGATCGCGTTGAGGAACATGTGTGTCTTTACTTTTCGGATGCCTCGGACATGGACGTCGTTCGCCGTCAAATTCGTCTTAAGCCTTGCGTTACAACGCTCTACAGCAGTTCGCTCGTTGTATAACAACTTCCAATTCTGCGTGCCTCGGTGTGGTGTGCAGTACCGCCGAATATCTTCTGTGATCCGCTTTTTGACCACCATACCGTAGTTGGATTCGGAACATGCCGCGATTCCAAGCGGACAATCCACCTTCCCAACCGCGTGCGGGCAGCGAAACTTTAGTCGGTCACCGTCCGCACCCCAATACACCATGCCATACCCCATCGTGCAACGCGGCGTCCCGTCCGATGCGATTCCTTCAGGCGGTTCTTTTTCACCGCGCTTGTTCATCGCGATAATCGCCTGTGCACCATATTGACGAACCGTTTCATAGTTTTTGACTTGATCATATCCAGCGTCCATCATGACAAAATCGATTTCCCAACCGTGCGTCGTCACGACGTGTTCCAGTAATGGTGCCGCCATCTCACCATCCAAGACGTTCGCTGGTGTGACATCCAAAGCAACTGGCAGTTCACTCGCGGTGTCCACAGCCAAATGGCGTCCGTTGATGATGCTCGCTTCTTTACATTGACTGACCAGGTCAATGAAGAGCTTCTCAGCGAGACCCAACTCAACAACGGCTGAAAACACGCGACTCAGTCTGGAGACCGACGGGGCTGCTTCGTCGATTCGAAACCCACACTGGTAGCGAAAGCATATATCTCGCGCCAACCGTTCATGAAGCCTTGTGAACGTTGAGATTCCTTCAAGCGGAGCAGCCAGCAGTGCACGCAGAATCGCTTCACGATTGATAGGTTTCGCGCCTTGGGGTGACTGTTTTCTCAACTTCGAAGCATAGGGTTATAAATCCAAGACAGCAAAGAACAAGGGCAGACGATCGCTGGAGTCAATTTCTAGCCAGTCTTCAAAGGAAAAGAGCGATGGTTGGGGAAGATACAAGTAGGACTTCCCTCCTCGAAAATTTCTGGTTTGGTCACTTGAAATCTTCTCGAAGGTTGGGGTGAAGTCCTTTTTCATGCCCTAAGAGCCCTTGCCCTGCGGGAGTTTATAAATCTGCAAAACGCTCAGATAAAAACGGGGAGTGTCCCTCAGTACCGAAGCACCTTTGGAACCCCCGCTGTGCTGCGTTTTACGCTTACTTGTTGATCACAGACTCTAAATATTTTTTATTGTATAACACCTGTTCATCATTAGGTCGATATTTACGTGCAATTTCATTGTGTTCATAAGCTAATTTGTGTTCGCCTAATCGATCATAGCAAACACAGAGCTGTAAATGGGGCAACCACGTCCAACAGACCTCGTTGAAGAACCCCCAACTGTCCTTTGGTTTTTCAAGTTGAGTGGCAAGTTTGTACCAGAAAATCGCCTTCTGCCACTCAGTTTTTTGCATAAATCCATATCCAAGCCGACAGCAAAATTCTGCACGTGGAATATCATACTCAAATGATTGAAGTGTATATTTTCGTTCCCGTTCAATATCTCCTAAATGGTTATAACAATCGGCCAATTTTCCACACGCTCTAATATTGTCTTCAACCCACCCTTGCTTTGAATTTAGAAATTTCAGGTAATATTCGATGGCCTGTTCATATTTTTTGTGATCCATGCATTCATTTGCATAATAAAAAAGGTCACGAGGGGTGAATGTCTCACCTGCAGCAAGTCGTCGTTCATAAATGCGAAGATTGCGATCAGAGTCGTGCTCAATAGGGCGATGAGTAATGGCAATATCACTATTTAGAATGTGGCCGCCCACGCTAAATACTCGTGTACAGCTCCGTGCCATTGAAAATCCTTGAGTCGTTTGACTAAGCGATTACGCCGCACGCTGGAAGTCACATTTCCTTCAGAATCAAATGCAAGATGATAATGCATAGAAACTGCATCGACAGCAGGATCAAGGGTTTGCTTCAATTGAAGCAACTTCTGTCTCTCAGGCTCCAGAAGCACATCATCTGCATCGAGCCATAAGATGTAGCCCATCGCAGCATGGCTGAATGCAAAATTCCGGGCAGATGCAAAATCATCGACCCATTCAAAATCGAAAACTTTGTCAGTGTACCGACTAACGATTGCTCTTGTATTGTCTGTAGAACCCGTGTCTACAATTATGATTTCGTCTACGATGTCCTTCACGGAGTCCAGGCATCGGCAAATGACTTCTGATTCGTTCTTTACAATCATACAGAGGCTGATGTTAATCATCTAAACACCTCACAGCCATTATGTTAGTCTCCTCATCCCTATTCTTCACCTCTCCAAGATGTCACCGTCAAAATGTCGGACCCCCTAGACATGCAACAAGGGACAAACAAGTGCCGTTTCAAATCAAGCCCCCCCCCCATACAACTATAAAACACCATGTAGGGGGTGAATTTATGTCTGAATGCTGCCGTCGTTGCCGACGCAGGCATTGTCAATGTAAAAAAGAACGTTGTCGGCGTTGCGAGCATAAGCCTTGTCGATGTAAAACGGCACGTCTCCCACAGTGCGACCGCAGGCAAGGTAGGTGCGGTGTCAAACAAGAAGTTAAAGTCATAATCAGAGGAATTACAGGGTCTTCTGGACCTACCGGCGCAACTGGACCTGCTGGCGCAATTGGACCTACCGGTGCAACTGGACCTGCTGGCGCAACTGGACCTACTGGCGCAACTGGACCTACTGGCGCAACTGGACCTGCTGGACCTGCTGGCGCAACTGGACCTGCTGGCGCAACTGGACCTACCGGCGCAACTGGACCTGCTGGCGCAATTGGACCTACCGGTGCAACTGGACCTGCTGGCGCAACTGGACCTGCTGGCGCAACTGGACCTACCGGCGCAACTGGACCTGCTGGCGCAACTGGACCTGCTGGCGCAACTGGACCTACCGGCGCAACTGGACCTGCTGGCGCAACTGGACCTGCTGGCGCAACTGGACCTGCTGGCGCAATTGGACCTACCGGTGCAACTGGACCTACCGGTGCAACTGGACCTGCTGGCGCAACTGGACCTACTGGCGCAACTGGACCTGCTGGCGCAACTGGACCTGCTGGCGCAACTGGACCTACCGGCGCAACTGGACCTGCTGGACCTGCTGGCGCAACTGGACCTGCTGGCGCAACTGGACCTATCGGTGCAACTGGACCTGCTGGCGCAATTGGACCTACCGGTGCAACTGGACCTGCTGGCGCAATTGGACCTACCGGTGCAACTGGACCTACCGGTGCAACTGGACCTGCTGGCGCAACTGGACCTGCTGGCGCAACTGGACCTACCGGTGCAACTGGACCTGCTGGCGCAATTGGACCTACCGGTGCAACTGGACCTGCTGGCGCAACTGGACCTACCGGTGCAACTGGACCTGCTGGCGCAACTGGACCTACCGGTGCAACTGGACCTACCGGTGCAACTGGACCTACCGGTGCAACTGGACCTGCTGGGGTATTAAACTTCGCAGATTTTTATGCATTGATGCCTCCTGATAATTCAGCAACAGTTGCTCCAGGTACAGACGTAAGTTTTCCGGAAGATGGACCTACTAGTGGGACTACTATTACCCGTACTGGTCCCAGCTCATTTAACTTAGGTGCTATTGGCACTTACCAGGTCTTGTTTCAGGTGAGTGTGACCGAAGCAGGCCAACTCATTTTAACTCTGAATGGTGCTGACCTAGCCTATACGGTGGTCGGAAGAGCAACCGGTACTTCGCAGATAGTAGGAATGGCTCTTGTGACAACGACAGCCGTCAATTCCGTACTCACTGTACGGAATCCTACTGGCGAATCAACGGCCCTAACCATCACTCCTCTCGCTGGAGGAACAAGGCCAGTGTCAGCACACCTTGTTATCACACAACTCGCATAGAGGGAAGTATAAAGGCAGTCACGCAGCGCAGGATTGTGGATTTGCTACTCCACGGCTCGCCTCGACCAGTTAGAGTCTCAAGTAGTGGTGTAAATTCAGGAGGCTGAATCTTGACGAAAAAGCCATCGAGTGCAATCTACTAAAAGAGTGCAGCAATCAGTAGAGGAGGCACTTCGATGGCTTATACGAATAAGATCGCACTTTTGGAGTTAATTCGCAAGATCGGATAAAAGGTGGTGATGTAGATTTCTTGAAAGAAGGGCTGAGGGTTCTCACCCAAGCAGTGATGCAGGCTGGGGTGAGTTCCCTGATTCGTATTGATCCCCGTCCTGTCAAGACAGATGTGCATAATTTTCTGAGATAACGCCATTTTATTCTGATCTAAGTCTGTGTAAATTTACTGTTTATACGCAAAAAGAAATCGCTCATCCGGTAAAATGTAAGTGACAAGCAAACATAAACCGAATGGAGCGATTTCTTTTGTGGTATTAAGTCAATAGACCCCCATGCCGCTGGGGCGGCACCATCAGAAGGATGAAAATGGTCTTGTGTTGAATGATTTTTCTGGTGGCTGGAGAAGGCAGGTCGTTCCACTCTGGTGCCTTGAGCCCGCTCAATAGACTGACTACGACGACCTGGTGCACCACAGAATGTCGCTCCCGGCCTGGGAAGCACGCAGGATAGAATGATCAACAATGGTCGTTGCACCAGCCCTTCAATATGACCAGTTGCCAGGAAGGATTCGCATGGATATAGTCTATGAACGTTGTTGTGGTCTAGATGTTCATAAGAAGATGGTAGTCGCTTGTGCTCTAACGCCCAATGGCAAAGACATCCGTACATTTTCAACCATGACGGAGGATCTGTTGGAGATGGTTGACTGGTTGGTGGAGCATGAGTGTACTCATGTAGCGATGGAAAGTACTGCTTCATTTTGGAAGCCAATCTACAATCTTCTCGAATCCGCGAATTTCGACGTGCTTGTGGTTAACGCCAAGCATATGAAGAACGTTCCAGGCCGCAAGACAGATGTGAAAGATGCTGAGTGGATTGCCGGGCTCTTGCGGCATGGATTGCTACAAGCTAGCTATATCCCCAACCGTGAACAGCGTGAGTTACGAGAGTTAATTCGCTACCGCCGTAGCCTCATCGATGAGCGAGCACGAGAGGTGAATCGAATTCAGAAGGTACTGGAGGGAGCCAACATCAAGTTGTCTTCGGTCGCCAGTAACACACTGGGGAAATCAGGCCGGGCAATACTGGATGCCATGATTCATGGAGAAGAAGACCCCAAGGCATTGTCCGAGTTAGCGAAAGGCCGATTGAAATCTAAAAAGGCTGATCTGCAAAAGGCACTGCATGGGCTGATAGGGGCCCATCAACGGATGATGCTGGCGGCACAATTGCGTCACATCGATTACCTAGATGAAGAGATTACCCGATTGGATGAAGAGGTTAAGGAACGTATGCTCCCTTTTGAGGAAGAGCTAGAGTTGGTTGACACCATCCCGGGTGTGGGTCGACGAGCAGAACAATTGCTTGCTGAGATTGGGACAAATATGGCTCAATTTCCGTCCGTTGCCCATTTGTGCTCATGGGCGGGGTTGGCTCCAGGAAACAACGAGAGCGCAGGCAAACGAAAATCGGGGAAAACCCGCAAAGGAAACCAAAAGCTAAGAACGGCATTGGTTGAGGCTGCTCGTGCAGCGGCAATCACGAAGCAAACCTATTTGTCTGCCCAGTATCACAGGATTGGGGCCCGTCGAGGGAAAAATCGGGCAGCGATTGCAGTGGCACACAGTATCTTGACCATCGTGTACTACATCTTAAAACGGCGTCAGCCCTACGTTGAACTCGGACCCACCTATTACGAAACACTCAAGCGAGACGCAATCGCCAAGCAAGCAATTCGAAAGCTTAAGTCTCTTGGTCTGGAAGTTGAGATAAAGCATTCGGCTTAGGAATTCACAAGGCGAACAGGTATAATTATCCATATAAACTCATTGCCGATGGGTTTAGTTCAGTTTGCCCTCCTACACACCTTGGTGGCCATTGATTTTCAGGATAGACCCCCATGCCGCTGGGGCGGCACCATCAGAAGGATGAAAATGGTCTTGTGTTGAATGATTTTTCTGGTGGCTGGAGAAGCGGCTTTCTATCACCGGCCGAGTGTGAAAGAAGATATTTCCACGGATGGCTCATATTTTATGCCCCGGGGCGCCATCCCTTTTTACACAGTATATTGGACTCTACTAAATGCCTCCCCAAAACCGATTGCGTCCTCGTAGACTTCAGTCAACACTATAAAATTATCGGCAAAACGTATCATCGCTGCTTTGTCTCGGCATGTTGGTAGAAATGCTTTTGTGAACCACAAATTGAGCACTGCAAATATACGATCGCAAGCGTTGGCGACACCTGGCCACCTTGGGGACGTCCTCTGTCCTTTCCGCTTTGGCGCTTTATGTGGTTGTGATTGGCATTGTCGCCCCAGCAAGTCTGCTGTATCTGAACATGTAGCCGTCCTACTTCCTATTTTGGCATGTGTTGTCTTGCAAATCATTTGCAGTGGGCATTGGCGGTCTTTACGCACGTGTACTCAGATTTAAGCCTACTGCTGTGCAGAGCGAGTTGTTTGAGGTTGGAATCTGCAATACGGTATTGTCTGCAGTTATAGCAAGCGCTGCATTCGGCGCATTAGCCGGGGTTGCCTGCATGATAAACGTTGTGTGTTGTCTTGTGATAGGCGGTCTGGTCGCTGTTTGCTTATCGAAAATGCCGGTATCCCCGAACAGTGCGAGGTATCAAAAAATGTGAATGGGGACGCGATATCGTGTGTGGGATGGACGCGTGAGGGAAACCGCGCGTTAAGAGGTGCGGCTCACTCGTGGATGTTTTGTAGTTGTCTGAACAGCCACCTGTATGTCGATAGACGTGAGAAGTCGGGGAGGATAACTCCCCGACTTACTCGACTGCTATAGAAAAATACCGGACTTTTCGCAGCGAATCCAGTCTGCCTTGTATCAGCGCAGATTCCTAAAGACCCCGACGACTTTGCCGAGAATGGTGACTTCCGGGTAAATCAAGGGTTCCATTTGACTGTTCTCTGGCTGGAGGCGGACGTGTCCGTTCTCCCGGTAAAAGCGTTTGACGGTTGCTTCGTCGTCCTCGGTCATGGCCACGACGATGTCCCCGTTGAAGGCGTTCGACTGACGGCGCACAATCACCATGTCTCCGTCCAAAATTCCAGCTTCTATCATACTGTCGCCAGTGACGTTTAGTACGAAGATTTCCTCTTCCCGCGCAAAATCGCTTGGTAACGGGAGGTACCCTTGGACGTCTTCGAAAGCAGTAATCGGCAACCCGGCCGTCACGCGGCCGACGATTGGCGCCATCACTGCTTGTGCCTGCGTGATGGCAGATGGTTCACTGCCGCGCGCGTCGTCCTCGGTGGACAGCAGTTCTAGTGCCCGAGGTTTCGTCGGATCACGGCGAATGAATCCCTTTTGCTGTAGCCGTTCGAGGTGGCCGTGAACGGTTGAACTGGATGCGAGCCCGACCGCTTCGCCAATTTCCCGAACCGATGGTGGGTATCCTTTTTCATGTACACTTTTTCGGATAAATGCGAGAATCGCTTCTTGTCGGGCGGTGAGCTGGCTCACGGTGAACACATCCCTTACCGTTATTTGTCTCCATCGTATCACAATTTGGTCACAGATGGCAAACGTTTGTTCGCCTCGTGGCGGCATCACGACGCGATGAGCTGAGCGCATGCGCGCACAGCAGCACATCTCGGAGACATCTCACGGAACCGTGTGCCTGAACGAGCTACAAGTGCCTGAACGAGCTACAACGAGCGCGCGTCAGCGTGCGATAGCGTCAATTAAACCGAGATCCAGTAGGGCTTTCGCCACGCCGTCGTCGAGCGCGTCAGCGGTCACGCGTTTGGCAGCGCGTTTGACGTCCGGTTCCGCATTACCCATTGCATAGGAGTGGCCAAGGATGCGAAACATCCCGACGTCATTTCCGCCGTCGCCGATGTGCACTGCATGTTCTGGGGAGATGCCAAGGTGCTTGAGCAGATGCAGTGCGCCAATGGATTTGTCCGACTTGCGGCGTTGAAAGTCGACGGCGTTCGGGTTCCAGCGGTAGATGTAGCACCCTTTAAAACGCGCTTCGAACTCGGCGTCCCACCCGGGCGTCATGAAGGCGTTGATTTGGTAAATTGGCAGGGTTTGAAGAATGTCGAAGTCTTTGTTGATGACTTCAATCTCCGGAAAATCGAAGGACCGCAGTACGGGTTCGTATTGTGGCGGAATCGGTTCAAATGCGACGGCTTTGGCGTGCGTATGCACGACCGTGGGGATGTCAAATTGGTCGGCGTAACGAACAATCGCCTCTACGTCTTCGCTTGGGAAGGGCGCTTTGAACAATTCATCCGATCTCGATTTTACAAGGCCGCCGTTAAAATAAATGCCGTAGGGCACGCCCAATTCGTCCTGGACGTGTTGTGCGTGAAGGACGGATCGACCAGTACACAGTGCAACCGGGATATCTTTTTGTAGCAATTGTTCCACCGCGTGAACACCGCTTGGGACAAGCGCTCCGTTTGCGTATAGTGTTCCGTCGATATCGAGAAATACCATTTCTATCTTTGTCTGTATCATCTCCATGCTCCTCCTCGCCACTGCATCAGTTGCGGTCCCTCCGTTGCATATGAACAATTGAACGGGAACAATGCGCATGTCCGAATGACGTCCCATTCGCAAGGACACTGCTTTCATTATACACAGGGTCCCCACAACCGGCACAAATTGCCTGAAATCAGGGGAAATCGTTGCTTATTTCATATGGATTCCGCTATGATAGCCGTATTCAATGGTCACGGGAGGACAACCATGCAAACGACAATGGAACAACTTGTATCATTAGCAAAGCGCCGCGGATTTATTTTCCCGGGCTCGGAAATATACGGCGGATTGGCGAACACATGGGATTACGGCCCACTTGGCGCTCAAATGAAACAAAATATCAAACAGGTGTGGTGGCGTCAGTTTATTGAACAGAACCCGTACAACGTTGGGCTTGATTCGGCGATTTTGATGAACCGGAGCGTTTGGGTTGCTTCCGGGCACGTGGGCAACTTTAATGATCCGATGGTGGATTGCCGCCAGTGTAAGTCGCGCTATCGGGCAGACAAGCTGATTGAGGAAGCGGCAGAAGCCCGTGGTGAGGAGATTATTGTCGACGGCCTGCCATTTGAGCAGATGGATGCGTTGCTCGTCAAATATGACGTACAGTGTCCTGAGTGTGGCGCGAAAGATTTTACGTCCGTGCGCCAGTTCAACATGATGTTCAAAACCCACCAGGGTGTCACCGAAGAGGCGGCCAACGAGGTCTACTTGCGCCCAGAGACAGCGCAGGGGATTTTCGTCAATTTTAAGAACGTGCAGCGCGCGATGCGCAAAAAGTTGCCCTTCGGCATTGGCCAGATTGGCAAGAGCTTTCGCAATGAGATCACGCCCGGCAATTTCACGTTCCGCACGCGGGAATTTGAGCAAATGGAACTGGAATTTTTCTGTGCGCCCGGCGAAGACATGGAGTGGTTCCGCTACTGGCGCCAATTCTGTTATGACTTCTTGTTGTCTATCGGCATGAAAGAGGAGAACCTGCGACTGCGCGACCACGAAAAAGAACAACTGTCTCACTATAGTACGGCGACGACCGACGTCGAGTACAAGTTCCCGTTTGGTTGGGGTGAGTTGCTTGGTGTGGCGGATCGGACAGATTATGACCTGAAGGCACACGCCACGCATTCCGGCGAAAACATGACCGTGCAAGAGGAAGGGCAAGAGCCGTTTATCCCGTATTGTATTGAACCGTCTATCGGTGTAGATAGGCTGTTCTTGGCGCTGTTCGCCGATGCGTATGACGAAGAGGAAGTGGGCGAGAACGACACGCGCGTGGTGTTGCGCCTGCATCCAGCGATTGCGCCATACAAAGCCGCTGTCTTCCCGTTGTCGAAGAAGCTCAGCGAGGCGGCGACACAACTGTACACCAGTCTGTCCAAGCAGTTCAGTGTGGATTATGACGAGTCGGGATCGATTGGGAAACGGTACCGCCGCCACGACGAGATTGGTACGCCGTATTGCATCACGTACGACTTTGAATCAGAGACCGACCACGCGGTGACCATTCGCCATCGCGACAGCATGGAGCAGGAACGCGTTGCGATTGCAGACGTTGCGGCTTGGCTCAACGAGCGCATCGGGCGATAAGCATACATGGGAAGACCCATTCCCGGGTAAACCAAGACGGGGGTGGGATGATGTCAGGTCAGCATACCGAGAACCACAATGAGAACTTTACCTTCGTCGGTGCGTTAGACATGAATCGTCATTTTGAGTCGTTTGTTGCGCGACGCAATCACATGATGAGTACACGCCTGGACGGGGTAGTCCCGTGGAAACAGTATCACCGTGTGAATATCGATCACGGACGGCGGCATTCAAACGGTTAAAGACCAGGCTGATTCACACCTTCACAAAGCGCAGGGGGACATTCCTCCTGCGTTTTTCCATGTCGGCGCGAATTTTTGTTATGATGGCCAGAGTGACGTCATCGGCTGGTCGTAGCGATTGCGCCGTTTGCGTGTGAAGTGAGGAGTAGAGGTATGAGAAACCGCACAGGACTAATCATTTTAATGTTTGCGTCGGTGGTGGCGATGATGCCGAACTCCGTCTTGTTCCCAGCGGAGGATGAGCTGGCAAGCCATTTACACCGTTCGCTTGGATTTGTCGGCTGGATGGTGACGGCGTACGCGATTGCCTATGTCTGTGCCACACCAGTGCTTGGTATGATTTCCGATTTCTTAGGGCGCAAGGCGGTGCTAGTCGTCGGCTTGTGTCTGTTCGCCATTGGCGGTTTGGTGCCTATCGGTTTTGATAATCCCGTCCTGATTCTCATTGGGCGATGCGTCATGGGGGTGGGATCCGCAGGCATTCAACCGATGGTCGATAGCATGATTGGGGATATGTACCCGCGGGGTCCTGCGCGGCGCCGCGCGTTTGCGTTTTTTGCCGGAGCCATTGCCGTGGCGGAGGCGATGATGCCATTTCTGGGCGGAGTGGCCGCGGCCATTTGGTGGAAGGCCGTTTTCGTCCTCTATGGCAGCGCTATCCTGGCGGCCGTGTCGACCGTGCGGTTGAACATTTCAAATCAAGCCGCTGAAAATGAAGAGCGAATTACGTACGAGGCTTACGTGCAGTCCCTGCGCGTCGCGGCTCGGATGCCGGTTCTTGCGGCCACTGTGCTCGGTGCGATGGTGTTTGGCGTGATTTACTTTGGAATCTCGGCCATGATGCCACTGGCTTATGGTGGTGCGCACACGTCGCTGGCAAATGGATTTTTGTTTTTGCCGCTTGGTTTTTGCTGGGTAGTTGGGGCATTTATTTTTGCGAAAGTCACGCACGTGCGGCATTTGCACAGGCTGGTGCTTTGCGCGCTGATTGTGCTTGCCGGCGCTACGTGGTGGCTTGGCGATGCGCGTTCGTGGCTGCCGCTGTTGATGATTAGCGCCTTGTGGGGGGCTGGGTCAGCCGTCTTGACGACGGTGTTCACTTGGGTGGTTGGCGACGAGTCGCCAAACGCTGTGCGCGGGGCGATGAACGGTATCTATAACGCTGCGTACGTCCTTGGATTCTCGGTGGGCGCGCCGCTCTTTATCAGCCTTGTTCATTACGTCGGCTTGCAAAACGCGTGTGGCATTGGCGCCGTGCTAATGGCTCTCTTAATTCCGCCGCTTTGTCTTACATATCGACAGGCGGCGAAAGTGAAGGCGGCACCCGTCAATTCACTGAAAGCGTGAATTGAGTGTGTAGTCGGACTATTCGGCCTGTGTTACAATGGGCCAGAAATGAATTGTCCAGAGAAATGTGAGTGGAGACACCGTGACCAAAGCGCTTGAGCATTTATTCCAACAACGCATTCTCATCCTGGACGGCGCGATGGGGACGATGATTCAACAAAGTGGCCTAACGGCCGATGACTTTGGTGGTCCCGCGCTGGAAGGGTGTAACGAATATTTGAACATCACGCGTCCAGACCTCATTCGGAGGATTCACGACGCGTATTTTGAAGCCGGTGCAGACATCGTCGAAACCAATTCGTTTGGCAGTACACCGCTTGTCCTCGCGGAGTACGATTTGGCAGATTTGGCGTTTGAAATCAGCCGCCAGGCGGCTGCGCTCGCACGCGAATCGGCGGACGCGTTTGCGACCGAAGCGAAGCCTCGGTTTGTGGCGGGGTCTGTCGGTCCGACGACGAAGAGTCTGTCGGTGACCGGTGGCGCTACGTTCGACGAATTGGTGGAAAGTTACGCTGTGCAGATGGAAGGGTTGATGGTCGGCGGCGCGGACTTTTTGCTCATCGAGACATCGCAGGATTTGCTGAACGTCAAAGCTGCGGGCATCGCCGTCCATCGCGTCGCAGAGAAACTAGCGCGGGAAATTCCCGTCATGATTAGCGGCACCATTGAACCGATGGGGACGACGCTCGCTGGGCAGAGCATTGAGGCCTTTTACCTGTCGGTGGAACATATGCGGCCGTTTGCAGTAGGTATCAACTGTGCGACAGGTCCAGAACTCATGCGCGATCACGTTCGTGCCCTGTCCGCGCTTGCAGAATGCGCGGTCAGTTGCCATCCAAACGCAGGTCTGCCGGACGAAAATGGATGTTACCTGGAGACGCCATATGCGTTTGCGAAGAAAATGTCCGACTTTGCGCGCGAAGGTTGGCTCAATATCGCAGGAGGCTGCTGTGGGACGACGCCAGCGCACATTCGCGAGCTCGCCGCGCAAATCGAGGGGTTAGCCCCGCGCGCCTTCGCGGCGGAACATGCGCATGCTGTGTCGGGCATGGAGGCGATGGTACTGAGCGACGATATGCGCCCAGTGCTCGTCGGTGAGCGCACGAACGTGATCGGATCGCGCAAATTCCGCCGACTGGTCGCGAGCGCGGATTACGACGCTGCGGCGGAAGTCGCGCGGACACAAGTGCGGGCGGGTGCGCAGGTGGTCGACGTCTGTCTGGCTGACCCGGATAGGGATGAACTCGCCGATATGGAGCAGGTCTTGCCGCTTATCGTGCGCAAGGTGAAGGTGCCAATTATGATTGACTCGACAGACGCGGATGTCGTCGAGGCGGCGCTCAAGCGGGTGCAAGGCAAGTGCATCATCAACTCGACGAATCTCGAGGACGGCGAAGCGCGGTTGGCGACCTATGCGAACCTTGCGCGCACGTACGGCGCTGCGTTGGTCATTGGGACGATTGACGAACAAGGGATGGCGGTGAGTCGCCGCCGGAAAGTGGACATTGCGTTGCGCACTGTCCGATTGTTGACGGAAAAATATGGGCTGCGCAAGGCGGACATCATTATCGATCCGCTTACCTTCCCCGTCGGAACGGGCGACGAGAAATATATCGGATCAGCGCTGGAGACGGTCGAAGCCATCCGCATGCTTCGCGAACAACTGCCTGAGTGTCCAACGCTGCTTGGCATTAGCAATGTGTCGTTTGGCCTCCCGCCGGCTGGGCGCGAGGTGCTGAACGCGGTCTTTTTGTATCACTGCACGAAGGCGGGGCTCTCCTACGCGATTGTCAACAGCGAGCGAATTGAGCGCTACGCATCGATCCCAGAGGACGAGCGAGAACTCGCGAATCGGCTGTTATTTGCGACGACGGACGAGTTGGTGGCCGAATTTACTGCGAAGTACCGCGAGAAGCGCGTGGCACCCTCTGTCGCGGTCAGCGATTTGCCGCTGTCGGATCGGCTCGCGAGATACGTCATCGATGGCACGAAGGAAGGACTGATTGCAGATCTCGACGAGGCGCTCCAATCTTATAAACCTCTGGAGATTATCAATGGTCCGCTGATGGCGGGGATGACGGAAGTGGGGCGGCTGTTCAATAACAATGAGTTGATTGTGGCGGAGGTACTGCAGTCGGCAGAAGTGATGAAGGCGGCTGTGGCGTATCTCGAGCAGTATATGGAGAAAAGTGATACGTACGCTAAAGGCCGGCTCTTGTTGGCGACGGTGAAAGGTGACGTCCACGACATTGGCAAAAACTTGGTCGAAATCATTATGGCCAACAATGGGTTCGACGTCGTGAATTTGGGGATTAAGGTGGCGCCTGAGCAACTCATTCAAGCGATTCGGGAACACCAGCCAGACATGGTCGGTTTGTCAGGACTTTTGGTGAAATCCGCGCAGCAAATGGTCGTTACGGCAGAGGACTTTCGCCATGCGGGCATCGACTTGCCCATCCTGGTGGGCGGTGCGGCGCTGACGAAAAAGTTTACGCTGACCAAGATTGCGGACAAGTACGACGGCCCCGTGTTGTACGCGAAGGATGCGATGGAGGGACTGGATATCGCGAATCAGTTGATGAGCGAAGACGCGCGTCATCAACTGCTGTCGCGCAATGAGGCTGAGCGTCAAAGTTTTGTCGAACAGGGCAAGACGCAAAATCCTCAAGTTAGAAAGCCAACAGTCAAGGTGCAATCCGACATTGACCGGAAAGCGCCCGTGTACACGCCACCTGACCTCGAACGGCACATCCTTCGGGATTATCCAGTAGCGATGCTCCGTCCGTATCTGAACTTGCAGATGCTGCTTGGGAAGCACCTCGGGCTCGCAGGTAATGTTGAAAAGCTGCTAGCAGAACGAGACGACAAGGCGATGGCGTTGCTCGACACGGTTGAGCTCCTGATGGAGGAAGCCGTGGCGAAAGGCTGGTTGCAAGCCAACGCGGTCTATCAATTTTTCCCGACCGCTGCGGACGGCGATGAACTGGTCATCTACGCCGCTGATGGCAAGCAGGTGCGGACGCGTATTCCGTTTCCAAGGCAAGCGAAGCCGCCGTACTTGTGCGTAGCCGATTTCGTGCGGCCCGTGGAGGACGGCGTGATGGATTATGTCGCGATGTTTGCGGTGACGACGGGCAGTCAAGTGCGGCACGAGGCCGAACGCCTCAAACAAGCAGGCGAGTATTTGCGGGCGCACGCGCTGCAATCTATTGCACTTGAATTGGCCGAGGCGTTCGCAGAACGTGTGCATCAGCAAATCCGGGATATGTGGGGCTTTCCTGATTCGCCCACGATGACGATGCGCGAACGATTTATTGCCCGCTACCAGGGGATACGCGTCTCCTTTGGCTATCCTGCATGTCCTGATCTCGAATCGCAGGCGACACTGTTTTCGCTGCTGCGGCCGGAGGACATCGGAATTCAGCTGACGGATGGTTTTATGATGGATCCAGAAGCGTCTGTGTCAGCCTTGGCGTTCAGCCATCCGGAGGCGAAATATTTCAACGTCGAAGCCAACGGGTAACTGTTGCGCATGACCATCGTCCGTTGTCCGCGAAGTCGACGACGATGGTCAACGCGTTGCAAGCATGGATAGGAGGGACAATATGGCGACCAAGGACCAGGTGTGGCCAGCGCATAGTCTGCAAGTAGGGGACCGAAGGTATGTTATCGGCGACGGGGCAATGGCGACCTATTTACATCAGCGGGGCGTCCCCATTCGCGTAAGCGCCGAGGCGCTCAATCTGTCCGATCCGGCGCTTGTCGAGGAAGTCCATCGGGCTTATGTACAGGCCGGATCGACGATGATTCAGACCAACACATTCGCGGCGAATCGGCGCAGTTTAGCGCGGCATGGACTGGCGGATCGCGTACAAGAGGTCAATCAAGCGGCAGTGGCCATCGCGCGCAAGGCCGCTGGCCAAGCGGCGTCGGTCTATGGCACCATCGCGCCGGTCGAAGGCGGCAATCGCTATGGCAGCGCGTTGTTGAACGAGGAACGGCAGCAATTGCAGGCGTTTTACGAGGAGCAGGTCGAGGCGCTGGCGGCGGCTGGCATTGATGGGTGGATACTCGAAACTTTCCCGGATTTAGAAGAGTTGTTGGTCGCTGTTGAGGTGGTGACGGCGCACTCCAATCTCCCGATAGTCGCCAATTTGTCGCCGGAGGAAATTGGCGTCACGCGCGACGGCGTCGGACTGGCCGAAGCGTTTACCGCGCTTCGCGCAGCAGGTGTGCATGTGACGGGCATCAATTGTCGGCTAGGCCCTTATGGCATCCTGCGATCTTTCGAACAACTCCTGCCGCTCGCAGATGGTTCCGGCCAGTTTGCCGCAATGCCGAACGGTGGCATGTTGCACAAGACGGATGACGGCGCATTGTCCTACACAGGAGATGAGGAAAACTTCGCGGATATCATGCTTAGAATGGCGAATCTTGGCGTCACGTGGTTGGGTGGTTGCTGCGGTACGACGCCGGCGCACATTCGGACGCTGGTGTCGCGACTCAAAACGTCGACAGACGAAAGCGCGACGACAACTGCGCAACTTGGCGCTGTAGAGGGTCGGCCTTGGCGAGTCGCCAATCGGGATGACAAACCGACTGTGGGCGAAATCTTGCCGCCGACACCTCAGTCCCTTGTCGAGCGCGTCCAGACCAAGACGACGATTGTAGTCGAACTCGATCCGCCGAAGACGCTGAATTGTGACAAATTTCTGGAAGGTGCTAGAGCCCTGCGCGATGCTGGTTGTGACCTCATCACCATGGCCGACAATTCGCTTGGCAGCGTTCGTGTCAGCAACATGGCACTTGCAGGAATGTTGCAACAAGAAGGCATTGAGCCTTTGGTTCACGTCACATGTCGAGATAGGAACCTGATTGGCCAACAGTCGCACTTAATGGGGTTATCCGTCATGGGGGTGCGCCATATCCTGCTCATCACTGGAGATCCGTCTCGGTACGGAGATTTGCCTGGCGCCTCGTCGGTTTACGACGTGTCCTCAATCGATTTGACCAAAATGGTACGCCGATTGAACGACGGCGTGGGCTTTTCCGGTAAGGCGCTGACGAGACCCGCGAAGTTCGTCATTGGGACGGCGTTCAATCCACATGTGCGCAACTTTGATAAGGCGGTAGAGCGCCTGAAGCGCAAAGTTGCGGCAGGCGCAGATTACGTGATGACACAGCCAGTTTACGACGCAGCCATGATGGAGCGTATCGCTACCGCGACCCTTCATCTCGGCGTGCCAGTGTTCATTGGCATCATGCCGTTGACCAGTCTGCGCAACGCCGAGTTCCTGCACTACCAGGTGCCGGGCATTACGATTCCAGAGCTTGTCCTTCAGCAGATGCGGGAGGCTTCACCTGAGTCAGCGCAGGAAGTGGGGTTGGCGATTGCGCGCGACTTGTGCGACGAAGCTTGCCAGTACTTTAACGGACTGTATCTGGTGACGCCGTTTCTCAAGTACGACATGACGGTTTCGTTGACAAAGTACATCCGGGCGAACACGGCTGCAGCCGTGCGTTCCTCGTAGGGATGTCACACATTTGTACAAATTCTCGCCGTTCGCTTGATTGCTGGGTCGCCGCCTTTCGTTTATCTTTTGGGTAAAGCTTGGCGAATGAGTTTAGAAAGGCGGCGACGACGTGAACCGTCTGGCCATTGGAATATCTACTCTAGCGGTTTGTCTGTTGATGACAGGCTGTGCAATTGGGGCGAACGGCGCTTCAGCCAATCAAAATGGGACGACGAGTGGGCAACTCGTTTTTCAAAACAAGACGAGCGAGATGCGCATCACGCCCGACAATAAAATGGATGCCAGTCTGGTGACGACCACGGATGACACCCACATTGACGTGCTCGATAGTCAGGGCCATCGGGTGATTCTCAACGCAGAGAAGACACCTGCGTTGATTGTGGCGTACTGGTGTCCGCATTGTCAGCGGACGTTAAAGCTCTTGTCGAGCCACCAGTCGCAACTCTCTGAGTTACCTGTGCTGATTCATACTGGATTTCCAGACGGCACGACGCTCGCGGAGGCGAAAAAGGTGGTGGCGACGGAAGTGAAAGACCTCAATTTACATGGGTTTACGTCGTATTATGCGCTAGGGTCGAGTTTTGCGAAGCAGTATGCGCCAAAAGGGTATCCGACGTTGCTTTATGGTTCGAACAAAGGCGTTCAATCGTTGGTCGGAGAGCATGTCCTCAGTGTCTGGGATGAGGTGCTGACGACCCCGCTGTAAACCGATTTAATCGAAACCGATTCAAGCGGTGGACAGGCTCGTCAGGTACAGGGTGGACGGGCCTGTCGTATTTGGTATGGACAATTTTAGACACAGAGATCTGATCAATTTTTTGTAGAAACCTGATAACGAAAGGGGTTTTTCGATTTGCTCCGTAGATGCTAGTGCGTAATTTGTCGAATACGTTATCATCGCTCTCCGTGCTTTGAGGGATGGCGGCATCGTGCAGGAAATGAAGACATTCGTGCAGAAAATTCTAATGAGTGTCAATTTTGCCCGAGGGGGTGTTGTCGAGATGACCGTAGAGCGCGTCTATTTATTGCCGGCAGGAAACTGTCTCGTCGACCAGTCGGTCTTGAACGAAACCTTGTCTTCCGGCAAGTTGGTTAATCTGCCTATCTGGTCGTACCTCATCGAGACGACAGACGGTCCGATATTGATAGATACGGGGATGCCCGATGGCTTGGCGGTGGATCAGTTAGGACCGGAGCCTGGCCCAGAAGCGGGGCAGATTATTCCGCGCATGACAAAACGCGATGCGATTGTTTCCGTTTTGGCACGTGCCGGATATTCCCCTGAGCAGATGGTGTGTGTGATTAGTTCGCACTGGCATTTCGATCACGCCGGCGGCAACGCCCACTTCCAAACGCCGCCCATCTACGTTCAGCGCGCCGAATACGATGCGGCCATGACGAGTGACGACTACCCGCCGGAATGTCGAGTGTCGGGGCTCAACTATCGATTTGTGGAAGGGGACTACCAACTCGCCCCGGGTATTGATTTGCTCTATACGCCTGGACATTCGAACGGGCATCAGTCGATTCTTTTGAATACAGCCGAGTCTGGTCGCATCCTGCTGACGGTGGATGCTGCATACACCCGCGAGAACTTTGTGGATGGCGTGCCGTTCGCTGGCGTCGACGGCCGACAAATGGCAAAATCGATTGAACGATTGAAGGACGTGGTGAAAGCTGAACGACCGCGTGTGTTCTTTGGTCATGATGTCGAACAGGGAAATCTGTGGCCAATCTATCCAAACGCTATGTAAAGTTGTTGTGGATGTGACGAATATCCTCGATTATTGTCCATTGTCCGTATAGAATGAGACATAAAGCGTTAGGCTCGTGCGAATATATGCATAGTCGAGTTTGTCGAATTGCGAGGGTGGACAATGCGTACATTGAGTGGATACGAGGCATTGGAAATTGCCGATAAATATGGAGTTTCATTATATGATCGCTATTACGAAAAGGAGATCTCGCTGGAAGAGGCACAACAGTTTGTCGAGAGTCAGCGAGATCCGCATTCGTTTCTTGTAAAAGATTGGCCAGATAGTGATGAGGAAGCGGAAACGGTGGTCCTTGCGAACGCATTGAAGCGTTTGAAAGAGGAGCGCATCTCTGCGGGGACGATTGACGAATTGGCGAGTATGCCCGATAACCCGATTCATCCATTTGCAGCGGAACTTGCCGCAGAACGCCTCGCGGATCAGAACCGGATGCAAATTGTCGACGCGTTTGCGGAAAGTCTTTCATATCGGCTGCCACAACGTGTGCAATTGAGCACAGGTTTTCTCGATCACCTCGCTGGACTGGTCTGCGAAGATTGCGCCCACATGTCACTCGATGAACCGTTTCACGAAGATTGCCTTGCGTCGCTGATTGATTTCATCCGCAGTGAGTCGTTCACGGTATCCGACATTGTCGAGATGCGGGAAGTGAAGTACCAGAATGGCAAATTGACCAAGATGTTGCGGCCGGGTTTTGGACTGTTGACCAAGAAGGTGTCGGAGACGAGATCGAGATGGCAGTCGGTATTTAAACCGATGCTTCATCGAGAATCAGATGCGCAAAACTCGAGCGACGCGCACCGACACGACGCCGGGACAGCTCAGGCAACCGGACGCGATGTGGTGCAGCAGCCGTCCCAGCGGTACGAGGATGTCGTCGACCGGGCGTTGGACGACATGCAGGCGACGCGCGTCTCACCGCGTGTTCCGGTCGCGCCAAGGGTATCTGGAAGCGAGGAGACAGCAGGGGAGAATCGCGCTGAACAGCGCCCGGTTGTCACCAAGAATGATTTGATTGCGTACTTAGAGTCCATTGAAATCATTGATGACAATGGACAGATTACGAAGCTACACCAGGAGCAACGGGCACTCCAGTCGCAACTGGCGGCCAAGGATGAGGAAATCTACCGCCTGCACAAGCAAATTGAGTATTGGCAGAAGCAGTGCGACGAAATTCAACGTGACATGGACACGTTGATTGAGGCGATGCAAATCGCGAAACGTCGTACCTCGTCGATGAGCGCGTCGAGTTCGCCTGTGGTCGAGGCGACGTTTGAGAGCAAATCGTAAAGAAGCACAAGTGGTATGGCACACAGGCCGACCGTCTTCAAGCGCTTCAATCGACGACGGTGGCCTGTGTCGGTCGCCAAAACAAGAATTGTCCCACACTGTACTCAGGAGGCCGCAATTGGCGGGTGTACAGTTGGCCCAGTTGGCTATGTAGCTCATACTCCGTCACACTTCCCTGATAGCGAACGCGCTCTACGGTGGTGGGCAGGCCCTCGCCAATTGTCGACCATTCTGGTCGGATGAGAAGATTTACGCGTTCTCCAACGACCAGTTGGTGTGGACTATTTACTGTGAGACGCAGAGAGTGCTCGGCGATATGAACTTGATAGGTGTCCGTTTCGGGTGAGTGGCTTTCCACTATCGCATGGATAGTATTGTACTTTCCACTCAATGCCGCGACTTGGACAGACGCCGGACGCTGATAAATATCCACAGGTCTGCCGATTTGCGCAATACTTCCCCCCATGAACACCATCACCCTGTCCGCTATCTCAAACGCCTCTTGGATGTGATGGGTGACGTAGATGCCCGCGATGCCCGCGGATTTTTGCCGTCGACTGACTTCGTCAATAAACGCTTGCCGATTGACCGGATCTAAATTGGCCGTCGGTTCGTCAAATAGGTAGAGGCAGGGATTGGCTGCAAGTGCCCGCGCTAGCCCGACGCGCTGTTGCTGTCCGCCCGAGAGCTGTTCGGGAAACCGATTTGTGAACGCTCCCATACCGATGGCAGACAGTGTCTCGCGGGCGATGGTTTGCGCCTCTTTTTTCGTTTTGCCTTGTCGCCTAAGAGGATACGCGACGTTGTCGAGTACGGACAACTGTGGCCAGAGGGCATGCGATTGAAAGACCATCCCAATCTTGCGCTGTTCAGGCGGAACGAGTCGCTGCGGTGATGAGACATTGGTTCCGCGAAGATAGATTTCTCCTTGTGTCGGTTGAAGAAATCCGGCGATGACGTTGAGTAGGCTGCTCTTGCCGGATCCTGATGGACCGACAACGGCCATGAGCTCACCGGGGTGAAGGTCGAAGGATACTTGATTGAGAATGAAATGGTCATCGATGACAAACGTTAGGTCTCGAACAGACAGGGTCGGTGTGTGCATGATAGGTTCGATGGCTTGTGGCATGCAAAAGCCCCTCCTAATCTGACAATGTCGACTCAACAAATGGATGTACGGATGGCGACGGGATTGTGTCAGGTGTTCGCGGTATGCGGCGTTTGACACGTGTCGGTAGCCACGTCAGGAGTGCCATGGCTACAACCATGAGACAGGTCATCCAGACGGATATGGCAGCCGTGGTTTTGATGTCGCCGGCCTGGTTGGCGCTCATGACGACGACGGCCAGCGTACTGGATGAGGGTCCGTAAAGCAGACTGGATATCGTCAATTCGTATACCGCACTCACGAACACCATGATGAACGTCGACTGCACAGAGCTTGCGAGATACGGCCAGATGCCAAGACGGTACATGGCGGCAGGTGAGCCACCTGAAACGCGCACTGCGCGCTGTTGGACGCTTGGGACTTGTTCACGAAGTTGGACGATGGTGTCGGCCAGCCCCCAGAATCGAGCCACATAGGCCAGGAGAATGATGAAAAGTGTCCCGTACAACACGCGGCTGTCGCTCAGAATCAGGGCGACGCCAATGACTGATCCCGGGAGCGCATACGGCACCCACGCGATGCGGTTGATCCACCGTCCCGCGCGGCTGCGGTGCGCGACTTCGGACGTGACAAGCCCCAGAATGCACACGATACCAGTCGTGGCTGCGGCCAACATGACGCTGTTTCTGGCAGCCGATCCGACATCGCCTTCGAAAACGCCCACCAATCCATGAATGTCCCAATTCCACGGCGCGGGTGTGAGCCCGTAGGCACGTGTGAGGCTGACTAAGATGGTGCTGATCAGTGGAATGACCACACACACGATGGTGTAAAGCGCGAAGACGAGGAGCACGAGGCGTTTGATGAACGGCATCTTGCCAGTCCTCTGCCGCAGCGAAGGCGACGCGTTGAGCGTCATCAGCGTTTGTCGGTGGTTTTGTTTTTGCAAACTGGCCATGGTCAGCGCCAGTGCGATGATGGACAGAAGGAGGGACAACAACACGGCGGATGGCAAGCCACCGGACATCTGCATGGTCAAGTCGGCGTAGATTTGCGTGGTGGTCGTTTGAAAGTGCACAGGGACGCCGAGCTCAAACGGGATGCCGAAATCGCCGAGATTGTAGGCGAACACGAGTCCTGCTGCCGCGAGCAGGCTGGGTTTGATGGAGGGCCAGGTGACCACGTAAAAAGCGGACCAGAGCCCTGCGCCGTGAATCCGAGCAGCGTGCCGCGTCGGCTGCGAGATGCGACGAAGCGCCATCAGTCCACTCAAGTAGGCGATGGGCGCCGTATGTACTGCGAGTAAGACGATGACGCCCCAAGGCCCGTAAATTCCGGACCAGAACCAGCCAAACAGCCAAACAGCCAGTCGACGGTGCCTGATTTGGCATATGCCTGCACCCAAGAAAACGCTCCGACAAACGGCGGGACGAGGAGGGGGAGCATGGCCGCCAGATGCGCCCACGTTGCCCTGCGCGCATCGAGATGAACACAGGCGTAGGCCATGCCATAGCCGATGACGACGGCCAAGGCCGTGCCGACAGCCGCCGACCAGAGCGAGTTCCACAGCGAGGGCAAGGCGTTGCCCCCCAGCAGACCACCGCTACCTGTCGCACCGGCGCCAGCAATTTCGCTGCCCGTCGTCCACAAGAGGGCGCACAATGGCCACAGCACTAGCCCAGCCACGAGCGCCCACAGACCGCAGCTTGCATGTCGGGTTCCTTTGCGATTTGCCATCGAAAACTTCCTCATTTGCTGAAGATAGACTCGAATTGATTGATGGTCGTGGTGCGCTGCTGACCAATTTGTGACCAATCAATGCTCGCCATCGTGGCGTTCTGTGGGACGAGATTGGATGATCCGCTCACGGGCGCCAACCCCAAATGACTCACTTCACTCTGCCCGGCGGGGCTCAGCAGCCAATCGACAAAGGCTTTGGACAAGGCGTTTTCCTTACCAGCCACAATACTCACGGGCGCCGGTACCGGGATGGCGCCGTCCTTCGGCCAGACGATGCCGACGGGAGACCCCTGCGCAATCAAACTGTTCGCGACGCTGTCGAGGCTAATTCCTACATCGACGCGCCCGGACGCCACATCTGTACCGACGGTATTCGTGGAGGATTGCGTCGTCGCGTTGTTTTGGCGCAGATCCTGAAAGTAACGCCAACCGTATTTTGAACTGAGGTAGCCGACCATGCCGAGGGTGGTGCCGGAATAGGACGGATCGCCTAGTTCAAGCTGACCTTTATACGTTGCCTTCGTCAGGTCTGTCCAGGAAGTGGGAGTTGGGAGAGACATCCCTTTGTGATAGATGATGACGTTGTGAAACGTAAATGCGCCAACCCAATCCTGCCCCTGCAATGACGACGGCAAGTTGGTCGCGCTGGCCGGTTTGTAGGAGGAGAGTATGTGTTCATTGGCCAAATTCGGCATCACGGTCGGATCCGCCAACAACACGACATCCGCATGCAACGATTTTGCCTTGGCCTCAGCCTCGATGCGCGTGACGAGATCACCTGTCCCGCCCGTGATGATGTTGACCTTTGCGTTTGCATCATATGCCTCAAACGCCTTAGCGAGCGCATCTCCGTTCGCACTCGTCAACGCGCCGTATACCGTGAGCGTTCCAGACGGATTCGCCGCTTGCTTCGCGTCGTCGACCTGCGTCGTCGCAGCTTTCGCACCTTCCTCGCTCGCCGCTGAAGTTCCACAGCCTGCCGCGAGCCCCGCTACGAACAGCGCGCCTGAAATTGTCGATAAAATCAGTGATTTTCTCCGGAATCTCACAACCATCATCGTCCTTTCAAGTGGCATCGTAGTTTTATCCTAACGATGATTTGTGTAAAACCGTTTAACTTCGGGTTAGGAAAGTGTTAAGGTGCGGCGAAGGGCGAAGGGCGAAGGGCGAAGGGCGAAGGGCGAAGGGCGAAGGGCGAAGGGCGAAGGGCGAAGGGCGAAGGGCGAAGGGCGAAGGGCGAAGGGCGGGAGGCTGGGAGGCTGGGAGGCTGGGAGGCTGGGAGGCTGGGAGGCTGGGAGGCTGGGAGGCTGGCGGATCGGGCGGATCGGGCGGATCGGGCGGATCGGGCGGATCGGGCGGATCGGGCGGATCGGGCGGATCGGGCGGATCGGCGGAGTCTGCTGGTGCGCTGTGGTTTGGGGGATTCCACCGAGGTGACCATTGTGGTGCCACCGAGATGTCTTAATAAGACATGGGGCTAGTAAGTCATGCGAATAAGGCAGAAAAAATGCCCTATTAGGTGCAGGACCACCCGATTTTGGGGGATCCGCACGAAATAAGGCACTTTTCATGCCTAAAGCGGGCAAAAGTAGCAAATATGCAGCGAATAAGGTACAAAATCTGCTCTATTTCGCCTCGCCAACCGCCCACTGCCGCCCGATCCCGCTCGATCCCGCCGATCCCGCCGCTCCCGCCGATCCCGCCGATCCCGCCGATCCCGCCGCCCGTCACACCGACAGCGAAACCTGTAGCTTCTGTGCAATTTTGAGCACGTCTTCGAGGACGGCGCTCGCCGTCGGCAGTGCGCCTGCGCCCGGGCCAGACAGTGTGATGGTGCCCGATGCGTCTCCGTCGATGCAGATGGCGTTTTGGACGTCGTCGATGGCGTAGAGTGGATCGTCAAGGGTGATGGACTCTGGCCCGACGTGCCAGTTTACGAGACCTGATTCTAAATCCCACTGTGCCGAGACGACGTGTTTGATTTTGCAGTTTTGCGTTTGTGCCGTGCGGATGTCTGATTGGGATACCGACCGAATGCCCTCGACTTCCGTGCCGACGCGCGCGTCTTGCGGAACGCCGATGCAGTCGAGCAAAATTTGGAGTTTGCACCAGGCGTCAATGCCGTCCACGTCCATGTCTGGATTCGCTTCGGCGTAGCCGAGCGATTGGGCGGCGCGAAGGGCGTCGGCGAATGCCAGTCCTTCTCGGTGCATCCGGGTGAGGATGTAATTTGATGTGCCGTTCATGATTCCACGCAGGCGGACAATTTGGCTCATGTGAAAATAGGTCTCTAGGGTGTGCACAACCGGAATGCCTGCGAGAACGCTCGCTTCGAAGCGAACGTATTGGCCGTATTCGCGCGCGACGTGGCGAATCTCATCGCCGTATTTGGCCATGAGTTCCTTGTTGGCGGTGACCACAGATTTTCCGTGTCGGAGGGCGTAGAGCACTGCAGCCCGCGCGCTGTCCGTGCCGCCCATCACTTCGACGACGACATCGATGTCGTCATCTGCACACACATGCATCCAGTCGGTATGTAACTTAGTCGCGTCCACAATGTCGTCGCGACATCGATTCAAATCCCGCACGACAATGCCGCGCACGCCTATCGAGAGCCCGCGTTCCTTCTGTAGAATGTCGCGTTTGTCGGCGAGAACGCGTAAAATGCCGGTGCCCACCACACCGCACCCCAGTAATCCAATGTTGATGTTGTCCATGCTATGTCCTCCTCAGGCAGCTGTCAGAATCGTCTGGCTGAGATACACGCGCTGTGCCCGCGGTAGGGGTGCCCAGTTGATAAAAAAGGACACCTCCCAGAGGGAGATGTCCTTGTTGGACGGCATCCCTCTTATCTCCCAGGACGATTGTCCTGCAGGAATTAGCACCATCCGATTTACGGTGGTTGCCGGGCTTCATCGGGCCAGTCCCTCCGCCGCTCTTGATAAGAAGATCTACAATATTTCGTTCAGTTGTGTGGATAAAGATTACACTGCGTGAAAAGCTTTGTCAACGGATCCAACAATGGATCCACAACGGATCCTATCGAATCCGAACGATACCAACCGAGAAACTTACAGGGTCGTGGACGGCAAATCCGCAGCCGCGTCCGATGTCCGCCCCAATGGCGATGCGCTGGCGCGGACTTCTGTTTCGTAATCCGTTTGAGCGCGTTCGAGATACGGCGTCACCCAGGCACTGCGAACACCCCAGTAGAAGAAGGCGAGGGAGCCCACGGCCACGACTAACAAGTCAATGCCGTAGGGGATGACTTGAATGCCCCCAAATTGCGCACTGCCGAGAAATGACACGAGAATCATGAACGCGAGATAGGCAATCATCCAAATGCTAGATTTGAGATGTTTGCCAAATCCCTTGAACCCTTCATTCCGATATTGGAAGAAGAGGTAGATGGGCAACCCGACAAGAATTACGAAGATGACGCGTCCCGTAGACGGCCATTTGCCTGCGTAGAGAATCAAGGATGCCATCACGAAGGCGATGGGTGCTAGTATTTTCAAGCCCTTGACGCGTACGCTCGAACCCATGCCATCCGCGACGTCGCGGAATGCCAATGCCGATACAGGGCCCGTCGTGTAGGACAACAAGGTCGCAATGGAAATGACGGTGGACAGTTGTCCCCAACCGCGGAACAGTATCAGGAACAGATACGCGATGACGAGATTGGCCCACATGGCTCTGCGAGGAATTCGCCACTTTGGATGCACATGGGCGAACGATTTCGCCAGCCAACCGTTTTCACTGATGCCAAAAATCATACGAGCCGTGGTCGCTGTATACGTGATGCCCGTTCCAGATGGTGACACGAATGCGTCCGCAAACAAGATGATGGCCAGCCAGTTGAGGCCAAAAGCCATGGCCAAGTTTGCAAAGGGTGAGTCAAAGTTCAAATGAGCAAACCCGTTGGCGAGCATAGCAGGTGTCAAACTTCCGATAAAGGCCACTTGCAGCAAAAGATAGATGACGGCGGCCAAAAGGATTGATCCGACTACGGCAATTGGCACAGAACGATTTGGACGCTTTACCTCACCTGCCAGATTGACGGGGCTGGTAAAGCCGTTAAATGCAAAGACAATTCCTGAAGTCGCGACAGCCGTGAGTACACCCGACCAACCAAAGGGCGTAAATCCGCCGTGTTGCGAGAAGTTTTCGCTGTGGAACCCACTGCAAAGCAAAGCTATCGCAGTCAGACCTGGAATCGCGAACTTGAGCACGGTGATGAACGTGTTGACGCGTGCGAATAGTTGGACGGTCCAGAAGTTGATTAAGAAGTAGATGAAAACCAGGACGGCGGCCAACCATAGGCCTGTGGCAGTCAACGTTTGAGAACTGGTCGAATAGAGCGCATGTGTCCAAGCGAAGGGCCACGAACTCATGTATTGAATCGAGGCTTCTGCTTCAATTGGAATGACGGAAACAATGGCAATCCAGTTCGACCACCCAGAGATGAAACCAATGACGGAGCCATGTGAGTACTGGGCGTAGCGGACCATCCCGCCAGATTCCGGGAATCGCGCGCCGAGCTCAGCATACACTAGGCCAATGAAGAGGACCATGACCATGCCGATAATCCAGGCCACAATAGCTGCTGGACCCGCGACGACGACTGCCTTCTGCGCGCCAAACAACCAGCCTGAGCCGATGATAGAACCGACGCCGGTCATCATCAGGCCAAACGTGCCAATATTTCTGTTTAACTTTTGCAATACGCCCCCTCCTCTGTGTGTATGACGTGGTTCAAAATTTGCGAGGTGAATTATCAGAATTGGAATTAAATTTAACTTTCAATAGTTAGAAAGAGGGAATTCACCCGCAGTCACAGTATATCATGTGAAATAGAAGCGCTTCAATTTGTTTTACGAAAAAATGACACCGTTTACATTCGCGGCCGCACGGCATTAGCGGTGCGTGGTGATGTCGTCACCATCGAGCAGCTGTGGGGACAAAGCCAACAACTGGTCGCATAGAAGATACAACTGTTTGTCGGTCAGTTTTGAGACGTCGCCTGTCACAATATCCAACACCAGCTGTGCGTGTTCAGGAATGTACGCCCGACCGTTCGCGGTGATGTCGCGAATGGTTTGATAGACTCGCTCTTTGATGGCCAGTTGACGCGCTTCGTTTTGCGAGAATTGCGCGGCGCGACGGCGGGTCGACATCAGTTCGAGTGTCAGCCGTTGGACTTCCTCTTGAAGTTGGTCAATCTGCCCCCGTTCCGGCCTCCGTGACTGGATGAAGGCCTCTACGCTCGCGCGCGGCACGCGCCAGCCCTCTTTGCGATTTCGCGCGCCTTTTGGCATAAAGGCCCCTTCAAGTTTGCCTTCCCGCACCCAGGTACGCGTCATTTGAATGGATGATGTGACACCCGCTTCTGACAATGCGGCAAATACTTCGTCGATAGTAAGCAAATCGTCCGTCGTGTCCACACACCCTTCTTGCAAGCGAAATTCCGATAACAGCCCCGATGTGGGGGCGAAAATGGGACATGCAACTAATCATAGCATGCTAATATTAGCATTATAACATTAAGGTGGTTTTCGTTCCAATGCGGCAAAGGTGTATCTGTGCGGATCTAGGCGACCATACTGCTTGTGGGATGATCCAAGAAAGGTGACGGATTCATGTTTGAGCGATTTCAGAATGTGCACGTGACCATTACCGACCACTCGTTTCTACGAACGATTCCACTGGAGAACGTCGACGCCTTTTTGCGGTCTCGCGGGTGGAAGGTGCGTACGTACCAAAATCTGATGATTTATGACGATCCGGTTTCGCGACGAACCATCGAGCTGTCGCGAAATGAAGACTACGACTATTCTGGTCGCCTGCAAACTGCGCTTGAGATCATGCAGGACATCTTTCAGTACAATCAATTGGTCTTAGTGGAGAAAATCTTGGGGACGATGTGAATCGGCGCCGCGTGGGCCGTACGGGCCGCATGGGCGGCGCTTTACATCAATCGTGCGGCACCGGCCCCTGGGTTTCTTCTAGTGGAACCCTTCCCGAATGTATCTGTTCACGAGGTCGATAGGTCAATTTCCGATCCTGTCATGGCCACAGACTTGTTGGTCACTTCATCCATGATGCGGCTTAAGTCCGTGAGGACGCCCCCGAGGTCGCGCAATTCTGTTATCCCTTCAATGTTGTGCAGCTGAAATAAGCAGAGTGACTGTTTGGTGCGCGCTTCGGGGACGGCGACGTCCAGTTTGTTTCGTAGTTCTGCGGTGGCGTTTGCCTGCGACAACGTATCGCCGTACAGGCGAATACAATCCGCTGTCTCTAGCATCCGCATCGACGCGCTGTGTAATCCGCAATGTGGGTCAGATACCTTTTATTGCATGAGCGTTTTGCAGAATTCGATTTTTCACCGTTTCTCGCACATATATAGTGTACGAACTATCAATGGAACACTATATATAGTGTCAAATGCGTTGTGAACGTTAATTCTGCAAAACGCTCGCATGTACAAGGTCATCTTTGGGGAACGTACATCGTAGTTCTGCGAGGAGGACGGTATGAGGTCTTATCGACGAGTGAAACGACCCAAAAGTATCATTCCTGAGGTGAGATTGCCCGACCCAGCCCCAGAAGAGGGAGATTTGCTGGATAAGGCGTTGGAGGTCAAGGAGAAGCATTTACGCGAGACCTTTTCCAATTGCTCCGATGTCGTGTTTCGGCACATCGTCTGTCCGGATGCAGTGGGGCAGGGTATCCGCATGCTGATTACCTATGTCGACGGGCTCGTCGACACCAAGCATCTGGACGAGGCCGTTTTGCAGGTGCTCATGCGCCAACCCCTGCCGCCGACACCAGCTGTCACGGCGGCCTGGGTGCAGGAGATATTGGCCGACAGAGCCGTGCCCGCGGCACAAGTCGGTGTGGTGACGACCTACAACGAAGTGGTGGAGTTTGTCCTGAAGGGCAGCGTCACCATGTGTGTCGATGGGGACGAAGCTGCTTTGATCTTAAGCGTCGTGGGCTGGAAGCAGCGCGGCATCGAAGAACCGCCGTCGGAACCGGTCATCCGCGGTCCTCGCGAGGGCTTTGTCGAGTCTCTGCGCACGAATACAGCAATGGTTCGGCGTTGAATCCGCAGTCCGAAATTGAAGATGGAAACCTTCATAATTGGTGAATTTACAAAAACTGATGTGGTGCTGGCCTACGTGGACGGAATTGCTGAACCTTCCGTGGTTGAAGAGGCGAGGCGGCGCATCCAGCGCATTGATATCGACGCCGTGCTCGAATCGGCCTTTCTCGAGGAATTTATTGAGGACAGTCCGAAGTCGCCCTTTCCGCAAGTACAGAGCACAGAGCGGCCCGATGTGATCTCCGCGAACTTGTTGGAGGGTAGGTTCGCCATTTTTACAGACGGTACGCCATTTGCGTTGGTGGCCCCAGTGGTTTTCTTTGGAGCGCTCAACGCGAACGAAGATTACTATGAGCGGACCTTTATGTCTAGTTTTTTGCGGATCTTGCGAATTACGTTTATGCTGGTAAACCTTCTCTTGCCATCCGTCTACGTGGCAATGGCGACGTTTCAACAGGAAATGATTCCGACGACACTCTTGATGAGTATTTCGGCAGCCCGTGAATCCACACCGTTTCCGGCTGTCATTGAGGCGTTGTTCATGGAAATCGTGTTTGAAGCGCTGCGCGAGGCCGGCGTTCGCATGCCGAAACAAATTGGGCAAGCGATGAGTATCGTCGGCGCATTGGTCATTGGTCAGGCGGCCGTGGAAGCTGGCATTATTTCGGCGCCGATGGTCATTGTCGTGTCGTTTACAGGCATCGCTTCGTTTACTTTTCCGCGCTACAACTTTGGTATCGCGATTCGACTTCTGCGTTTCCCAATGCTCATTCTGTCAGGAATTTTTGGAATCTATGGAATCGCCATTGGCATTGTCATTCTCGTCATCCATTTAGTGTCCCTTCGGTCGTTCGGCGTCCCCTACTTCACGCCGGTTGGACCGATGCATTTTCAGGATTTTCGGGACGTGTTCATCCGCAAACATTTATTTACACGACGAAGGTCGCCGCTGAGATGATGACCTTCATTTCGATGTTTGCCCTTCCGCGCACGCCAAAACCGATGATTCTCGGGCTATTTCTATTCGCATGTGGGCTCGCGGTCTGGGCAGGCATCGAAGTGATTGCGCGCTGCGCAGAGACGTTTGTCCCAATTACCATTACGTTTTTCCTCTTCGTATTTATTTGTTTGCTGCCCAACATGCGTCCTGCATATGTTCGCCCCGTGTTGGGGCCGGACTGGTTTGAGACCATCATTCAGGCGGCGATTGTGCCATCGGCCTGGTACGGGGAATTTCTGCTGATGGGGTTTCTGTTGCCCTTTTTGGAGACGAGCAAAAACGTTCGCCGCATGTCGTATTACCTGCTGACGTTCATTGGCGTATTTGTCGTGATGATAGCACTCCAAAGTACCATGGTCGCAGGGCCGCTCATCGAGAAACTGACGTACTCCTATTACATTACGGCCCGGTACATTAGCCTGGGTGACTTTTTTGAGCGAATTGACCCACTCATCATCTCGATTTGGATGTACGGGCTGGTGGTGAAAGAGGCGGTCTGTTTGTTTGTGTTTGCAACCTGTGTCACGCACTTGACAGGATTGTCTGATCACCGGTTAATTGTCATGCCAGTGACCATCTTGACGATGATTGGGTGCCTGTGGATGTTCCCGAATTTGGCGGAACTGCGCAGTTTCTTGACCTACACGTTTCCCATTGAAGGGATGGTCGTCCAGAACATTTTGCCCACGTTCCTGTTAGCCGTTGACATGCTCAGGCGCAGGCTGGATAGGTCGCCTGCCCATGCGTAACCTGCGCAAATTGCTCTTCATCTTCATGACGATTGGTTTGATTCTGCCCCTTTCCGGGTGTTGGGATCGGAAAGAGGTCAACGAACTCGCACTCGTCATGGCGAAAGCAATCGATTTAACCCCGGATAACCGCGTCCTCGTGAGTGTACACGTGGCTATCCCATCGCGGGTCGGGGGTGCCCAGACGGGAATGGGTGGCGGATCAGGCGGCAAGAGCTTCTTTATGATCAGCGCCACGGGCCGCAGCGTCAGCGAGGCGGATGCCAATGTTCAGAAGAAACTTCCTCGGCAGCTGTACTTGCCGCATCTGCGCATTATTTTGATTGGTGACCGGATGGCCAAAACCGGGATGATGGATATTCTCGATCACTTCGGGAGAAATCCCCCCAACCGCCTGCGCACGGCGATTTTGGTTGCGAAGGACAGCGATGCTCGGTCCTTGCTAAATACCACGTATCCGCTGGAGAGTTTATCTGGTGAGGCGATTCGTAAGTTGGAGCGTCAACTGACGGGATCGAATACGACCTTGATGGACTTCATGATTCAATCGGCGAGTGAAGGCACAGATCAGATGGCAAGCGCGATTGACATCAAGCCGGCACAGGAGTCACCAGGCGGAGACTCGTCGGACACTGGTGGAACAGATGGGAGCGATTCGAGCAGTCAGGGGGAAGAGAGTGGGGATACGGAGCCCGCGTTTTCATTTGATCACTGCGCGGTCTTTCGCAATTTAAAACTGGTCGGCTACCTAGACCCGGACGACACCATGTCGTTGGAGTGGATGCTCGACAGGCTGAAGTACACCATGCTGACGATGGAAGTGCCAAAGATGGGGAAGACCATCAGCGTGGACTTGACCCAGGCGCATCGGCGTGTCCGCACGCAGGTGCAAGGCAATCAGGTATCCGTGCAGTATCAGCTATCCGGGGCGGCGATGCTGATTGAAAACCAGACGGGCCTTGACGCTGACGACCCTGAGGTGATGAAGACGTTTCAGACGGCTGTGAACGCCTATGTTGTTCACGCTGGCAGCCGCATCGTGGGTGCAAATTCGCTTTCTCGTCCCTGTTGAAACGAAAAGAGAATGGGGCGTGTTCACGTTTCTGATGACCCTAGTGGCAGTCGTTGGGACGAGTTTAATCCTGGACAGTTCATTGCCGAACCCCTTATCGCTCGTGCGCGGGCTCATCGAACCCTTTGGTCACGTCATTCTACACTGATAGCGCAGATTTGAAATTCTTGCTAAACTAAGTGGCGGGAATTCAATTTCATACGATGCGAGGCGCTAGGGGTGCCATATGGCTGAGAGGCAGAGGATGCTAACCCTTTCACCCGATCTGGGTAATACCAGCGTGGGGAAGTGCCGCAGACTTAGCAGACCTCGTCACGCGTTCGTTCGCCGACGAGGTCTTTTGGCATTGCCTGATGCGCACTCAAACTCTGGGGGGCGTTGTGCAAAATGAGTTGGAAGTTGCGGGAAATTGTCACGATGGTCATTCTGTCCGTGGTTTGCGGGGCTATCTACCGTGGGTGGGATGTCGTCACGAATTTGTTCAGCATCGGTTGGGTGCCTGGGCAGGGCGTGATAAACGGACTTTGGTGGCTGGCTTCAGGTCTCATTCCATATATCGTTCGCCGCCCAGGCGCTGCGCTCATGTCCGAGGTGATTGCAGCGATTGTCGAGCTCGGACTTGGGGGCAACTGGGGCCTTGGTGGGCTCCTGTCGGGCCTTGTTCAGGGGATTGGTGCGGAAGTTGCGTTTCTCTTGTTCGGGTGGCGCAAGTATCACTGGTCGATTTTGATGCTTTCCGGTGCGCTGGCTGGCATTGCATTCAGCGTTCAATGGTATGTTCAGTATGGTGGTCACGCGTACCAGGCCTTCATCGTCGTCCTCTACACCGTCATCACGATGGTGAGTGGGGCAGTGCTCGGTGGTCTGTTGCCGAAGTGGCTGGCTGACGCACTGAAGCGCACGGGCGTTCTTCGCAACTTTCAAATCGCCAAAAAATCGGCGTGATGCCTTCAGGGCTGGCGTAAAGGGGCCAAAAAGCGCGCTCCTTGCACCAGCCCTGCAATTTGTCGCCTACTTTGGCCATAGCGCAGGATCCCGCGTTGTGCTCTGCTGTGTTGTGCGACTTAGGCCCTCGCGGTCGTCGGCGCGCTTTCCTTCGCGATGAGTCCCGCTTCTGGACTGCTCGGCGAAGCCACTTCCGTGCGAGGGATGCGGCCGGAGAGGTAACTGAAGCGGCCCGCCTGAACGCCCAGCGCCATCGCCTGAGCCATTTGCACCGGGTCCGTTGCCTTCGCGATGGCCGTATTGACCAAAACCGCATCTGCGCCCAGTTCCATGGCCAAGGACGCATCCGATGGTGCGCCGATACCTGCGTCGATCACGACGGGCACCCGCCCATCGACCAGTTCAATGATTCGTCGCAGGCGTTCCGGATTGGGGAGTCCTTGGCCGGTTCCAATGGCGGATCCAAATGGCATGATGGTCGCGCAGCCGACGTCGAGCAAGCGCCTGGCGACGGTGTGGTCGTCTGTCGTGTACGGGAGGACTACAAATCCCTCGTTGACGAGGATTTCTGCCGCCTCCACGGTGGCGACTGGGTCGGGTAAAAGCGTCCCGTCGTCTGGAATCACCTCGAGTTTGACCCAGTTGGATAAACCCGCGGCGCGTGCGAGGCGCGCGGTGCGAACAGCCTCTTCAGCCGTATGGCAACCAGCGGTATTCGGGAGTAAGAAATACTTGTCGAGATCGATATAAGCGAGCAGCGATTCTTCGCGCGCATCCAGATTCACCCGCCTGACGGCGACGGTTACGATCTCTGCGCCTGACGCGGCGAGCGCGTCGCGCATGACGGTGAGCGAAGGATATTTGCCTGTCCCAACCATCAAACGGGATGTAAACGTGCGCCCCGCAATCGTCCATTGATCCATGAGTTCATCCTCCTCTGACGCCTCCGTGTGTTTGCGCCTTTTGTGCTGATACAGTCTGATCAACCACCGCCGACGAAGCGGACGATTTCCAACGTGTCGCCTTCTTCGATGGTGGCTGTGGCAAAATCGCCCGGGTCGAGAATGTGCCGATTGTGCTCGACGGCAATGCGCTCGTGTCCCAAATCGAGTTGCTCCACGAGTTGTTGCACGGTGGTGTTCGCTGAAATTTCTAGGGATTTACCGTTGACGGTAATCTTCATCGCAGTCACCTCGGTTGTAACTGGTCTTTCAACGCGACGTGAAACGGTTGCCAACGCGCTGGCCAGGGCTCTCTGGATACGGATTGAACGACCATCTTGGCGGTCACGGGCGCGAGCAAGATGCCATTTCGAAAATGTCCAACAGCCACGTGCAACCCCGGTGCGCCGGCCACTTCGCCAATCCAAGGCTGGCCATTTGGGGACCCGGGTCGAAGCCCCATCCATGTGCGTTCGAAGATGGCGTCCCGAAGGCCCGGGGCCATGCGGGTAACGGCGGTAAACAGCGTCGTCAACGCATCTATCGTCACGTCCCGGTTGTATCCGGCTTCGCGTTCTTCGGTGGCACCGACCACAATTGTGCCGTCTCGTTTGGGCACGAGGTAGACGTGGTCACTGTAGATGGTGTGGCGAATCGCGAGCCCCTGCCGCGGCCGGATCGCGGCGAGTTGCCCTTTGACAGGGCGGATGGTGCAAGGCGTGGAAAACGGTTCCAACAAGCGCTCCGACCAGGCGCCCGCAGCAACGACCACGGATTCACCGCAGTAACTGCCTGTGGCGGTTTTAACCACATATCCGTCGCCTGTCTTTTCGTGTTCAATATCGGTCACATGGCTGCCTTCGCACACCTGGCAGATTTGCTTCACGGCTGCGGCTAAAGCGCGCATGAGGAGCGGTGCGTTGACGTTGCTGTCGTCCGGTAATAGGAGCGCACCAAACGCCTTTGCGAGGAGTGGCTCCTGCCGTTTCACCTCGTCGGCGTCTAACCATTCTGCGCGCGCACCATGGTCAATTTGCCAACGCATTCGAGATTTCAGCGCTGTGACGTGGGTCGCGTCGAAGGCCATCTGGAGGATACCGTTGTGTGATAGTTGGGCATCAATTCCCGTGCACGAGAACAATTCGTCGACAAACTGCGCGTACAATGCACGGCTTTCCAGGCACAGTTGGTAAAAGGCACCTGGTTCTGAAACCTCCAGCTGCGCGCCGAGCATCCCAGCCGCAGCACTCGAAGCTTCACCGCCCAACTGGCCTCGTTCGAGCAGCAAAACGCGTCGCCCTGTCTGAGCGAGCCGCCAAGCACTGGTCATACCAATGGCGCCGCCGCCGATGACAATGACGTCAAACATATCGGTCACGTGGTCTCCGCCTTTCCCAAAATGACGATTATTCACCCTTGTGTCAGTCGCAATGACCGTCTTGATGTATCTCCTAGTTGTGCAACGCGCAAAATTCGACCTTCGGGCGCGCCTTCGATTTCTCGATGGCGGACTTCAACTGCGCTGCCGCGCGGCGTGGGTTTTTGGCCCCAAGAACTGCGCCAATCACTGCAATGCCACTGCAGCCTGTCGCGAGCACGGTGTCGATATTGGTTTGGTCGATGCCGCCAATGGCGATGACGGGAATCGACAGCGCTTCGACCACGCGCTGCAGCGCGAAGACGCCGCGCGGTGGCAGCCCAGGGTGCGATTCACTGGCGAAAATGTGGCCGAACGTCACATAGTCCGCCCCAGCCTGCTCGGCCAGTTGCGCCTCTTCAAGACTGTGGACAGAACAGCCGATTTGGCCGGACCAACCCGCTTGTTGGCGCAATGCGTCGACGACGGGCGTCGGGAGCGATTTGGCTGCTAGGTGTACGCCGGCAATGTCAGTCGCGATAGCGATATCGACTCGGTCGTTGACGAAAATGCGCGAAGAGAGCCGCTCCTCTGATAACGCTTGTTGCAGTTGTCGCACTTGCGAATACGTTTCTTGTGCGGGTGCCTTTTTTTCGCGAATTTGCAAGACGTCGGCACCGCCTTTCGCCGCTTCGACGAGCGCATCAAAGAGCGGTAAGTGGTGTCGATGCTTATCACTAATCACATGTAAGACCGCGTTCATGGTTCACCTCACCATCAAAAAAGCCGTACCTGAATTATCAGGTACGGCGGGTTTCCATTTTGAACCCAACTAACACACCATTATCTAGCACATTATTTGTCAGACGTTCAATTCGGGATTAGGCTATCATGGGCGAGGATGGATCGTCAAGGGAGTCGCTGGAAAGCTGCTTTCGGACCGATTCGCACGTCGGCACACGGCATCCAGATAGTGCGTGCTAGCCTGTACGGTAGAAGGCCAGCCCTTTTGCGGATGTTTCGAAACTGCGCTAAAGTGTCCGCAGGAGCGTGACAAGGGGGATGATCACGTTGGATCACGAAAGATACTCAAGGCAGGTCTTGTTTCGACCGATTGGGGAGGACGGACAGGCTTTGCTGCGCCGCGCGCGTGTCGCGATCGTCGGGATGGGGGCCTTGGGCACGGCCTCGGCAACCCAACTCGTTCGCGCTGGTGTCGGTTTCGTCCGCCTGATTGACAGAGACATCATCGAACCGTCAAATTTACAGCGGCAGTCGTTGTATGACGAGGCAGATGCTCTGCACGGACGCGCCAAAGCGGAGGCGGCCGCGGATAAACTGAGACAGGCCAATCGCGACGTTGAAATTGAGGTGGCGATTGAGGATGTTCACTGGCGAAACGCTGAGCGACTGTTGTCCGATGTCGATGTGATTGTCGATGGGACGGACAATTTTCAAGTGCGATACCTCATCAACGACGTAGCGGTTAAGCACCAAATCGCCTGGTCGTACGGCGGCGCGGTCAGTTCATATGGCACGACGGCGTTTATTCGCCCGGGAGAGACACCGTGTCTGGTCTGTCTGTTTGGGCCAAACACGCAGAGTGGCGGACATGATACGTGTGATACGGTGGGTGTCATTGCGCCCGTGGTGTCCATTATCGCCTCGCTGCAGGTAGCGGAGATATTCAAGTATCTGACGGGCAATGTCGACGCCCTGGCGAACGCGATTACGTATTTGGATGTGTGGAAAAACGAGTTTCGCAGCGTCCAGTTCGGAGAGGCGAAAGCGGCGTGTCCATGTTGTCAACAGCACGAGTACGTGGCGCTTGAGACCCGGACGAACGACTTGACAGTCTCTTTGTGTGGACGTCAAACGATACAGGTGCGACCAGCGGCCCGCCTCCTTGTCTCACTGTCGCAAATGGCGGACAGGCTTTCTTCGTTTGGTGAGGTGCGACACAACGACAGCTTGCTGCGCTGCGACTTTGGCAACGTGCAAATCACGTTGTTTGCCGACGGTCGGGCGCTCATTCACGGTGTCGACAATGAAGTGGAAGCGCGTAGTCTCTACGCCAGATATATTGGGATGTGATAAGGGGCACCTTGCAATTGTCCATCGGAGTGTAGTAATGTCATCGACAGATGAATTGAATAGAGCCACTAGGGGAGCAACATGCTGAGACAAGGGAGAACCTTGGACCCTTAGCACCTGATCTGGGTAATACCGGCGTAGGAAAGTGGCGGAGACGTGAATATACTGGGCGGACGTCCTTCTCGCGTTTCTACACCCTAGCGGCCTCTTTCGACAGGAGGCTTTTTGTATGTCCAATCCGACTTTGAGCCGTGCGCAATTCAGAGACAAATTGGCCCTTTACTTGGTGACAGATCATCGCGAGGACACCGCGAATCTGCTGGATGTGGTTCAGCAAGCGCTGATGGGCGGCGTCACGACTGTTCAGCTTCGACGCAAGCACGACGATGGGGCACAACTGGTGGAACTCGGGCGGGCCATCCGCAAATTGACGAGGGAATACGGTGCACTCTACATCGTGAATGACCGCGTCGATATCGCACTCCTAACCGATGCCGACGGCGTTCATGTTGGGCAGAGTGATATTTCGTGTACGGACGTGCGAAAGTTGGTGGGCGATACCATGGTGATTGGCGTCTCCACTTGCACCGTGGAAGAAGCACACATTGCGGTTGCCGCGGGCGCCGATTACCTGGGGGTAGGGTCCGTGTTTCCGACGTCGTCGAAGCCGGATGCGGACATGTGCGGAATTGACGGACTTCGGGCGATTGCTGACTGCGTCGATGTGCCAATCGTCGGTATTGGCGGCATCCAGCAGGACAACGTCGGGCAAGTCCTGGGAGCAGGCGCAGATGGCATCGCGGTGGTGTCCGCGATCATGGGGGCTACGGACGTGTCGCGCGCGAGTGCCGATTTATTGGCGATGGTTCGGGAGCGATAACCGAGATCGATAATCGAGGAACAGCTGAGGTATTTGGCGGATTTATTCAAATTCGATATCTACAGCATGGTGGATTTCACCTTCCGTCGGCGAGAACTTCTCTAGAATGATAATCAGAAGGCCGTTGGCGTAAGAAGCTTTGACGGATTCTGGACGTATGCGTACGGGCAGTTCTATGGTTCGTTCGAACGGACCCACATAGCGTTCCGACGTCAGTACGTGAGCGTTGCGCTTTCCGGTTGGCGTAGGTACATTCCCGCGCAGGAACAAGCTATAGGAACTCACCTGAAGGGAGATGTCCGTTCGCTTCAGCCCAGGGATTTCTGCCCAGACGCTGAATTCATTCCCGAGGTCATAGATGTCGACGGCAGGGTATACTTGTTCGGTTTCTTCTTCACGAACCAGCGGATCCGCATTGAACCCTGCCATGGAGAAGTGTTTAAAAAAATCTTCACCTAATAATTTCTTGATGTCTCGTAAATCACCGAGGTTCTTCAGATATTCAAATGGATTTTGTTGGCCACCGTTTTTCATGGACGTATGCCTCCCTGCATCACCCAGCAGGTGTCGTGGAGCCTCACAACTCTTTGTCTGACTGAGAATGCCCTTTCGAATGTTCGCTGTCGATGACATCGTTATCCAACGTGATTTGGACGTTTTCGAAAAACGCGTTGCCTTGCCCACGTACTGAGCCAAAGCCATCTGATACCTTGCGCGAGGTGGTTTGACAAACTGCTACGTTGTGACCAAAGTACGCGTTCGATGCGTCGGTTATCGTGCCGATTTGAATGCGCCCCTGACGCCACTGGTTCATCGCTTGAACCCCTCTTCTTCTTTCGAGGATTGCAGCAGGCTTTCAACCCACTTGGGAATGTCTGTCTCGTTTTGGAACGAAACCGTATCGAGTATATCAGGGTCGCTTAAGAGTGATTTGAGATTTCGCATGACATTGTGATCACCCGTCACATTTCCGAATCCCTGATTATGCTTTTTGACACTTCGAAAGTTGGTCGGGAAGTTGTTTCCGACATTTAGGCAAGAAGCACCCTCCATGTTGGAGACGGACACGGTTCCGACGATAAATACAGTCGAAAAGAGACCTTGTTCAGCGTTGTCCTGGTCAGCCAATGTGGTATGCCCCCTATTGTTGGTCGACTTTTATCGTGTAGCCGCTATCTGTCCTCGCCAGGTGCGGAGGCTCGGTGGCGCTAAGAGAAGCGGGACTCGTATCTTTGGCAGATTCCCCCGTGGATTCATTCCAGTTGTTCGACACATCCGATTGCATGAGTCGACGAAGTCCCGATTGCTTGTTTGATAATATTTGTCGCTTAGGGTTGTCCATCTGAAAGTTATTGCCCACATTGAGCGTTCCACTCAACTCTTTGACATCGATGCGGTCTAACTGAAAGAGCAGTTTATCCAGTGTGGCCTGCTCTATTTTCAGGTTTTGAATGTGCACATTTCCAGGGGCTTTGGCCAATTCGTACGGTAAAGATCTCAGGAGTTGGTTGGTACGGCGGAGTTCTTCAATTAAAAGTGTCTGATTTCGAAGAATGCGACGTGATGCAAACATAAAATGATTCAACTCCTCTCGGGATTTTGGCCACCCCGAAAAACACCTGATTCTTTATGGCCTTCGCGCAAAGTACCGTAGGCGTTTGCGCCCGATATGCAAATCACCATATGGATATGTTCGTCATTCAATGTTTATGAAAGGGGGGATGGTGATGTGGGAGGATTTCATCAAATCGTTTTTGGCTCGGGAAGACCATCGAGTCCCTTGGTGGACAGATACGGAAAAGGTGGTTGAGAATATGCTCCCACAGGATATGCCGTACTGGGTCAGGCAGTTTATGACATATCCTAAGTTGTACCGCGACGCTGACGAGCGGGACGACAACCAACCCATGCAAATGTTTCACGATATACACCAGTTGAGCGCTCAATGGCCATTTTCTGCACTGGGGTTTGATCCCTTTTGGCTGTTTCACAACGGTTCAGACGCATCCGTCAATCGGAAAACAGGCCGTTCGAGGCCGACCGTACGCAGGCGATCCAAGCATCGACCCTAAAATCCATGGGGCTCACTAGACACAAAACGCATGTATGCCAGAAGGTTTTGTCGCCTGAGTTTTGGGGAAGGTTTGCATTTGGTGAGGGAATGTAGGAGTGGTGTCGTGAAAGCAAATCAAGCGGTGAATCTAACCGTCAACACCATTGCTGGGAACTCTGGCGTGTATTTTGGGAACCAAAATATCGCAATCGGCGTCAGTAGCCATTCAAAATCCAACAATGCGATAGGGTCCATCGGCAACCAAAATCTTGTTTACCGTAACGTCAATCTGGTCTACGATCCCGATGTTATCGACACGCCAATAGACGATAGAGATATCCATGTCTTCGCGCCACACTATCAGCACTCTGCGCCGAATGTATTGAACACGCGCGTCAACGACATTCAGTGTGAGACGATTGTGCAAAACTCCGGCGTATTCATCGGGGAAACGCGTATTACGGGACTAGACGCGCATCAAAAGGAGAACGTCGCATACGGTCCGACATACGGGCACGTGAATCAATCGAAGGGGAATCTCAATATCGCTTATGATCCCGACGTCGTCGATGCACTCATTGACGATAGAGATGTGAAGTCTGGCGTATTCGTGGCGGCGCCGGATCCACCTGTTGTAGCACAGCGCACATTGAATACGGATTAGCGTCGCGCACGATTGGCCAGTGCTGCGATGGCGTGCAGGGGGTGACACAGATTCCGAACATCATTTCCTTCGGCGTGATTAATATCCATTCCCCGCAGCAGAACTCAGGCGTATTTGTCGGCCAGATTAATATCACAGGTTTCGATGCCAATATTAAGTATAATCAAGGGCACGGACCAATGTATGGCATCTTTAACTGGAGTCTGAACAACGTGAACCACACGTTTGATGGCATGGAATTGTTAGACGGCGTGATTTTAGATCAGGACATCAAATCACAAATTGCAAGTAATTTCTAGGATTGTAAAACGCTTTGCGGGAGGTTCACCAATGCCATCCATGTTCAACATTGGAATTTTAAACGTAAGTACGCCCCAGCAGAACGCGGGCGTGTTTTTGGGAGAATTGAATCTCACCGGTTGGGATGCAAATATGAAAATGAACCAAGGGCAAGGAGGTATTTTTGGGGTTCTATGTATGAATGGAGGCGTCATCAACAGTACCTTTGATGGTCTGGAAGGCGCAGATGGCAATATGCTTGATCAGGATATGAAAGGGCAGATTAGCGGAAACGTGTGACGACCCAGAGTTGCGTTGGGGAATGGTCACGGGTCTACAATCTACACGACAGTTTTGTGGAGGCTGCGGGGAAGAGGCAGTCTCTTTCGTGGTATTTGGGGGTATCGCCGACATTTTAGATGATCCCTTGTCTTTGTCCAGGAAAGGCGGTCATGCTCTGAAGAGACCACAAGCCTGTAAAATCATTAATGATGCGGCAAGAGCTGTCGGGACTAAAGAAAACATCGGTACACATACGCTTCGGAAGACCTTCGGGTACCATGCGTATCAATCCGGTGTGAGCCTGGCTGTCCTGCAGAAGTTATTCAATCATTCCGCCCCAAGTGTCACCCTGTCGTACATCGGTATTACACAGAATGAGTTGGATGGGGTGTATCTGAATTTGAATCTTTAATAACGTGGTATAATAACTTCACTTTTCAAAAGAGGTGGGAAACGGATGTCTTTCCGTATCGTTCGAGGTATCTAGGTTTCGGGCTGGGGAAAAACGCGTGCTAGCCATCAAGGAGGAAGTCTGCCCTTTGAACGTAAGAAACCCGTGCTCTGAATGGTGCCAGACATTCATTGAATGCAAGACATTTCTGTCTTGATTCACCCATTTTGAAAGGTGGAATATCAATATGAAGGAATTTGATTACAAAGCATTTTACAACAGAGTTGGTGCTGAGAACGGATGGGACTTCAGCAAAGTTAAGTGCCAGTCTGAAGGTATTGGTATAGATTTGTATTCCAAGTTAGTTCAGAAGGCTACGGGAACAGAAATCCTTCTTGATATCGGGACTGGTGGCGGTGAAGCCGTATTATCCATCAGCAATTCCGTTTTACTGGCAGTGGGCATTGATAACTCAACGGGTATGATTGCGACCGCGAACAAGAACGCATTTGCCAAGGGGAAGACCAACGTTCGGTTCCTGCTGATGGATGCATCGAATGTGGATTTTCCCGATAGTTTCTTTGATCTAGTTACATGTCGACACTCTGATTTTAGTGCTTCAGAGGTGGCACGAGTTCTGATTGAAAATGGGTTCTTCATGACTCAACAAGTCAGTGAGTCTGATAAGTTGAATGTAAAAGAGTATTTTGGCAGAGGGCAAGCTTTTGGCATATCAGAGGGTACACTGAAGGAAAAGTACGTCAAAGCATTACAGGATGCGGGATTTAGTCAGATACAATCCTCCGAATCGACTGTAACCGAGTATTATGAGCGTCCAGAAGACTTGATATTTCTCTTAAAGCATACTCCGATTATCCCCCACTTTGGTGAATATGACGACGATTTCAAAATCCTAGATGAGTTCATCAAAGCTCACACAACGGAACGTGGCATTAGAACGAATAGTTCAAGATTTATGCTTGTGGCAAAGAAATAGTATAGAAATTCTCCGGGTCGGGATGCGATTCAAGGCATCCCTTCTTGAACGATAGGGTGTATCCTCCCACAAGCTAGTGTATTCATATGTGGATAGGCACATCGCAGATAACTTGTCTTGTGTTGCTAAAGGAGAAGAATTCGCAATATGAACTCCAGCAAAATAATAGATAGACGTTTACAGATGAGTATTTGTTATGTTCTGTAAAACGTGAAATGTGGATGTCCCGGGATGGATATCCACACTGACCATTGATGAAAACTCCCCGGACAAATAAAAGCCACTGTATGAGGTATCTGACTACAGGACATTAACGGAACCTAATTTTGATTCACTGGAATATGATAAGAATGAAGCGTTAGATGCGAAACGTAAGACCATTTCGTGAAAAATCCACTGGATCCTTGAGACGTGTCTGAATTGTGATCGAGTATGAGTTATCATGAAGGGGTAGGGCGGTGCGACAAGTGGCTGTAAACAAGAAGCGACCCACCAAAATTGAGCCATCTAGAGAGACGTATCAGGTCGTGGCAAGCATTGCCTGGATTGCGGGTTCGGTCCTTTTTGTTGCTGGTTCTGCTGCTTCCGTCGCGGGTGCTTTGAAAGCGTACAGGGATAAGCAAAATCAAAGCAGGTAAGGTTCCCTGAATGGGCAGGCGGGTGGGGTACAGATAAGCCGGCGGGCCTCGGCGCGTGAGGAGCCTGCGGCGTGTGGCATATGGCGTGGCCCCCGGGCCCATAAGGCAGAATATCGACCTTATTTTCCGAACTTCAGTATATTCTGTTGATATAAGGTCGAAAAAGTGCTTTATTTACTGAAAAGCCGCCGGATACAAGCGAAAAGCCGACGATTAGCGCAGATTTCATGTCTTATTGGCGCTAAAAGGCGCGCCACTGTCTTAATAAGACATCAATGCCCGGCAGGGGATATGAAAGCGGAGGCGCCTCCCCGCTCCTAAAAGTCCACAAGCTTCGATGCCAGAAAAGGATGGACTCCAGTTTTTGAGGGGGCGTCAATTAACAGTAGAATATCGCTCTTTGCCATCAAACCCAGGCTTTCAAAGTACGTTACTTTACCTCGGTTGATTGTTACAGGTGAATTGGCCGCCATGTCGGAAAATTCGATTCGACATTACCGAAGAAACTGACCTTTGCGTTGTCGAGAAGCGTTGGAGTTGTGCGAGAAATCTTCTGTAAACGCCTTAATGAATGGCTCTGGTGAACGAACTCCGTAAAAGTCTCCAAAGTATGCGAAGGAAATTGTGGACATATCTCCCGCAGTGGCTTTGTCGGTTATGTTTTGGCTGTTGTATAGAGCAGGAACGTAATGATGCGGCAACACGGTCGATCTACTCTTTATGTTGAGATGTGAATATGCTTCGTCATAGAGATCCAAGCTTTCTTTCGTCGGAAAAACCAAGAAATCGGCATGGCGGATGACTTGGTTCTCCCAATGGCTGTCAGATGCTTTGCGCAGACGTGTATGATTCAAGTGATATGGATTTTTCGTCCACTGATCACTAAATTGAGCAATCCAAGGCTTTTGAGACCTTTACTTCAGTTTGTAAGCAAAAATGTGACTTGCTCCTGGGTGAGAACGACTGTAGATCAGGTCATATTTAAGAGATTCTAATCGTCCTAAAGATGCCCAAAGACACTCCTCGTCGAATACGGTGCCCAGAGCTTTGTCAGTCACTTTCTTCAAGAATTGGTGTTCTATAGACTTGAACATTCGGCGGAAGTGACATAAGTGGGTCAACTCGTGAATTGTCTGTCAATTTCACAGTCAGAAGGATCGTCGCAAAGTGGGAAGACATTTCACACAAGGTCTTCCAAACCAATATTAACTCAGTGTTGATCAGAGGCGGTGCCAAATACGAAACCACAAGAACTCTCTCAGGCATCATATAACATGACCTATGCAGTTGTCCCCAACAATTGGTTGGTTGAAAAGGGACAGAACCACCCGATTTCTAGATTGGGTGGCCAAAGTCTACGAATCAGTCTTGCAAAATCCTTTGCGACTGTGTCAAGATCGAGTGTAATCGAGTCTGTTTTATTTCTACTAAGGACTCGACGTGTGTGGCAGCGGATGCAAATGAGATTGCGGATCACTTCGCCGTGGGTGCAATCCTCTTTGCCCGCTGTTTTTCGTTGTGCCCAAAGCAGATACCGAATGAGAGTTTCCGCCGTAAATAGCAGCGTCAGGTGTGCATGAATGTGGTTCTCGTTTTGTGAATGGCAGTTCAACATACCCAACTCTTGCTTGGCTGTACGAAACAGGATTTCAATATTCCAGCGGCGTAGCCATGCCCCAAGCACTTCCTGTGGAACGTCGTGACGATTACTCATCAGCAGATATGCACCCTTGTAGTCGGCCGCGGGTTCGTGGTCTGATTCGTCGGTTGTGTCGATCCTGCTTCGCTCGGTATCCTTAGACTCCTCCTTAACCCGCCAACCAACCACTGTAGCAATGGGTGTGTACTTCATTTTTATGATCATTTGTCCTTTACGATTGCGTTTTTCTGTCGGCATCTGCATGTAGATATCCTGACAGACTACAGAAGCAACTTTCGCCTTGGGTTGCATCTTCAAGCGCGGATAGACTTCACGAATCAAATCTATGGGCTGTATGGGAACAAATCGTTCACGCCCGGTGCCCGGTTCAATGAGTCGACGGAACAGCTTCGTATTGCGTTTCGCCTTCGTGATCCAATCGAAATTGGCAGACTCGCACTGACGCAAGAATGGTTTGCTGAAGTACCAACGGTCCATAACAACCCACAATCGACACGATACTTGTTTGCGAACATCCTGAAGCATGCGCCATGCCAAGTCTAGTTTTGAAGACTCTTTAGCTGTCTCCGATTCTGGTTTCTTCCAGATGGAATAGGACCATGGGTACTCAACACCGTTTCGGCGAACAGCGTGTAATGCGACGATGTTCATGGCCCATGTGTAGGTTTTGCTGGAACTGTCGTAAAGCCAATAGAGAAAGGGGATTTTCTTCGCATATGGGTGTGGTGCATGCGTGTCGTCCAAGGCCAGAACATCGCCATTTGTTAGTGCAGTGTCTGTGTCATCCTGAAGCCTTTCAGTACGCTTATTGTTGAATACATCCCAACCGGAAAACCCGGTCAGAAACCGACTGAGTGCGGATTGCGATATCTTCTTCGCGCCGAGTGTCTGTTGCAGTAGACCGTCTTGGTTATAAAACCGTATTGAACCCCGTCCTGTCAAGACAGATGTGCATAATTTTTTGAGATAACGCCATTCTATTCTGATAATTATCAGGTCTACGCTGCCTCTTTTGATTCCTTCCATTTTCTGAATTCCTGCGGTGTACGATAGCCCAACGCTGAGTGCGGGCGCTCTTTGTTGTAGAACTCAATATACGTTTTGATTGCGATCTTGGCTTCCGCGAAGTTGTCGTATTCCTGCATCCAAACTTCTTCCTCCTTCAACGAACGGAAGAAACGTTCGATATAGCCATCTGCGTCCGGGTTGTTATAACCTGTCCGTTCATGTTTCACCTGGCAGTCCTTCATGGCTTGTACGAATCGTCGACTTGTCATTTGGCATCCGTTGTCAGTTCTGAGCGTTAAGTTTGCGCCTCGTACCCCGCTCGGGAATCGGTAGTTGAATGCGTTATCCACAGCCTGCAGCAATTCCTCTGTCCGGCAATAGCGCGAAAACGAATACCCCACAATTTCACGGTCGTACGCATCGATTACCGCGAATAGATATCCCCAGCCATCCTTACCACACCAAATCTTTGTCATATCGCACTGGAAGTGTTCGTTTGACTGACTCACCGGAATCTTTCCAGACCGCTTCTTTCGGGAAGCTTCTCGCTGTGGGGATTTGACCAACAATCCCATTTCCCGCATGAGCCGGTGTACTCGTTTGTGGTTTACCTGCATGCTGTATTGACGACGCAACATGACCTTGATTCTACGGTATCCATATCGTGGGAACCTCTCGCATAGATGGCGAATCCGCTGTTTCAATAGGGCGTCTTTATCTATAACCGCTTTTTTCGCCTTCTTCACAGGCTCCTTTAACAAGCTATAACAATAAGTTCGATTCAGCTCCAATGCTTTCGCAATCACTGGGACCCGAAACCCTTCCTTGACGAGCTGAGCAACCAAGGAACGGCTGCTTACTTCCGGCCCCAGTTCGATTTTTTTCGCAACACATCGATTTCCATAGCCTGCTCGCCAATTTTGCTCATGGCTTCCTGCAACTGCTTCTCCAACTCCTGCTCCCGGGTAGAAGGACCTGACTGAAGCCCTGCTCGTCCACCAGCCAGAAATGCGTCACGCCACTTGTAATACAGACTTTGGGCCACACCATGCTGTCGGCAAACCTCGCTGATATTCGCCCCGGGAACCATCCCTTCCAACACAATGTTCATTTTCTCGTCCACAGTCCACTTACGTCCTGGCATGAGTCAAACACCTCACTACGTCTATTTTACCTCACGTCATCTGTCTGGGTTGACTCTGGGGCCAGTATAAAACGACGACAATGCATTCACCGAGGGAGAACGGTTAATTAATCCGACCACGTAAAGGAAAGCAAGGACCCAGGTCGCCACACCGCGAACTTTGAAAATGCCGGATTGAGATAGTAGCAGAGAGAGGTCAAAACGCTCCCACAGGGTACAAAGCAACGGTATCCCACCGACCTGACTGGGTAGTGTCCCGTCAAGTGGTGTAAATTGAGTGCAACCCCTAGTGTTAGCTATTTATGCAAAACTGACGTTGGAGCTAGTAACTGCTGTTCATCAGTGCCAATGAGTTTTGCCATAGACTCTCGGCTGAAGTAGCGCCTTGCAACTATCCATTCATCGTTCTGCTCTTGGAGAATCGATCCTCCAAGGCGCAATACAGACTCTCGGTTGGGGAATATGCCAACCACATCAAAGCGCCGCCTTAGTTCACGATTTAAGCGCTCAAGTGGGTTTGTCGAGCAAATCTGCTTCCAGTGCTCCTTCGGGAATCCCATGTATGCTAATACGTCTTCCTCTGCACGTTCCAGAACACCCATCGCTTTTGGAAACTTTCCTTGAAGTTGTTTCACAACGACAGATAATTGCTGTTTGGCGGCTTCCTGCGTCGGCTGCGCAAAGATGGTCCGGACAATGGATGAGACCATCGCTTGTGACGCTCTAGGCACCTGGCTGAGAATATTGCGCATTGTGTGGACACGACAGCGCTGCCAGGTCGCTCCAGTCAGCGCAGAAGCAATGGCACTACGCAGTCCTTCGTGCGCGTCGCTAATTACTAACTGTACGCCACGCAATCCACGTGCAATCAGACTGCGGATGAATGTGAGCCAAAACGCGCCGTCCTCGCTGGTGCCAATGTCAAATCCCAATACTTCACGCTCACCGGTGTTTCGCACACCAATGGCAATCACAAACGCCATGCTCTGCACCCGTCCGCCTTCTCGCACTTTCGGGAAAGTGGCATCTAGCCAAAGATATGGATACGTCCCCTCCAGCGGGCGGTTTTTGAAGTCCTGCACTACATCGTCGAGTTCTTTACAGATTCGAGACACTTCGCTTTTGCTGATTCCTTGAATCCCCATAGATTCGACCAACTCATCCACTTTACGAGTGCTCACACCATGCACATACGCTTCTTGAACAACGGACAGAAGGGCTTTTTCAGCCTTCCGCCGAGGTTCTAGGATACTTGGGAAGTAACTCCCTTTACGAAGCTTGGGAATCTGCAAATCGATCGTTCCGACACGAGTATCCCATTCTCGTTCTCTATACCCATTACGGCTGTTGCTACGCTTCTCACTACGCTCATATCGCTCAGCGCCAATCAGGGAGCTCACCTCAGCCTCCATCACTGCTTGGGTGAGAACCCTCAGCCCTTCTTTCAAGAAATCCACATCACCATCTTCTAATCCGATCTTGCGAATTAACTCCAAAAGTGCGATCTTATCCGTATAAGCCATCGAAGTGCCTCCTCTACTGATTGCTGCACACTTTTAGTAGATTGCACTCGATGGCTTTTTCGTCAAGATTCAGCCTCCTGAAGAATTTACACCACTACTTGAGACTTTAACCCTGACTGAACGACGATAAAACTTTGAACTTTGGTTTGCATAAATTCGCCACGCACAACACCACCCGAATCACTAAGAGGTAGGTAACCAGTACCTTCTCGGCGATTATTGGGGTGTTTTTGATTTGTCAAGTCTTTTCTTGTTTTCGAAATTCCTAATTCATACAACAACTGCATAGGTCATGATATAACCATCCACAGATTTATTTTGGAATACCTTCCAATATACTACGGCTATACTACGGCACTCATGGAACGAGAGGAATTCTGATTTGAAATTTTGAACAAATGGGTGCATGATTCCCACAAGCCAGTGTATTCATATGTGGATATGCACGTCGCAGATAGTTTGTCTTGTGGCGGGCAGTTTAATTCAAGATGACGTAGGGTTCTCGTCTTACGTCACATGTTAAAGTTGCTTAAATGGTGGTGGTTATTTATCAAAAATATAATCGTTTTAATTGGTCCGGAGGGGACAGGGAAAACAACGATTGGAAAATTGCTTGCAAGTCACTTTAATGTCAACCAATACACGTTAGATCGACATCGAGATGAACTATACAACGAAATGGGATACGATGCTATCCATGCGAAAAACTTATTCGCGGATGGTGGAATTTGGGCTCTCTATTCGTATTGGAAACCATTTGAGGCATTTTCTGTAAAAAGTATTAAGAGAACTTGATGATTGTGAACATTACATTTGGGGTGAAATTTGTGACGGATGGCATTTGGTTAAGCAGAATAATTTAAGTGTAATACATGAGAGAATGCCATCTGGGACGTCCGAAGTACGTCATTTTCATAATAAGTCGCGGCAATTCTTTTTTGTTTTGTCAGGTACAGCTACTTTGGAAGTGAGCGGAGAATGGCATAATATAGAGGCACTTCAAGGAATAGAAGTGCCACCTGGTGTTCCGCATCAAATGATCAACCAATCGCGACACGATATAGAGTTCATTGTAGCGTCGCAACCTATAAGTCACGGGGATCGTATTACAGTCAAAAGTTAAATTAGTTCCTCTTACAAACAGCGGTGTACACCAGTAGAGTCCAATATACTGTGTAAAAAGGGATGGCACCCCGGGGCATAAAATATGAGCCATCCGCCCCTCTTTGGTAGAATGTGAGATTGGAGAAAACCACATTACCAGGAGGGAAACGAAAATGGCTCAATACCAGATTACCCTGAATGACGATTCTTTGAAAGACCTCTTTCTGCAGGATGGGGGTGTCGCGAAGTTGGTCGAACAGGTGCTGAATCAGGTATTACAGGCTCAGGTCACGGAACAGCTGAAAGCGAGTCCGTATGAGCGGACTGAGGAGCGGCGAGGGTACCGTAACGGAACATTGCCTCATCCCATCACGACACGTGTTGGTCGGCTCATCCTGCAGGTTCCACGGATTCGCAATGGCGAGTTTTCAACGGAGCTGTTTGCCCGCTATCAGCGCAGTGAACAGGCACTGGTGATTGCGTTGATGGAGATGGTGATAAACGGTGTATCGACACGCAAGGTGGCCCAGATCACGGAGGAGCTTTGTGGGACGGAATTTTCTAAGTCCACAGTGTCGGCGCTGTGCAAGCGGTTGGATCCAATCGTCGCAGCGTGGAACGAGCGCAGCTTGCGGGAGCACCGATATCCGTTCGTCCTGGTCGATGCACTGGTGGTGAGGATTCGGGAAGACGGGCGTGTTCGGCCTCGAGCTGTGATGATTGCCGTAGGTATTAACGAAGATGGATATCGCGAGATTCTGGGCCTGATGATTGGTGACAGTGAGTCAGAGGCAAGCTGGCGGGCGTTCTTTGCTTGGCTCAAATCACGGGACTTACGAGACCTAGACATTGTGGTTTCAGACAGTCATGCAGGACTCGTCCGTGCCCTTCAGACGGAATTCCAAGGCTGTACCTGGCACAGATGTCAGACACACTTTATGCGCAATCTGTTGGACGCTACACCAAAGTCACTGCACGAGGATGTCTACACACGTGTACGGGCCATCCTGGATGCGCCCGATATCCAAACAGCTCGACTACTCAAAGACAAGTTTGCCGAGGAGTACGCTGAGCGGGCACCCAAGGCCGTGAAAGTGCTGGAGGATGGGTTCGACGATGTAACTGCGGTGCTGGCTTTGCCTGAGCGTTATCGCCGGCGATTGCGCACGACCAACGGTGTGGAGCGACTGAACGAAGAAATCCGGCGCCGTGAGCGCGTCATACGCATCTTCCCCAACCGGGAGTCAGTGATACGGCTGATCGGGGCACTGCTGATGGAGATTGACGAGGCGTGGACAACAGGCCGTTGCTACCTGAACATGGAAGAATACTGGAAGTGGCGCAAGGAGCAAGAAGTCTCAGACCAACAAGAAAGTGACGCCCATCAGCCGTTGAGTAGATTGTGAGCATGATGCGACACATTCCGAAGAGGGGATTTTACACAGCATTTTGGACTTGATCTGTACACCAATAAGAAATATTTTGTTTTTTTGGAATTGAGAGATTATAAATTGCGAAAGATTCGGCGTATCTGACGCTCAAGGTCAGGTTCGCGACAGAGCGAGCATTATCGTGGGATAACCTATGCGATAATTATGATAGTTTTCCGTAGCAAACAAAGGGAGTATTTATATGGCGGAGAGAATCAGAATATCGACAGGTTCTTCATGGGAGCCAGTTGTGGGCTATTGCCGGGCAATTCGAGTTGGAAATCAAGTTGAGGTTGCAGGCACTACAGCCATAAGAGATGGCAAAGCGGTCGGTATTGATGATGCTTAGCTCGAACTGTGTGTGCATTAGAGATAATAAAAGAATCACTCGAAAAGGTTGGGGTAACACTGTCCGACGTTGTTTGAACGAGGATGTTTGTAACCGATATCTCCAGATGGGAAGAAATCGGAAAGGCACATGGAGAGTTTTTCAGGGATATTCGCCCTGTAGCGACAATGGCTGAAGTAAAATCGTTTATCGAACCAGAACTACTTGTTGAAATTGAAGCAGTGGCAATGATAAACGAGTAGAGAATGTGTGGTTATCCCCCTTTTGTTGGCAATTCTTCTGAACAATATAATCATTACTTGTTTTACAAATGTAACTAATATGGGTGGGACAAAATAATTGATTATCGAAAACCAAGAATTTCTCGTGAATGGACTAACTTACACCATTAGATCTGCCGTTAAGAGCGATGCCAAAAAATTGTCTGAATTAAGGCTGCAAATTGACGGACAGACGGAAAACCTAGATAGAGAACCAGGAGAGGGTTTTCTTGATGTACCTGGATTTGAAAGTGTGATACATACAGACTCGGTTCGTCCGAGAAACTTATTTTTGGTTGCCGTCACTGGCAATCGTATCGTGGGTTTCTCAAGATGTGAAGGAACTTACCTGAAAAGATTCTCCTACAAAGTCGAATTCGGCATATGTGTACTAAAGGAATTTTGGGGATGCGGAATTGGTAAAAACCTCATGAAACAGTCTATCGCTTGGGTAGACTCTAATGGCATCAAAAAAATGACTCTAAATGTATTAGAAACGAACACTAGAGCCATTGCAATGTATAAAAGGCTAGGCTTTGAAATTGAAGGCACGTTGAGAAAAGACAAAATCCTTTCCGACGGTAAATACTACAGTACCATTGTCATGGGAAGGTTCAATGACTGACCCCCGAGGAAGCCGTTGTTGAACTTACAGGTGCGAAAACTGAGCAAGGCAGTGTATCATCCGGTGTATGAATATACAGACTGTCAGTGACGCGGTTTCTGCCGCTCTCGGGCAGGAATACCACAGAAGACGAACCATTGGAGGTGTTGTAATTGGGTAGCATTTATACGATACGAAAAGCAGTTCCCGACGATGCGGCAGGTGTTGCGAAAGTTCACGTTGACAGTTGGAGAACCACATACAGAGAAATCGTAAATGACGAGTTTCTAGCCAGTCTATCCTATGAGAAGTGAAGAACGATGGCGTAACCGTTTAGCGAACAATCCGGTAGAATACGCCATGTTCGTTGCCGTTAATGATGAAGGTCAGATTGTTGGTTTTGCAGATGGAGGCAGAGAACGTTCGGGAGACCCCTCATACGATGGAGAATTGTATGCAATTTATTTGCTAAAGGAGCACCAACGCAAGGGGATTGGCAAATTACTTTTCCATCATGTTGTGTCGCACCTTGCCTCGAACCACTTTTATGCAATGCTGATATGGGTATTATACGATAACCCATCGCGTTATTTTTATGAATCTATGGGCGGGCAGTTAATACGCGAGCAAAGTATTGAAATTGGAGAACAACAGTTACGGGAGTCTGCTTATGGATGGCGTAACCTCATGTCGCTTCAAGAACAGTTGTGAATCAGTTGGGAAACTTCCTTCCGTCGTTAACGGGTGCGAATGTGCGACATCGGGAGTATTTTAGGAACTATATGTATCCTCAGCTTCAGGTTTCGTTTCTTTGGTCGGCTTTTTTGTCTCAACGAGAATATAGTGAGTTGAATACAGCGTTTCGATCCGCGGATCACCTGACTTAGAGAACCGTAATCGGTGCTTCGGACCTTTTCCCCACGATACATAGACGGTTTGAGATGACTTTAATTTTGCCGATTTCTCGAATTTGCGAAGTTCACTGAGAATGAACTTCATCTTACTCAAATTTTTGCCGGTCACTTGCTCCAGATACGGAATCCGCTTGAAACGCCAGTCTTCGACTTGCTTGTTCGTGATCAGCTCCATCTTAACCAGCAGATCAACTGGGCTAACGTATCCTTTTTCGTCTATCAATTGCTCTGCGCAGGACCAGAACCGCTTACGCATGTTTTGTTTGCTCAAGTTGAGATACCTCGCACGTTTTAGTACAGTCAGTCGATGTGTTCATGAACACAGGTGAGTTAGAGTGATAAGAGTAAGAACTGTTACTGCTGGTAGTATAACTGAATATCGAGGCAATCAGAAATTTGGGAAGAGGAGTTAACATTATGGAGAGAGTATTGTGCAAGATGAGACAATTTTTATCGAAGGCGTATAGATAATATAGCGACGAGGTGTGTGGGCTCGTGAACAAGATCTGGTTTGGTATCGGGCTGGCTGGATTGGTTTGTACGGGACTGATGGGCTGTGGTACAAAGGAAACCACATCAAGTAGTATTCCCGCATCATTTTCGCCTTCCGTGCAAGAGGCTATGAAAGCGTATCAGGATTTCAATCAGACACCGTTACTCGTACCTACAGTCGTACCAACCCCATCGTCAAAGTCCGCTTCGACGAAGATTGCGAGTACGGCGAATGACCCGAGTTATGACAAGTACAATTATCTTTTAAGGTACATGTCAACAGACGCCTCTATACCGATTACAGAGATTGCTTTTGTGACAGGAAGTAAGGAACTTCCAGATGAGGCGGACTCCGATGTATTTGTTCACTTCAGTCAATATTCGGGTCCCGAAGTGAAAATGGCAGATACTGTTGCGTCACAGTTTAACACCACAATGGGGCATGAAACATTAGCCAACGGAATTTCCGTCGTAACGTATCTCGTCACGGCCAAAAAATCCAACGACAGCAGCCCGCCTGTGACTCATGTTATATGGCATGAAGGAAAGTGGACATTTGAGGTTAGTAGCTTGACGAAATCAATCAACCGACCTAACAGTATCGCTGATAACGTAATAACTCATTTCGACAGTTCAAAGCTACCGACACCATGGAAGAACGCTTATGTTGAAATTCAAGATACCTCTGGTGGCTTATTTAAGCCTCGTCAGATTGATACCATCGTCAGTTGGGACGAGTCGTTCGGGAAAATCCAAGGGAAATACCAGATTCGCACGTTTCCTACGTGCTCAAACCCTATTTTCACGGCGTTGAACATGGCATCTTCGATTAAAGTGTACTCATATAAGTAGGAATCTCTTGCACGGGGGAGTTCCGTAAGAACGCTTGTGTCACTATAGGGTGCGAGTGCGACAGAAGCTTTCGTTGAAATGTCGACTATACCCCTATTTCGCGCGGCAGGCGGGTGGGGTACAGATAAGCCGGCGGGCCTCGGCGCGTGAGGAGCCTGCGGTGTGTGGCATATGGCGTGGCCCCCGGGCCCACAAGGCAGAATATCGACCTTATTTTCCGACTTTCAGTATATTCGGTTGATATAAGGTCGAAAAAGTGCTTTATTTACTGAAAAGCCGCCGGATACAAGCGAAAAGCCGACGATTAGCGCAGATTTTATGTCTTATCGGCGCTAAGAGGCGCGCCACTGTCTTAATAAGACATCAATGCCCGGCAGGGGATATGAAAGCGGAGGCGTCATGCAAAGAGCGATTCACATTTTCCCAAACTTTGAGAACGTTCGTCGGATTGAGGACCTACGTAAACAGTACGATCCCCTTTATGGCCTCATAGCTCCCCATATGACCCTTGTATTTCCGTTTGACAGCGATATTTCTTCCGTTGCATTAGAGGATCACGTTCGCGTGTGCGTCTCCGGGATACCATCGTTTCCACTTGTCTTGCGTGAGGTCACGGGAGCGAAGGGTGGGTACTTATTCCTAAACGTGAAACGGGGGAATGACTGGATTGTCAGGTTGCACGATGTTCTCTACTCTGGCCCGTTACGCCAATTCTTAAATCGCCAATTCACGTACGTCCCGCATATGACAGTGGGCCGCATTCCCAAACTTTCAGCATGGCACAAGGCCATCCGCGCGACAGAAGATTTTCACGACGAATTTGAAACGGTGATTTCGGAGATTTGTATCGAGTCTATCTCCGCTACTGGTGCGCCGAATATCGAGGCCGTCATCCAGCTATGAGTATCATCATACTCGAATCGAACGCAGGAGTTGGGGGAGGACGGTGTCTACCTCCAACTCCTAAGGACGATCGCGATGTTTCATCAACCCGAAAGCAGTTTACACTTCTGTGCGCTGTACGCGGCACGATTCCTCGTGGATCAATTCGAACAAATGCGTCACGAAGTGTTCTTGCATACCATGCAATGCGCCTAGATGAAGAAAGCGTTGTTGAACCTGGTTGGCTCTATCCGGCTGATAAACGTTGACATCTTTGCTGCGTTTTATTGTGCCGATGGTTTTGGAAAGCTCGAACCGCTTGGCCAGACAGGTTATCAGTTGGTGGTCAATGGAATCGATTTGCGCCCGAAATTCGTCGAGACTGCGGATTGTGTTATCCAATTGTCACACCTTCTTTCATGTTAACGGCGCGAGAGAGGACGTCAATGCGTTGCATGAGTTGCTCGAATTCGTCCGGTGTAATGCTTTGTTGTCCATCCGACAAAGCCGTTTCAGGTGATTGATGGGCTTCGAGGATGAGACCATCCGCACCCGCTGCGATGGCGGCCATGCTCATGGCACTCACATAGCGGGCGACACCTGTTCCATGACTCGGATCAATAATGATAGGGAGGTGACTCAAATGTTTGATCACCGGAATCGCATTTAAATCCAGCGTGTTGCGCGTTACGGTTTCAAAGGTTCGAATGCCGCGTTCGCAGAGGACGACATTGGGATTGCCTTCACTCAAAATATATTCCGCTGACATGAGCCATTCTTCTATCGTCGCAGACAAACCCCGTTTGAGAAGAACGGGTTTTTTCGTTTTGCCGACAGCCCTCAATAAGGGGTAGTTTTGCATATTGCGTGCGCCGATTTGAATCATGTCGACGTACTCACATGCCATGGGCAAATTTTCGATATCCATCACTTCTGACACAATCGGCAGTCCAGTTGCTTCTCGTGCTTCTGCCATGAACTTGAGTCCCGTTTCCCCAAGCCCTTGGAACGAGTACGGGGAACTCCGAGGTTTGAAGGCTCCCCCGCGCAGGAGATGCGCACCTGCTTGCTTGAGCGCCTGTGCAATTTCGATAATCTGATCGCGGCTTTCCACGGAGCAAGGACCTGCCATGACCGTAACTGATCCATCGCCGATTTTACGATCACGAACAGAGACAACAGACGGGCTTGGATGATGCAACCGACTGGCGAGTTTGTACGGAACTTGCTTTGTGGTGACTTCTTGAATCATTGCGACCATTGGTGAATTCCTCCCTAATAGCTGTGAAATGAAAATACCCCCGCCCCAAATTAGGGACGAGGGTTACTCGCGGTACCACCCTAATAAAAGGTCTGTGCGATTGGATGGTGGTAAACAAAAAAGCCTCATCCTGACTAGGGACGAGGCTGCTCGCGGTACCACCCTAATAAAAGGCACAAAAACCTTTCACTTGATTGCGTTAACGAGCACTGGTATGCCCGGTTGAGGCTACTTTCCAAACGGAGTTCACCGAACAGCTCCGGAGTGTACTTCCGTGCCTATTCAGTTCGGCTCTCACCAACCGCCGACTCTCTGTACCGAATTCAGCACGTACTCTCTCCATCTCAGCTTTTTGCGATATACGGTTGTAAAATAAAAAAACTCGTCCCCGGTAAGGGACGAGTTTTACTCGCGGTACCACCCTAATCAAAGGCATAAAGGCCTTTACTTCATTGAGATAACGAAAACGCCGTTGACGTTTCCGGCACTGGCTACTGACCAAATGGAGTTCACCATGCGGCTCCGAAGTGTACTTCCGGCATTTGCTCAGGTCGGTTTTCACCATCCACCGACTCTCTGCACTGATAACAAACCCGTACTCTCTTCATCTCAGCCGTTGCTGTATAAGATTGCGCTCATTTTATCCTGGCTAACGCGGTGTGTCAATAGGCGCATGAATGAGATTGCCATTCACGTGAATCCAGGCGAGGACGCATCGGGATCGTAACGCTATCAGAAAAGGTGCATGAAATGATATACTTACTTTGTATCATCAGGAATGCTTTCATGGGGGCTTGCTTCATCTCCGAGGAGGGGAGGTGAGGCCAGTTGACAGTGTATCAAGCCTTAACGCTGATGATTAGTTTTGCTACGCTTATCGTGGCGCTTCTGTCAGCGAGTAAGAGGAAATGAAGTTCTCAAAGGCTTCGCCTGTTTCCGATAAAATAAAATAGACCGCCCTCCTTGACAAAGTTTGCGGTCTATTCCCCCGAGAAGCAGCCCCCCTTGAAGGGCGACTGGCGTATGCTGGTGTTTACAGGTTTATTATAGACATCTGTACGCGCTGTATGCAACAGAAGGCCGTTTTTGAGTTCGTCTGTTATGACATGTTGGCTGTATGTCGTGATAAAATTTAGAAGAAGCTGTCGCCGTCATTTACGTTCCGGAGGAGGAGTCGTTGTGGCAATTGTCGCGGTAAGTATCGCACCATTGGGGACAGGAAGTACGAGTGTCAGTCAATATGTCGCTGAGACGCAGCGCGTTTTGAAGCGGTTTCCGCAGTTGAAGTTTCGGCTTGATCCGATGTTTACTACCATCGAAGGGGAACTCCCTGACATCTTTGCAGCGATTTCGGAGATGCACGAGGCGCTAGTCAGTATGGGGGCACAGCGGCTGTCGACGGTCGTGAAAATTGATGACCGTCGGGATGTCAATCATTCGATGGAAGAGAAAATTGCAGTGGTGGACGCAGAGCTACATGTCGAACGTGACGCTGGTTCTACGCAATCGTGAACATCGCACATCGCACATCGCACATCGCGTAAAGCAAAGGGCATCCGCTGCAGATGCCCTTTTGTCCAGTGTGAATTATTGCGTTTGTTCGTTTCTTTCCTTATCCCGACATTCGCGGCACGTACCTTTGACCTCCAAATGGTAGTCCTCGACTTCAAAGCCTGAAGCATCGGGTGGCAGGGCGAAATTTGGCGGTTGCGGCAAATAGAAATCGATCAATTTCCCACAGTGCTTACAGACGAGATGATGGTGCGGCTGTACGTTCACATCGAAGCGGCTGGCCGCATCCCCGAACGTGATTTCTTTTACTAGACCAAGTTCTCCAAAGTGCTTCATCGTGTTATATATCGTAGACACGCTCAGACCAGGGAACGTTGGGTGAACAGCTTGATAAATATCGTCCACAGTCGCATGTCCTTCGTAGTGAATAAGGAAATTCAAAATCGCCTCGCGCTGTGGGGTGACCCGCAGCCCTACATCTTTCAGCAGCTTTGGGATATTTGTGTCGGTGGACAGGTTATGCACAGTTATCCCTACTTTCTTAAAAAATTTCTCCAGCGTATCTTTGACAACTCGTTACACACTATCTATAATAGCACCTAGATGATAATTATTATTAAAAAGGAGTGATGCCATTTACTGAAATAATACTATATCGGTCTATTGGATGCCAATACTGCACAACCTGTCAGATGTAGGTCACTGTATCTGCAGTAAACCAAACAACTTTAGGAGGAATTCGTTTTATGTCTCTCATCGGAACCGAAGTAAAACCGTTCAAAGCGCAGGCGTATCACAATGGTGAGTTCATCGAAGTCACCGAAGCTAACTTCAAAGGAAAGTGGAGCGTTGTTTGCTTCTATCCTGCAGACTTTACCTTTGTGTGCCCGACTGAGCTCGAAGACCTTCAAGAACAATATGAGACGCTGAAGTCCCTTGGTGTAGAAGTATACTCGGTCTCCACCGACAGCCATTTCACACATAAAGCGTGGCACGACACGTCTGACACCATCCGCAAAATCACATATGTGATGATTGGTGACCCGACCCATACAATTTCTCGCAACTTCGATGTGTTGATCGAAGAAGAAGGCGTTGCTGATCGCGGTACGTTTATTATTGACCCAGATGGTGTGATCCAAGCCATTGAGATTAACGCTGGTGGCATTGGCCGCGACGCAAGCATTCTCGTCGACAAGATCAAGGCTGCACAGTATGTTCGGAACCATCCTGGTGAAGTTTGCCCGGCGAAGTGGAAGGAAGGCGCTGAAACACTGAAGCCAAGCCTTGACCTCGTAGGGAAGATTTAAGGAGTCTGGTAAACATGGTGCTTGATGCAGAGATTAAGGAACAGTTAAAGCAATACCTTCAACTCATGAAATGCGACGTACTGCTGAAAGTGAGTGCAGGATCCGACGATGTATCAAGCGACATGCTGGCCCTCGTAAACGAGCTGGCCAGCATGTCACCCCGGATTCGAGTGGAAGAGACGTCATTGCCGAGAACACCTAGCTTCAGTGTAAATCGCGTAGGCGAAGACACTGGCGTGACGTTTGCTGGAATTCCCTTGGGGCATGAGTTTACTTCGTTGGTACTTGCGCTGTTGCAAGTCAGCGGGCGCGCGCCGAAGCTTGATCAGAATGTGATCGACCAAATCAAGAACATTCGCGGCGAATATCACTTTGAGACCTTTGTCAGCCTCAGTTGCCACAATTGTCCTGATGTCGTGCAGGCGTTGAATGTGATGAGCATTCTCAATCCTGGCATCACGCACACGATGATTGACGGCGCTGCCTTCAAGGCCGAGGCTGAAAGCAAGAACATCATGGCTGTGCCGACTGTCTTCTTAAATGGCGAAGAGTTTAGCAGCGGTCGGATGTCTGTCGAGGAGATTCTCGCCAAATTGGGCAGTGCGCCTGATGCAGCAGACCTCGCGGATAAAGAGCCTTACGATGTGCTTGTGGTCGGCGGTGGGCCAGCTGGTGCAAGTGCGGCCATTTATGCCGCGCGCAAAGGCATTCGCACAGGTCTGGTAGCTGACCGCTTTGGTGGGCAGGTGCTCGATACGGTGGGTATCGAGAACTTCATCAGTGTGAAATACACGGAAGGGCCTCAGCTTGCTGCCAGTCTGGAAGAGCACGTCAAAGAGTACGGCATTGATGTCATGAAAGGTCATCTTGCCAAAGGCTTGGAAAAGAAGGAACTCGTCGAAGTTGAACTGGAGAATGGCGCGATTTTGAAGAGCAAGACGGTCATCATTTCGACGGGTGCTCGCTGGCGCAATGTAGGTGTACCTGGAGAGGCAGAGTTTCGGAATAAAGGTGTAACCTATTGTCCTCACTGTGACGGACCGCTGTTTACTGGAAAAGATGTCGCAGTGATTGGCGGAGGAAATTCCGGGATTGAAGCCGCTATTGATCTCGCCGGCATTGTACGCCACGTTACCGTGCTCGAATTTATGCCAGAATTGAAAGCTGACGCCGTACTACAAAAACGGTTGTACAGCCTGCCGAATGTGACCGTGTTAAAGAACGTTCAAACGAAAGAAATTACGGGCACCGATAAGGTTGATGGGATTACCTATGTAGATCGCGATACCGGTGCCGAAGAACATATAGAATTGCAAGGTGTGTTTGTTCAGATTGGCCTAGTGCCAAATACGGATTGGCTAGGCGATACGGTTGAGCGTAACCGTATGGGCGAAATTGTGGTCAACAGCCACGGCGCCACGAATGTCCCTGGTGTGTTTGCTGCAGGGGATTGTATTAATAGTCCCTACAAGCAGATTATCATCTCCATGGGGTCTGGCGCAACCGCAGCGCTCGGTGCATTCGATTATCTCATCCGAAATTGACGTACCGCGCAGTCTGCTCGTTTGATTTGGATGACGTTTGAAAGCCGCTTATTGTAAGCGGCTTTCGTTCGTTTTCAACCGCTGTTTGGTTACAGGCTTGCGTTATCCCCAACGGCGTGCACGGCTTCAAGATCTCGTTTGGCCGTTTTCGGACCAAACACCCCAATGTCGATCACGATGAGCAGCATCGCGACAGCGACGACGAATATCGTGGTGGCTCCATCCTTTTGCAATTCGCGAAAAGAGTGAATATTTCCCCAGAGCTTGTAATACGCATGAAACAAACATGGGTATTGTCATCATTTGCATCCGGAAATGGTGAAAGTCGCTGAGCGGTAAGCATGAAACCGTTTACGAAAATAAGGGTATTCGCAGTACATGAGAGGTGACTGATCGAATCATGCAGACGGTGAAGCGTTCAAAGAGGTACGAAATTCTCGACAAAAGACCCGTCAATCAGGACGGCTTTGTTGTTGAATGGCCTGAACAAGGGTTTATCGCAATGTCGTCACCTGCGGACCCAAAGCCAAGTATCAAAGTGGAGAACGGAAGAATCGTAGAGCTGGATGGCAAACCGCGAGAAGCGTTTGACATGTTAGATCAGTTTCTAGCGGACTACACGATTGATACAACTGTCGCGGAACAGGTCATGGCGATGGACAGCGTGGAGATTGCTCGGAAACTCGTCGATGTCAATGTTCCGAGACAGCAAGTATTAGACATCACCAAAGGGATGACCCCGGCGAAAGTGGTCGAAGTGCTCAATCATATGAATGTTGTCGAATTGATGATGGCCATGCAAAAAATGAGAGCCAGAAAGACGCCGTCGAATCAGTGCCACGTGACCAATGTTCGGGACAATCCCGTCCTCATGGCGGCTGATGCGGTTCATGCCGGATTATTAGGATTTGACGAACAGGAAACGACGGTTGGCGTGGTCCGCTATGCCCCGTTTAACGCATTGGCCCTATTAGTCGGGTCACAAACTGCGCGAGGCGGAATTCTCACGCAAGACGCTTTGGAAGAGGCCACGGAATTGCGGCTCGCCATGTTAGGGCTGACTTCGTACGCTGAGACTATTTCCATCTACGGGACAGAATCGGTCTTTATGGACGGGGACGACACGCCATGGTCGAAGTCGTTTTTAGCTTCCGCCTATGCGTCGAGGGGTGCGAAGATGCGGTTTACGTCAGGAAGCGGATCCGAAGTGCAAATGGCCGGCGCCGAGGGCAAATCGATGCTGTATCTCGAAGTGCGGTGCGTCATGATGGCCAAGGGGGCCGGTGTGCAAGGGTTACAAAACGGATCGATTAGCTGTATCGGTGTACCCGCTGCCGTTCCGAGCGGTTTACGGGCGGTTGCAGCGGAGAATTTGGCGACCATGATGTTTGACCTCGAAGTTGCCTCAGGCAATGACCAGACCTTTTCCCACTCTCCATTTCGAAACACCGCAAAAATGCTGTGTCAGATGCTTCCGGGCACCGATTTCATTTTTTCTGGCTACAGCGCGATGCCCAACGGTGACGATATGTTTGCCGGCTCCACCTTTGATTCGAGCGATTTAGATGATTACCTCATTATTCAGCGAGATTTGATGGTGGATGGTGGCTTACGGCCCGTTGATGAGGAAACGGTGATCAAAGGGCGTTATCAAGCGGCTAAGGCGCTCCAAGCGGTTTTTGAGGAGCTGGATTTTCCGCCGATTACAGATGAAGAGGTGGAAGCCGCAACCTATGGGAATGGCAGCGAAGATATGCCGCAGCGAAACGTGGTCGAGGATTTGAAAGCGGCTGAGCGAATTCTGCGCGACGAGATAACGGGCCTCGATATTGCCATCATCTTAGCGAAGCGCGGATTTCGAGAGACGGCAGAGAGAATTTTCAACCTGCTCAAACAACGGGTTGCGGGCGACTACTTGCATACGTCTGCAATCATCAACAAGGACAATCAAGTGATTAGTGCGGTGAATGATGTGAATGATTACAGGGGCCCAGGGAGTGGCTATCGTTTGAGCAAAGAGAGGTGGGAGGAAATCAAAAATATCCGGCAGGCGCTAAAGCCAACGGATTTCAGCTGAGGGGGGAATGGCAGCGTGACACCCACATCATTTCAGGTCAAGATGAACCTTCGGGAGATTGGGACAGCCACAAAAGGGATAAACCCGAGGGAAGTTGTTGTCGCCGTCGGACCGGCCTTTGGTAAGGACGTGACCAAATCTATCATGAAGGTCGATCACGCATTAATCCTCCGAGAGATTTTATCGGGCATTGAGGAACAAGGTGCAACTGCCAGGGTCATTCGCAGTTTACGAACTGCAGACTTAGCCTTCATGGCACATGAGGCGGCGAAGTTGAGTGGGTCTGGAATTGGCGTCGGCGTTCAGTCGAGAGGCACTACGGTGATTCATCAACGGGATTTAGATCCGCTGAGTAATTTGGAACTCTTTCCGCAATCGCCGTTGATTACCTTGGAAACCTATCGGGCGATTGGTCGAAATGCTGCGATGTACGCCTTGGGTGACACGCCGAATCCAGTGCCGGTGGTCAATGACCAGATGGCGCGCCCGAAGTATCAGGCGATTGCCGCGGTTTTGTATATCAAGGAATGTGAATCGAGGATTGCCAATGCAAAATCCGTTGAGCTGGAAGTCGCGTTTTCCTACGAATGACTCGAGGTGGATGAAATGACACAACTGACTAAGGAAGATTACCCGTTAGGGGAAAAGCGTCCGGATCTTTTGTTTACACCGACAGGGAAACCTTACAGTGATTTGACCTTAGATGCCGCGCTCGACGGTCGCGTTACAGCGGCAGATTTGCGAATTAGCGCAAACACGCTGCGCATGCAAGCCGAAGTCGCGGAGCGTGTCGGACGGCCGCAGTTAGCAAAGAACTTCAGGCGGGCGGCTGAGCTCATTGGCATTCCAGACAAACGAATTTTGGAAATTTACAATGCGTTGCGACCCAGGCGGTCCACGAAAGATGAACTCCTGGAGATTGCACTTGAATTAGAAGAAAAATATCGTGCCAACGAAAATGCGCGGCTGGTTCGTGAGGCGGCCGATGTTTATGAGCGAAGAGGGATACTACGGACGAACGAGGGCTGAACGATGGTGAAGCAACTGATAGCCGGTGTGGATATGGGCAATTCGTCAACAGAAGTGGCGCTTGCACAGATATCGGATGACGGTGTTCAATTTCTGTCCCAGCATTTAGTGAGAACCAGCGGTGTCAAAGGGACTGTGGACAATGTGACCGGCATCCGCATCGCCTTAGAGGAGGCCGCGAATCGGGCGGGTATTCGCATCGACCAGATTGATAAAGTTCGCATCAACGATGCGGCCCCGGTCATTGGCGATCTCGCCATGGACCTGATTAGTGAAACCATCATCACGGAGTCGTCGATGATAGGACACAACCCAGACACGCCCGGAGGTGCGGGACTTGGGGTTGGTCTTACAGTGCCGATTGATGAACTGTTCGATTGGACATCGGACCAGGATGTCATCGTGGTGGTGCCAGGCCAGTTCGATTACGAGTGGGTTGCTAGCCGGATTAATGCGGCAATTGAACAGGGGATACGCGTGAACGGCGCGATTGTTCAAAAGGACGATGGCGTACTCGTTTATAATCGCCTTTCAAAAAAGATCCCAATTGTTGACGAGGTATCGCAAATCGAAAAAGTCCCGCTGGGCAAATTGGCCGTTGTCGAAGTCGCACTGCCGGGTCAAGTCATCCGCATGGCCAGCAACCCGTATGGTCTGGCGACCATATTTCAGCTCGATCCCGACACGACCATCCGCATCGCTCCCATCGCGAAAGCACTCGTTGGGAATCGCTCGGCGGTGGTGATACGCACCCCGCAAGGTGAAGTGGCCGAGCGGAGAATTGAAGCCGGAAAACTGACCCTCGTCGGGGAGAAACAAAAGGTGACCGTATCGGTCAATGACGGATCAGACGCCATCATGGAGGCTTATGAAAAAATTGGGTCGCTGGTCAATGTGGTTGGGGAGACGGCGACCAATGTTGGAGGGATGCTGAATTCACTCCGTCAGAATTTGGCCCAATTGACGCAACAATCCCCTTCAGAAATCACGATTCGAGACCTGTTGGCTGTGGATGCGGTCGTTCCGATGTCAGTAAGCGGGGCAATGGCGGGAGAACTCACGCTGGAAACGGGTGTGGCGTTCGCCTCCATGGTCAAGACCAGTCGGTTGCCCATCCAAAAGGTAGCAGACACGCTCGCGCAAGCGATTGGCGTACCCGTGGAGGTTGGAGGCGTTGAAGCAGAAATGGCCATTCGTGGGGCGTTGACAACCCCAGGAACGCGTAAGCCAATCGTGATTTTAGATATGGGGGGCGGATCGACCGATGCGGCGATGATGGCGGAGAACGGGAAAATCACCTCGACGCACTTAGCAGGCGCCGGCGATATGGTCACGATGCTCATTGATATGGAGCTGGGTCTCAACAACAAGGCTTTGGCGGAAAAGATCAAAAAGTACCCGCTGGCGAAAGTCATGAGTATGTTTCATATGCAATTGGAAGATGGCACAACGATGTTCTCCGACGCACCACTTCCACCCGATACGTTTGGCCGAGTGGTGATCCGCGAGGGGGAAGATCTTGTCCCATTGAATATAAAGGTCACCATGGAAAAGGTTCGGGAGATACGCAGGACGGCGAAAAAGAGGGTATTTGTCACGAATGGTCTGAGGGCCCTGCGCCGCGTTGTACCGACCGGAAACCTAAAGCATTTATCGTTCGTTGTGATGGTAGGGGGATCTGCCTTGGATTTTGAAATCCCTCAAATGTTGACAGAAGAGATGTCCAAATACGGGATTGTAGCGGGCTTTGCCAACGTTCGTGGCACAGAAGGGCCGAGAAATGCCGTCGCCACGGGTCTGGTACTTGCTTGTGCCGAGGAAGTAGGGGAAAGATGAACAACGAAATTTATCTCCCAATCATCTGTTCACCAGCTGTTTCCCTCGCTGACATACAAGACCTGTGCGCGGGCTTAGAAGAAGAAGGTGTTCCCTATCAGTGCGAACAAATGGCGCAGGAACAACAAGCAAGCGAGTTTGGAGCCATCGCCGCACTGAAGTCTCCACTCTTCATCGGAATTGGCGTCGATAGGCACCTCAACTGTAGCCTAAGTCATCAAAATCTACCTGGAAACAAGGAGTATATCACCGGTTCTCGCCACGGTCTTCGCCAGTTTGGTCGAAACTGCGGGCGTTTGGCAAAAGGGTTACCACTTGTGATGGGAGGAATTGAGAATGCGTAAATTGGGGCTGCAAACGGCCAAAAAACTGATTGATGGCGCAGAACAGGAAGCGCGCCGGATTGGCGTACCGATGGTCATCACGGTGGTTGATGATGGTGGTAACTTGGTCGCGGCGCATCGAATGGACGACGCCTTACTCGCCAGTGTCGATATCTCTTTGAATAAGGCATGGACTGCGGTCGCTTTAAAAATGTCTACCGCTCAATTGGCTTCTGAAGCTTCTACCGACGGGGAACTCTATGGAATTCATGCTACGAACCACGGGCGGGTGGTCATCTTTGGCGGTGGTATCCCACTACATCAAAATGGGCGCATCGTTGGCGCTGTCGGTGTCAGTGGCGGATCCGTCAATGAAGACGTTCAGGTAGCCGAAGCCGCCGTTCGCGTCTACGAGCAACTGGAAGCCTCATGTGGTGATGGAGATTCGCCTAAAGGAGAACATGCATGAAGATTTATACCCGATCCGGTGACGAAGGCACCACCAGTTTAATTTATGGCCGCCGTGTCGCAAAGGACAGCCTTCGAGTTGCAGCATATGGTACGGTGGACGAAGCAAACGCCATGATTGGGGCGGCATTGTCCCTCATGGCTACAACATCGCCTGAATTCTCCTACTTGATTCGTTACGGCGGCCGCATACAACGGGATCTGTTTGATGTAGGTCGAGATTTAGCCACACCGGACGACAAACGGGATGGAGTTTACGTGCACCAGAGCGACGTGGATTTACTGGAGAAAATCATTGATGCGCTAAACGAAGAGATGCCGCCCTTGCGCCAATTTGTCTTGCCGTCAGGCCATCCGGTTGCGGCCTTGTTACACGTAAGTCGTACCGTCGTTCGTCGAGCGGAGCGCCAAATTGTCACCTTAGAGAAATCAGAAACGCTGAATCCCGTGATTCGAAAATATCTAAATCGCCTGTCCGACGCGCTTTTTATGATGGCTCGGGCTGTCAATGTGCGTACGGGTGCAGTTGAATGCATTGTCGACTTTCAGGCAGACAAAAAGGATCCATTTGTGGAATCATAGGTGTTCTTGAATGCAGCCGTATACTACATTTTGACGATATTGCGCGGGCATTGGTTGCCCAAAATAATTTTCATTTGGCTGAAGACAGGGAGGAGAGAAGAAGGTACGATGGTTTGTAGTCAACCACGCACAGGGAGGAACCATCGTGTACACACCTGCAGCATTTGCGATGCAAAACACGGATGAGATGATTCAGTTCATTCGCCAGAACAACTTTGGCATTCTCTTCTCCCATGTCAACAGACACCCGAATGCGACGCATCTTCCGTTCGTCATTCGCCAAATAGCCCCTGAGAAATTTGTGTTGTTGGGTCATCTCGCAAAAGCAAATCCGCATTGGAAAGCGCTTCATGAGACGGAGGTTCTGGCGGTCTTTCAAGGTCCACATGCATACATTTCGCCGTCTTGGTACGCTGAAAGTCAGGCCGTTCCGACATGGAACTACGTGGCGGTACACGCAACAGGGACGTGTCACATCATACAGGATGCGCAGCTACTGCATGAACTTTTGAAGGAGACCGTCCGCTTTCACGAGCCAAATTCCACGCTCTTGGATCATATGGACGAGGCGTTTTATGTGAAAATGGAACAGGCCGTCATTGGACTTGAAATCGAGATTACGTCCATGGAGGGTACGGCCAAGTTGAGCCAGAACAAATCCACAGACACCATACGCGGTGTGGTAGAGGGACTCAGAGCATCTCCAGACAAGCTCGCACACGATGTGGCAGAACTCATGCAACGCAATCTCGAGACGCTAGAGAAACGGACTTGACCAGCTTGAAGAGGTGATGGAAATGGCAACAAAGACAATTGAGCGTTTTGCAGAATGGTCGTTTTGGGTAGAGGTGAAAAAGGAACAGCATCTAGGGTAAGTGAACTGAATTCCACATACTGGTATTCGAGCGCCGTTTCTCGTCAGGTCAACTCGTTATGATTTATGCAGTTTTCTTGTGTCGTTCGATATGGTTCACAGCTAGTGCCGATGCAAGTAACACGATCGCGTTGAGGAACATGTACGTCTTTACTTTTCGAATGCCTCGGACATGGACGTCGTTCGCCGTCAAATTCGTCTTAAGTCTTGCGTTACAACGCTCTACAGCAGTTCGCTCGTTGTATAACAGCTTCCAATTCTGCGTGCCTCGGTGTGGTGCGCAGTAACGCCGAATATCTTCTGTGATCCGCTTTTTGACCACCATACCGTAGTTGGATTCGGAACATGTCGCGATTCCAAGCGGACAATCTACCTTCCCAACCGCGTGCGGGCAGCGAAACTTTAGTCGGTCACCGTCTGCACCCCAATACACCATGTCATATCCCATCGTGCAACGCGGCGTCCCGTCCGATGCTATTCCTTCAGGCGGTTCTTTTTCACCGCGCTTGTTCATCGCGATAATTGCCTGTGCACCATATTGACGAACCGTTTCATAGTTTTTGACTTGATCATATCCAGCGTCCATCATGACAAAGTCGATTTTCCAACCGTGCGTCGTCACGACGTGTTCCAGCAATGGCGCCGCCATCTCACCATCAAAGACGTTCGCTGGTGTGACATCCAAAGCAACTGGCAGTTCACTCGCGGTGTCCACAGCCAAGTGGAATTTGTATCCGAACCAAGCAAGTTTGTTGCCAAAGGTATCGTATTTTGCGCCCCAGTTGGCATTGCCCGTTTCCTGGCTCTTGGACTTAGGTTGCTTTTTCTCGTAGGACTTCACGGCGGCACTGTCCACAGCCAAATGGCGACCGTTGATGATGCTCGCTTCTTTACATTGACTGACCAGGTCAATGAAGAGCTTCTCAGCGAGACCCAACTCAACAACGGCTGAAAACACGCGACTCAGTGTGGAGACCGACGGGGCTGCTTCGTCGATTCGAAACCCACACTGGTAGCGAAAGCGTATATCTCGCGCCAACCGTTCATGAAGCCTTGTGAACGTTGAGATTCCTTCAAGCGGAGCAGCCAGCAGTGCACGCAGAATCGCTTCACGATTCATAGGTTTCGCGCCTTGGGGTGACTGTTTTCTCAATTTCGAAGCATAGGGTTGTAAATCCAAGACAGCAAAGAACAAGGGCAGACGATCGCTGGAGTCAATTTCTAGCCAGTCCTCAAAGGAAAAGAGCGATGGTTGGAGAATATACATAGTGGGACTTCCCTCCTCGAAAATTTCTGGTTTGGTCACTTGAAATCTTCTCGAAGGTTGGGGTGAAGTCCTTTTTCATGTCTTCCAAGCCCTTGTCCTACAAGGCTTTATCAATCTGCAAAACGCTCAATTGCATGTCGCATATTGGATAGACTAAACATTCCATATAACGTGCACGAGTACGACTGGGATGAAGAAGCGCTCGACGCAAAGACAGCCGCACAAAAGGTGGGGATTGCCTCGTCGCAAATTTTCAAAACACTCGTGCTTCGCGGCGATAAGACAGGCGTTTTAATGACCTGCATCCCAGGGGACAGAGAACTCGACTTAAAAGCGCTGGCATCCATCAGTGGGAATAAAAAGGTAGAGATGGTCCATGTAAAAGACCTTCAGACGTTGACCGGATATATTCGAGGCGGAGTTTCTCCACTAGGTGTGAAGAAAAAATATCCACTCTATATTGATGAAACCGTTCATGCTCTAGACCCTGTAAGTATTAGTGCCGGGCGACGGGGGCTGCAAATTTTCTTGAAAGGGGCAGACCTTGTTCTCGCGTGCGAGGCCACTCTAGGTGCAATTTCTCGATGAACCAGTCCGTTGGATCCGTTTGAAACGTTTTGTGCATCAAAGTACATAAAGTCCCCCTTTTCCAAATATGCTCCTTTGCTCGTACGGCCAGGCGCTTTCTCTTGCTTACCACATGAATGCCTCCACATCCGGCTTTATATCGCACGGGCAATCATTTTGCACGCTTCTTGACTCGCGTCGTTGCATGCATTTATTATATACATAAGTTATCTATGTATATAGAGGTGTGAAAAATGCGGAATGAACGGATTAGAGGTTACCTTGATGGAATCGTCCTCTCAATTGTAGCGACAGGTGATACATACGGATATGAGATTGTCCAAAAGGTGAATGAACGAACACACGGGGCATTACACCTCAAAGAAGGCTCCTTATATCCAGCGCTCAAGCGACTTGAGGCAGAACATTTTATTGAGGGATATTGGGGTACAGACAAAGAGACAGGCCCTCGTCGACGCTATTACACATTAACCGAGCGTGGAAAGAGCCAACTAGAAAAGATTCGACGTGAATGGACGGAGGAACAACGAGTGTTGTCGGTGTTTTTGGGGAAGGTGGGACTTGAGTGAAGAACTTCGATAATTATTTTTTTAGCGTATTCAAAGGTACATATCTTTCAAAGCGCGAAAAACAGGTGTGGCAGGAAGAGATGCAGGACCATCTGGAAGAATCGATTGAACAAGCGATAAAGCGTGGATTGACCGAAGAAGAAGCACATGCGTCCGCCTTCGCATCGTTTGGAACAGCGAGGGAAGTTCGTCGGCGCATCATTCGTGAAACCTACGGTATGTCACCTCGTTGGTTTCTTACATTATCGTTACTATGTTTGATGGTTTTTGTCATATCCTTGTTTGTTCAAATGCGTATGAACGACGTGATACCATCCACGTTAAAGCCGATACCGACACCCAGATGGGTCGTCTTCTGGAGTCACAACTTGACTCCATTTTGTATCGTGTGGCTCATAGGGAGAATGACGCATGAATTTTCAATGAATTCGGTGGTGTTTGCTGGTTATCCGATTATGGCTCCAGTTAGAGTCTTAGGTAGTGGTGTAAATTCCACGGCTAGATCTTGACGAAAAAGCCATCGAGTGCAATCTACTAAAAGTGTCGAGCAATTAGTAGGGAGGCACATCGATGGCTTCTACAGACAAGATCGCACTTTTGGAGTTAATTCGCAAGATCGGATTAGAAGATGGTGATGTCGATTTTTTGAAGGAAGGGCTGAGAGTCCTAACCCAGGCAGTGATGGAGGCTGAAGTGAGCTCCTTGATTGGCGCTGAACGGTATGAGCGCAGTGAGAAACGCAGCAATAGCCGTAATGGTTACAGAGAACGGGAATGGGACACCCGTGTCGGAACGATTGATTTGCAGATTCCGAAGCTTCGGAAAGGAAGCTACTTCCCCAGCATGCTAGAGCCTCGGCGGAAAGCTGAGAAGGCGTTGCTGTCCGTTGTTCAAGAGGCGTATGTGCATGGTGTGAGCACCCGCAAGGTGGACGAGTTGGTTGAGTCTATGGGCATTCAAGGAATTAGCAAGAGTGAAGTATCTCGTATCTGCAAAGAGTTAGACGAAGTAGTGCAGGAATTTAAAAACCGCCCACTTGAGGGGACATACCCATATCTATGGTTGGATGCGACATTCCCGAGAGTCCGTGAAGGCGGACGAGTTCAGAGTATGGCATTTGTAATTGCAATTGGCGTGCGAGACACCGGTGAGCGTGAGGTGTTGGGGTTTGACATTGGGACTAGTGAGGATGGCTCGTTTTGGCTGACATTCATCCGAAGTCTGGTTGCGCGTGGGTTGCGTGGTGTACAGCTGGTAATTAGTGATGCTCACGAAGGACTGCGCAGTGCGATTGGCTCTGCGTTGACCGGAGCGACCTGGCAGCGCTGTCGAGTTCATACAATGCGCAACATCCTCAGCCAGGTGCCTAGAGCGTCGCAACCGATGGTCTCGTCTATTGTCCGGACCATATTCGCTCAGCCAACACAGGAAACAGCCAAACAGCAACTGGATGTGGTCGTAGAGCAACTTCGTGGAAAGTTTCCAAAGGCGATGGATGTCTTGGAACGTGCAGAGGAAGACGTGCTAGCGTACATGGCATTCCCGAAGGAACACTGGAAACAGATATGCTCGACAAACCCACTTGAGCGCTTAAATCGTGAACTCAGGCGACGCTTCGATGTCGTTGGTATCTTCCCGAACCGAGAGTCTGTCATTCGTCTAGGCGGAGCAATCCTCCAGGAACAGAACGATGAATGGATTGTAGCAAGGCGCTACTTTAGCCGAGAGTCAATGGCAAAACTCATGAGCACTCAAGAACCGCAATTACTGGCGCCAACGTCAGTTTTGCATAAATAGCCGACACGAAGTGGTTGCACTCAATTTACACCACTTGACGGGACACCACCTGGCTCCACTAGGCACATCAGAAATGACAGGTTACTTGATGTTATTGGTCGTGTGTTTTGCAATTTACACTTGGACTCGCAACCGCACTGTGAGTCTTACGCCTTGGATACTCTCCATTATCTTGACGATCTTGGTACGCCTAGTCGTCCTTGGATTATTCGTCTATGGTTGCAGGAAAGTGGACGCGATTCGCTTTCGCAAGTCACACACCGCGTAGTTAACACAACATTTGAGCGCCGGCATTTCGCTTTTCGAGGAGGTCGGCGTTATCGAGATCTCAAAGCGGGACTTTTGGGTTTTGATGGTTTAAAATTCAACGTCCGATAATATATATTATGTTAACAATAAGAATCATGTTGAATTAAATGTTTGCAATTAATAGTTGAAAACATGAGCCGGTTTCTAGTAACACTGCTTAATCAAAAAACTGCATGTGAGTTTTAGTTTCTCTGTAGTAATCAAGACGATCTTTCAAAGTTCCGGTGTGAAATTCAAATTTATGACCATCGGGGTCAGTAAAGTAGACAGACTGCTTATCTCGTTCATCCCGAATACGTCCGGCCAGGATGTTAACCCCTAATGCCTTCAGCGTTTCTACAGCCTCATCAAATTCCTCCGGCTTTAAGGAAAAAGCAATATGAGTATATGATTGATGAATCTCGTTTCTCGGAATGTCCTCTTCTACGTTTAACGCTAACCATAGTCCATTCAGATCAAAATAGGCTAATTTCCTGCCCCTGACCAATAACTTTGCTCCAAAAACCTTTTGATAGAACTCAATCGACCTCTCAAGATTCGAGACAGAAAACAGCAAATGATTGATGCTGCCAATTTCCATGTTCGCCACCACATCCAAACCCGCTGGTTACGGCTTGTTCTGGATAAGCCGTCGATAGTTCAATACAAGATCCGTTCAGCATCTGGTGACAAATCCCTGCTGATATGTCGAAGTTAATCTGTACTCGTTGGTCATGCCCTCGTCGGCATGCTTCCACACCAAGGGCTGTTGCTAAATGAGTCTTGCCAGTCCCGACCTTGCCGAGCATCACGACATTTTATTTACGTTCGAGAAACACAAGGCCCGTGTAAGGTAAGGGATGCGACAGCTTTGTCTGTCTGTCGCACACGCCGTGCGCCAGACAGACTGGTGCCGCAGACTTTCCAGAATGTTGGTGATGCCGTATTCCCAACGGTCACCCGGATCAAAAACAAGCGGCGTGCTGAGCGTGATGTTTCTGTATTCGATTGCGTCAGCAGATGGCGAAGCGTCATCGGCCGCTTCGGGGCTCTAAGCCTTGGCTCACCAGATTCGCTGAATCCTTCCAAGACCTTGACGGTCGTCAACTCAGGCAATACACGCTCGATCGGTTCATCCAAGTGGAGTTTGCCCTGCTCAACGAGTTGCATGGCGGCGACGGAAGTGACGGCTTTAGTCATCGACGCGATCCAAAATATCGTATCGGTTGTCATCGGTACACGACTGTCCACGGCCCTGTGGCCAAATGCCCCGTGATAGGTCACACCGTCCGCATTTCACTACCCCGGGAACATCTCCCTCTTCGACAGCCCCCTCCAGAAGCCGATCAATAACCTCAGTTCCCACATTAATCCCCCCAAGCCACCAGATAGCACCTGATTCAACCGACCAGGTGCTTTGTGCTGAACTGCAAAACTTCAACGACACGTAGATTAAATAGGATATTGACGGTCTTCTTTCTGCACCGAAATCCACTGCAGGGTTGTAAATTCTTCAATACCCCACTCTCCGCAATAGCGTCCAATTCCTGACGATTTCTCGCCCCCAAATGGAACATTCGGTTCTACGTTTACTGTTTGGTCGTTGACGTGAATCATCCCGGTGACCACTTGCTGGGCAACGTGAACTCCATGTTCTATCGATCCCGAGAACACCGCACCACTCAAACCAGCATCGCAATCATTGGCGATACGAATGGCCTCATCTTCATTATCAACCGGAATAATCGCGGCGACAGGGCCAAAAATCTCCTGTTTTGCGATAGCCATATCGTTTGTGACATCTGTAAGAATAAAAGGTGACATCAGATTCCCTTCGAGCTTTCCTTCCAGCTCCAACGTTGCGCCTTCACGAAGACTTTGTTGGATCAGGTCCATGATTCTCTGAGCTTGACGTTGATTAATCAATGGACCAATCAGGGTTTCAGGATCTGCCGGATCGCCAACTTTTACTTTCATTGTTGATTCTTTAAATTTGGTGATGAATTCTTCATAAACGCTGCGACAAACGATGATCCGGTTGGTCGCGATACAAATTTGACCCTGGTGCAAAAACTTCCCGAATGTAGCAGCGGCGACAGCTTGGTCAATATTTGCGTCATCCAGCACAATAAACACATTGTTTCCACCAAGCTCGAGGGCGGCCTTTCGCAGCGTCCGTCCAGCAATTTCGCCGATCCGCCTTCCTGCAGCCGTGGAACCGGTAAAGGAAATGACGCTTGGAATCGTATGCTCAACCATATAGTCTCCGATTTCTTGAACATCCGCCACAACCACACTGAGCACGCCTTTTGGAAGCCCTGCTTGTTCAAAGATTTGTGCAATCAGCAAACCACCCGTAATTGGTGTTTGAGAATCCGCTTTCAAGACAATGCTGTTTCCTGTCGCAATCGCCGGAGCAATCACGCGAATACTTAAGTAAAACGGCCAATTCCACGGCGTGATTGCACCAATCACGCCAACAGGCTTCCGATACACTCGATTTTCCTTTCCAGGAATGAGAGACGGTAAAATGGTTCCGCTTAATCTGAACGAATACTGTGCTGCATACTTCAAGTCCCCAATTGACGTATCTACCTCGATACTCGCTTTTAATTGGGAACTTCCGGTTTCTTGAACCAAATAGTTGACAATTTCTTCTTTCCGTTGAACTAATATTTCCGCAGCTCGTTCTAGAACACCAGCTCGTTCATACGCCGAAGCATTTGCCCAGGAAGGTTGCACTTGTTTCGCAAACTGGTAAGCTTGGTCGATATCTTCTTTGCTTGCTAATTTGATTTCAGCCAATATCTCTTGGTTGAATGGATTCGTCACGGTCTCGTAGCGCGAACTGGCTCCTTCTTTCCATGTGCCGCCAATCCACTGTTTGCTCCAAAATGGGAATTTAACGGTCGATAGTGTGGACATTTTCATTCAACTCCATTTCTCATCGTAAGTCGACACGATATCAGGAGAATTGTGGGATTGGTTTAATGGTCTTAGAGGTTTTTGAGTCACGGATGTCTGGTTTATTCATCGAGTTGATAAAACTTGACGAGCTTAGCGGACGGAAATTCCCCTTCTTTAATCCCGGATTTCGACGATTAGGTGATTGAGGTCATTGACCGGGGCATGTTTTCAAGTATTTGGTGGATTTGTTAGCGAACACGGCGAAATCATGGTACGGAACTAGAGCAATGGACACAATTCCCCCCTCCCCAAGCCAGGCTATGAACTCCACTTTTTCAATTGGAAGAAAAATCTACGTGGCGGCATGAAGCATGATCAACGACCGATGCTTTGCATACACGGGAAGACGAATGCTCCACTGGCGTGCATGACGCACTAGAATCCCAGGTAGATGGAATAGTCTTCGTCTGAGCCGTCCGGCGGTCCACTGTCGCACCCCTGGTTGAAGCGCGACGTGCTTGTACAGCAGGAGTAGATTATACGCAAGTAGCTTTAGACCTTGCAGCGCTTTGTTGGCATCGAAATTCTGGCTGGAGAATCGGTCAATGGCAAATCCATATTTGGCTTCCTTGATGTGATTCTCAGCGTTACCACGAAAGTTATAGAAGTGCCATACATCCTCGCCGCTCCAGTCAAACGTTGTGGCAATCGCCTCGTATTCCCAGAGCCAATCCGCACACAGGCACTCCTGGGGGTCAATGTCTAAGCGACGCACAATCACGACCCGCCGAGGCCTGTCCCAGGATGTTGCCTGATACATGATGGAAGTAACGTCACAATGTTCCCGGTCACTCTCTGTGATGCAGTGCCAGAGGAGATTTGGCGCTTGCGCCAACTGTGCGAGTCGCTTGGTCCACTTCAGTTTGATGACGTAATCCCGCTGATCTTGCTCCAATATCTGAAACACTTTTTCTCCGGTAAACCCTTTATCCATGCGGACGGCACGAATGTTGACGCCATCCGGCAACTGGTCTTTCATCGCCTTGTAGAAATCCGCAAATCCATCTGATGTATGGGCGTCACCAGAGCGCAACTCATCATAGAGACAACAACCAGTGAGTGAATCAAACGCCAGCAAGGGATGGAAACTCGCTCGTCCGTGATGGTGTGGATTATATCCAACAGCGGACTGTTGCTGCGCGCCATAAACAGTCTCTACAGAGGAGTCGATATCGACCACGATGCCTTGTCCTTTGGGGAGAAGTGACCTTAGGATTTGTCTATGCGCCGAACGTATCGCTTTGATGCCAGCGTCGGAACCGAGCCGCTTCAGATCCTTATACAACAGAGTCGTATCAGGCAGTTTCGGCACGTCCAACTTCAGCTTCAACAGGGGATCTTGTTCGATGTCCTCAAAGTGGAAAATCCGTTCCTGACCCAGCAAGGAACCGAAAATGACGGTCAGAGCAATATCGTCCATGTGGAACTGGGTGTTTCTGCCCTTGCGTAATCCATGTACCCAAAACTCCCTGTCAATACCCGTTCCCAAAACGAAATCTATGAGACCACTTGCACCGCCAAAGGAGGTGGCGGCATTCAAATCGTAGCGAGTATGAATTGTAGAGCTTTTACGAGCAAACTGACTTCGTGTATGATTATATTGTTTCACCCAAAAGGTGCTCCTTCCTAGCGAAGATGTGGTTCTCGACAAACTCATCTTAGCCATACGGGGAGCACCTTTTCAATTATTCACACCAGTTCATGAGGACACAATCGTCGAAATCCGGGTTAATACAAAATGTTTCACCCTTACCTGTCGTTAACGCGGCTGGTGTTAACACAGTACCCCTCCTCGATTTTGGTTGGGAATCGTCACTGGGAATGTCCCCAGCAACGTGCAAGAGAAAGCAAAATTCGTTGTTTATGGAAGCGGATTCATGAGGTGGTCTAGGTGTATGCAAAAATTATAAAGCTCGAGTGATCACTCATGTTTTAAAAATTTGAGAAAGATAGTCTTTGTTATTATGCCAAATTGGATGTTTTTGCTAAGGGGTGTGGACGTAAATAGCATCATGCTCCACACCCCTTGAATTGAATTTCTTAGGCGAATACACATTCAACGTCGTCATCACGATTTGCAGCGAACATCGCAACCTTGGCTATGCCAACGGCGATAATTGTATCTGTTTCGCGAGCCCATGGGCCATCGGTAAGTCGCTGTGGTTCTCGACAAAAACGCGACCAATCACAAGTACCGAGTTGTTTGGTGAAGAAATCTGTGACATTCCCTCCGGCACGGATCCTCTAAAGCCGGGACCGCAAATGAGGTAGGCACCAGCCTCGGTTCCCGTGGTTCGTTTGCCGACGTAGGCAAAGTTCGTGTTGTTTGACGGATTGGTGAACTGCACGCTGTAATAGCGACCGTCCATGTCCGGCACATGTAAGATTTGCGGACCTTTTCTCAGATCTAACCAGCCGATCACGAGGAGCGTGTCACGGTTAACACCAGTAGTCATTAACTTTGATCCTGAGGCATTGAATGGATCTGCAAATAGCGCCTGAGGCTGAGTATAGAGCGTGTTGATTGGAACGGGACCGTCGCCGAACCCCTTGACGAGGATTGCTCTCTTGAACACGAACAGCAACATGCGCGGCAAAAAGTAGATGACAATGAACCATGCTGCGACCATGAACGAGCCGAATATCAGCAAATGCTCGTACTCCATGTGCTCCATCATTTCACCTTCACAACCGGTGGCACGTTGTATTTTCCGTCTAGAATTGGCGCACCGGGAATATACACGCGGAACCAAAGAATGAACTTGCCCGAGGGAGCGGGTAACCAGTTGGATTCACACCCCACCGGAGCGGTCTTCTGAATGTAAATATCGATAGAACCGTCGGCATTTGGGACGAGTCCTGAACGATCACTCACGCTGTAACGATTTATTGGATTCGCCACAAAACGATTCTTCGCATCACCCATAGTCAGTGACCAGAACGCCTGATTCGGCGGAAGTCCACCTGCGGGAAAATGCATGGTGTAGTCGTGCTCTCCAGAGAGTTCATGACTCGCGCCGTCAACGGATGTGGTCCAGTACATCGCCTCTTGCGGTATGTTTACTGGCCCAGGAAAGGCTAGGGTGCACGCGGCCCGCATCAGCATGCCGTTACTGGGCACGCCTAATCCATACATGGTAGTCCATCCGTTGACCTTTGTTGATTTGATCTTCGCAACAAGTTGAGCCGTGATAATCGCCACTCCGAAACCAACGAAAAAACCTTGTATTGCGTCACTGAGCACGGGTCTCGAATGGACAAAGAAGAACGAATGAACGGCGGCATAGACGCAAATCACGCCGATAAAAATCAAAAAGAGCGTATATTTTTTGTTGGTCACTTGGTATTTCCTCCTGCAATTTTGCAACGATGCCCCTTATGAGCATAATTTTTACATTGTTGAAGTTTCGCACCCGTAAGCGAAGATTTCACCCTCCAAATTGTTGTCGCTCTTGCGGCGTCATCGCTTGATATACATGATCTAGGGCTTGCTTTAGCTGCCCATCACTCATGGAACCGTAGTTGATTCGCGCGAACGGTTTGAAATTGCTCTCCAGTGTTTCAATGACTTGTTGGTCATGCTCCTTCGTGCCTGTATCGGCAGGTTGCTTGTCTAAATCTAAGATATTTGACATGGCTTGGTCCATAAAGCTGGCAACACCTGAAACATTGTCTACGCCCAACTGCTCCATCTCGCCAGCTGAGGCACGAAGATAACCAATACCCTCATAAGCGACTGGGGTTGCTGCTTTGGCGTTGCCACGTTTAATCAAGTCGTGAGCTTGACCTATCAATCCAACACCAAGCACAAGATTGGCCTGAGCGTTTGTCTTGAAATTCTGGTGTGTTTTATGCAAGTTCCAATCGAAATAAAGAGAGACAAGCAAAATGACTATACCGACTCCGTACACCAACTTAATATGTCTTGTCACTCCAATAACACCGCCATCAACAATTTTGAGATTGAAGAAATTGTAACTCAAATTCGTTTGTGTTGTCTTATGTGCGAGAACAGTTGACCGCGTGTCTATTCCCTTATATCATTAATTAAATTATCTGAGAGGAGTGAGCAAGTTAATGCGGTTGCCGACAGGGTGCCTTTTAATGCCTGCAGTCGTTGCCGACGGGATAGGTATGCCCTTTTTCGGTAATTCAGTTAGCATGCTTGCTCTTTGCGGTTAGTTTTTCACTGCAAGCATTCTATGGCCGTTTGGGGCGTGTGCTCCAAACGGTTTTTTTGTGCTTACTAATCACTGGAGGAATGAGACATTCCATGAAACGAGTCGATAAGGAATGGCTATCGGTTGTCATTTTAGTTACTGCGAATGGCGTCTCGAACATTGGGGATTTCGTATATCTGGTAGCGTTGAATTTGTATGTTTTAAACACGACCAACTCAGCCTTTGCAGTCGCATCGATTTGGGGAGTTCCTTTAGCAGAACAGTTGCTAATCGGCAGTTGGGTTGGAAGCATAACGGATCGACTTCCGCTTCGCTCAACTTTAATCGCGGTTGAAATATCGCGGACAATCATTGTGTTTTTGTTGCCATTAGTACCAATTTACTGGATATATCCGTTGTTATTCTTACTTGGCTTAGGGAGCACAATTTTCAGTCGCTGTTCCTTACTGCTGGTGTACTGATGCAATTGGGATCGACCGCTTTTGCTTTGTGGATCGATGCACTCAGTTTTTTGATTTCCAGTGTGTCATTTTTCTTATTACCCCCACTGTCCGATGAACACGCTGAAAATGATGAACCACAAGACCATGGTGGAGCCTGGAATCGATTAAGGAGTGATTGGATTGAAGCAAAACAGTTTTTAACTGAAAATTGGTTGTTTACTTCGTTATTTATTGCTACTGCGGCAAGTCAGGTGTTTGGTCAGGCGGCCGACTCACAAGAAGTGATATTTGCGGAAAAAGCCCTCCATTTGGGACGTTTCGGGTATGGAATGATGTGCGTAGCAGCAGGATTAGGCTTTTTATTGGGTTCTTTGGTGTTAAGTGTGTTTGCAAAGCGTTTATCGACAAAATTTTTACTTGCCTGTGGAAGCATCCTTGGTGGTATAGGGTACTTCATATATGCGTTGGCTCAAGGTTTTTGGCAGGCAGTAATCGGATTAGTTATGATGGGCGTATTCGTGACGGCTGAAAATGTCGGCTTTACGACTTATATGCAACACGCCATACCAGTTGAAAAAATGGGGAGAATTCATAACCTCCTGGATCCACCGCAACAAGGGTTAACCCTTATTTTGATGATTGTTGCAAGTGCTGTGACTGAGAAGTATGGAGTACGAACCTTAATGATCAGTATGACGTGCATTACGATGATTGCAGGTGTGTCAAACACTATTTTAGCGTTGATTCCTCGCAATCAGAACGCATTTGAAACCTCTATGTGAACCATTTTGCAAAAGCGGCGCACACAAATTGATTCATTCGGATAACAAAGACGGTGTACGCATTGACCTTTAATGTGTACACCGTATCTTGATGGAAGTGGTTTATGAATGATTCCTCAAATTCACGAGAACATCATCGAATAGAAAGTTATTTTCTGGTGTAGCTTCTTCCACCTCGACGATTCTTCGATCTTGATAGTAATTTGCTCTCGTGAATAGGTCTCCCGCAAGCAATTCTTCTGCTTCCTCCAATGAGTCGGCCTTCAGAATCATGATTGCCGTTTCGTCTTTACAGGGACCGCAAAACGGTAATTTACCCTGTTGTTTGAGCTCTCCTAGATACGAGACATGTCCCTGTATGAGTTCTTTTGTCATCAAATGCTTCTGCTTATTTGACAAATGAACGATAAATTGTCTGTTCATTCCGCTGCCTCCTGTAACATTCGGTTCAAATTTTCAACTTGTTCTTTTACCTGTGCGAATGCTCCATTCAACACCGTGTTCAGTGCCTTGTCTGCCTCTACCAGCAGTGGGTACGCCTTGTCGCACGCCTCCTTTCCCGTATCAGTCAAACTGACCAACGTCTCTCTCCGATTACTCGGGTTGAGAGCTCGGTTGACCAATCCGCTACGTTCCATTCTGGACAAAAGTGTCGTGACGGTTGGACGCTCCAGCTCAAGTAGATGGCTGATTTCACTGGGAGTTGCGTACTCCTTGTCGCGCAGTACGCCCAGCACGTAAACTGAAGCGGGCGTTAGCCCAAGCGGCTTGAGGTAATTCCCATACCACGCAAATACTTTCTTACGTGCCTGTGTCAACTGGAACGCCAAACAGTTTGTATAAATCTCTTTATGCTTCATGATTTGTATGCTAATAATTAGTATACGAATAGTCAATGCGAGCACCCTGATCTGGAATCCTTGAACGGTTTATGCCGAGATTTTGCCTACGGTTAGATACACTCAAGTTGTCGTAATCATCAGCGTGGAAAGCAAATCGGTAACGCCCTCACCGACCGCGTCCATAATCCCAGACAGGACGTTGGAGAGGCTATCTGTTCGTTGTTGTCCGACGAAAACGGTTGGGTTAATGCCCAGCGCATCGAGGTTTCGGGTGGTATGTTACTCTAACTTCTATCTCTTTGGAACTAGGGGGCCATGCATATGCCCCCTTCGTTGACTGGTCATTGCCGAAGGTTAAGCGTGTAGCGCGACAAAGAGTTCATCTGGGCAAGTAAGGTAATCGGCTACTGTCTGAAGGAACTTTGCCGCATCCGCGCCGTCGAGAACACGGTGATCAAACGATAAATTTAGCGTCAACATGGGACGAACCACAATTGCTCCGTTTTCGACAATTGGCTTTTCGATGAGTGCTCCGACGCCGAGAATAGCAACTTGTGGAAAGTTGATGATTGGATTGAACGACTCGATTCCGAACATTCCTAAATTACTCATTGTGAATGTTCCACCTTCGAGATCGTCCGGTGTCAGTGCCCCGTTTCTGGCCCTTTTGACAAGCTGAGACGCTTGCTCCGATAATGCCAAAATCGATAACGTGTTCGCGAAATGGATCACGGGTACCATGAGTCCCCGCGGTGCAGCGACCGCCATTCCGAGATGAACAGAATGATGTTGGATGATTTCATCCTTGGAAGCCCACGTGGCATTTACATTTGGATGTTTCGCCAATGCATGTGCAGTTGCAAATAGCACCATGGTGTTCAGCGACAGATGAGCGCCCGTTTGTTCTTCAACAATCGGCATCAACCGACGACGCAACTCGAGGGTTTGCGTCACATCTATCTCCCGCACTAAGGTGACGTGTGGGGCTTGTGAGGCACTGGTCGCCATTCTATCGCCCACCATTTTGCGGAGGCCATGGTATGGCACACGCGAGCAAGAGTCCACTGGCGCAGCAGTTAGATTATCCTCAGGAGTCACATGTATGGACGATTCCGTCTGCGACGCCGTACGTGACGCTAGTCTACGTTCAGCTGGCGTGGTGGTTGAACAAGAGGGGCGCGATATCGCGAACGCCTCGACATCTTCTCGCTGAATTCGGTTGTTTGGCCCGGTACCTCGTACGTCTGTCAACAAGACACCCAGTTTCCTCGCTACAGCACGTGCAGCCGGTGTCGCACGAACTCGGGTCGAGACAGACTTCTGCGGATGATGCGCTGCAGACGTCTCGGAATGGCTCAAATCTGATGATACGGATAATTCTCCCGAATTGTTATCTGGAAGGGGTTCGTCGGCATCACCAATGTATGCAATGACGTTCAGAACGGGGACCTCCGCCCCTTCTTCATACAGGCGCTTGCGCAGGACACCGTCCACGTAAGATTCAACATCCATGTTGATTTTGTTCGTCATCACTTCAAGGAGTGGCTCGCCGGCTTCTACCCAATCCCCTTCGCGTTTATACCACTGAAGAATGGTGCCCATTTCTTGCGTCATCGCCAATTTAGGCATTGTCACTTCGTTCAAGCGTTCTCCCTCCCCTACGCTTTTTGCATCATGTTACGAATCGCTTCCACGATGTCTTCCACCTGCGGGACAGCATGTCGTTCCAGTTCCGGGCTTTGAGGAATCGGCACTTCTTTTCCACCTAATCGAATAATCGGGGCATCTAAGAAATCGAATGCTTCACTCTCCGCCACTAAGCTGGCAATCTCTGCACCATATCCCCCACGTTTGACCGCTTCGTAGACGACCACACATCGACCGGTCCGCTTGACCGAGTCGACGATAGTTTGGATATCCAGCGGCACTAATGTTCTCGGGTCAATGACTTCAACCTGAATGCCGTCCTTGGCTAATACATCAGCTGCTGTAAGCGATTTCTGAACCATGATGCCTGTTGACACAAGCGTAACGTCGCTTCCCTCTCGTTTGATGTCGGCTTTTCCAAGGGGTATGGAGTAGAGTTCTTCTGGCACGTCTGCCTTCGTTGAGTACAGCAGTTTGTGCTCATAAAAAATCACTGGATTGTTGTCGTCTATGGCGGCTTTTAATAGGCCCTTGGCATCGTAGGCGTTTGCTGGTTGCACCACTTTTAGTCCCGGTACGTGCGCAAGCCAGGCCTCTAAACTTTGGGAGTGTTGCGCGGCCGCTCCTGTTCCCGATCCGCCTGGGGCCCGCACAACCATAGGCACAGAGGCTTTTCCACCGTACATATACCGAATCTTTGCTGCTTGATTGACTAATTGATCCATCGCGATGGTCACGAAGTCCGAGAATTGTAATTCCATAATTGGACGCATCCCGGTTAATGCAGCACCAATGGCTGCACCCGCAATGGCGGCTTCTGAGATAGGTGTATTGCGAACGCGTTCTGGACCAAACTCCTCAATCATGCCGCGCGTTACTCCGAATGCGCCCCCGTACACGCCAATGTCCTCACCTAGAATAAACACGCGTTCATCTTCGCGCATCACTTGACTCATTGCCTCGCGGATTGCTTCTTGATATGTGATTTCTCTCAAATTTCTCACCCCTTTGGCTGATCAATGTGCGTATACATCCTCTTCTAACATCTCAAGTGTCGGGTAAGGACTACTTTCTGCAAAGGAAACCGCACGCTCAATTTCCATTTTGGCGCGCGCCTTTAAATCGTTCAGTTGTTCTTCCGTCGCGATTCCTTCATCTATTAATCGATTTTTGAATCGTTCAATGGGATCTTTGGCCTTCCACGCTGTCTCCTCTTCCCTAGTCCGGTATTTCCGTCCATCACTCTTCGAGTGTCCTTTCCAACGGTAGGTCTTGGCTTCGATGAGGGACGGACCCGCGCCGGATCGTGCTCTGGCAACTGCGGAAGCCACGACGTCATAGACTGCTTCCAAATCGTTTCCGTCCACAACATGACCTGGCATTCCGTATGCGAGTGCTCGGTCGGCGATATCCTGGATTCGAAACATGTCTTTGACAGATCCCGACATCCCATATTGGTTATTTTCACAAAAGAAGATAACTGGAAGGTCCCAAATGGCTGCGAGATTCAGCGCTTCGTGAAAACTGCCTTCATTTGTTGCGCCATCGCCAAAAAAACATAGAACGACGTAGTTTTCTTTCATCATTTTCGATGTGAGCGCCGCGCCAACCGCAATTGGAATTCCGCCTCCGACAATGCCGTTTGCGCCTAAGTTGCCTTCTTCCAAATCGGCGATGTGCATGGAACCCCCCTTGCCTTTACAGTAGCCCGTGACTCGCCCCATCAGTTCGGCCATCATCTTGGAGACGTCAGCGCCTTTGGCGATACAGTGTCCGTGGCCGCGGTGCGTACTGGTGATCTTGTCTGTTTTTAAGAGTGCTGCACACGCGGCGACCGGTGTAGCTTCTTGTCCGACGCACAAATGTGTTGTACCGTGAATGAGACCTTTCGCGAACATCTCATCGACTTTTTCGTCAAATAGGCGGATTAACCACATTTGATAATAGAGATGCAATACGTTGTTGCCGTTCCAATCTCGCTTTGCCAGCGGTATAGACACTAGAATCCTCTCCTTTGTCGTGTCACCAGTGAGTTATGAATCGAGTTCCAATAGTTTTTCAGCCGTTGGGTAATCTGTCACCAGCACCCGAATGATACGGCCCGTCATCGCTGCGTGAATGGCCCTTACTTTGTCCTCTCCCTGCGCGACCCCAATTACCATTGGGATGTTTCGGAGTGATTCAATGGATATCGCAATTACCCGCTCATTCCACGAGACGTTACAAGCCTCTCCGCGTTCGTCAATCAACGTGTAACAGATATCTCCAATGACCCCTTGTTGGTCGAGCGCTCGTGAATCATCCACTGCAAGGTAATTCTGAACCATGGTAGAATTTTCAGGTTTCCCACCAATGCCGACCAACGCGATGTCCGCGCGTTCTGCGGACTCTAGAACTTCGGAAATCGCGGATTGCTCTAAAAATGTCGCTTTTGCCTCTGCAGTATCGACAACAACCGGCGCGTGAAGCAGTTTGACATCAGCGTCCAAAGCTTTTGCTATCTGTACGGAGATCTGATTGGCATGGATGTCAATCAGTTCGTCTCCAACGCCCCCAACCATCGGTACGACCGTGAAGTTTTGCGGATGCATATACGGAATTTGATTCGCAACTTCGTGAAGTGTGGTGCCGCCCGAGACCGCTAGTGTCTGGTTTTTTTTCAAAATGCGTGATAGGTACCGGCCAGTGGCCTGCCCCAAGCTGCGCTTGACGGCAGGCGTTGGGGCCTCGGGCACAATAATCGCTTCACGGAGTTTGTACTTTCGCTCAAGTTGCTTTTCGATGGTTGCGTACGGATAGGCTAACTCATCTCGAATCCGAATTTGAACAATGCCAAGTTCTCTGGCTTTTGCCAAATACTTTGAGATGAGTGGACGGGACACGCCGAGTTGTTCGGCGATTTCCGCTTGGGTTGCATTGTCGTCGTAATACATATGTGCGATTTTGACTAAGACTCTGGTGTCATCTGAATAAGCCAACTTAGAACCTTCTTTTCTTGTTCTGAATGTCCCTACTCTATAGAAGGGTGTCACAGGTAATTCAAAACCGACAGTTCTTTGCGTGCATCCCGCTCAGCGAATTTCAATCGTCATACCCAGTTCGAGTTTGGGCCAACGATAGGGTTGGACGTATACCGCGCCTGGCAGAATTTCAACAGGTGGCTCAGAAAAATATACCGAGATATGCCCAAGCTCCGCAAAGTTACTCGCCGCTTCGGTGCCCACAAGTGTAATGTTGTAAACTTGATCACCGAACAACAAGTGATGGTTTGGTTGAAGAAGCGTTCCGTCAAACGCGACTTCTGATTCGTGAATAATGGAGATATCCCTTAACTCCTTTGGAGCCTTTGGGCCAAAAAATACAATGACGCGCTCATCTTCAAACTGTAGTGCCATCTCTCCAATTTGTGTAACTATGGACTTCATTTCTCACACCTCATTCATGTCGTTCAGTACATTCCAAAGCCTGCGAAATACGCCAAGATGACTGAAGCTACACCCGTAAACAACCTACTATACAAAACCGCGGGAACCCCATATTCAATCGTCTCTGGCTTTGCTTCCCCAAGCGATAATCCGACGGGCACAAAGTCACAACCAACTTGACCATCAATTGCGAATAGTGCAGGTAGAGCATAGAAAGGTGAAATCGCCTTTGCGCCAATTTGCGCTCCAACCAAGACGCCGATGATTTGTGCAATGACGGCTCCAGGGCCGAGAATGGGTGACAAAAACGGGAGTGTACAGATAATGACCAGTACAATGAGTCCCCATAACGAGCCTGCGAGTGGAACGAGGCCATGCGCTAACAATTTACCAAGCCCTGTATAGTTAATAATACCTTCTAACATGGCTACAAACGCCATAAAGGGAAGAATATTTCGAATTAGGATATCGACGGAGTCTCTCCCCGCTTGGTAGAGCGTGCCGATAAGTTTACCCAGCGCTCGAGATACTGCCATCAGCCAACTGCCGCGGCCGCTCGTGACCGGCGCAGTGTACTGTGCTGCTCGACTCCAACCGTCTGACGCCTGTGGCATGGTGACTTCTTCAGACTCTGCGGCAGATCCCTTCTCTACAGGCGGATCAGACGTCACTTCGACATCTCGGACTGTGACGCCCGACACGAAAATGTCTTCCGTAATAAACTTTGCAAGCGGCCCTGAAGGAGAAGACGGTAAAACATCTACGGTGGGAATGCGCTTCATGGGATACACGCCAATTCGGGCGGTTCCACCACAATTGATCACGACACACATCATTTCTTCCTCTGGTACGGACTTGGTGAATCCATCCACTGGTTCGGCACCTGACAATTCGGCAATGCGTTGCGCCACTGGATGGATTCCCCCTCCTGTCACGCTGACGACTTTGTTTCGGTTGCCTTCTGGTTTGAGGACGAGTCCATTCCCCCAGCCGCCTGACCCTTTGCTAACTTTTACGGTCGCCATACACAATCCCTCCAATTCATGAGAATCGCATGATTTCACAGCGTACTGGACGCGCGTGTAGCGACTGCGCCTGTCTTCTTTTCAAGGCGATTCGCTAAAATGTTTGTAATGCGCTCGGTTACCACACCGCGAATGAAAATCACGACGATGCCGAGCAAAAAGTAGCGCACAGCGAGTGGACCAATGGAATAACCAGCTTTTTCAACTCCGTTTGCAATCCCTAGCCAAACGAATAGTTCACCAGCGTTTGCATACGGGAAGAAAGCGGTTACAGGATGGACGAACGATACCGCCGAATCATAAAAAGCTGGTTTTTGTCGTTCTGGCAAGAAGCGTCCAAACGTGTATGCCATCGGATTGGTCAAGATTAAAACGGACAGAATCGGCATTAATGTATACCGTAGAATGAGATACTTGGATGCAAACTGAACAGCTCGATACGTTCTGTCTTCACCAATTAGTTTAATGACCGTGTTCGTGAACGTTAAAAGAACCACTAGGGTTGGAATGATGCCTGTTACATAGCTCATAAATACTTTTCCACCCGCGTCAAACAATCCGATAAAGTGTGAACCTAGCCATTGGATGACTTCCATTTCTATGACCTCCTTATGGTATCGCCTTTTGCGTACGAAGCCCGCGACCTGCTTGAAGACGTTTTTCCGCGTATGAACGTTGGGCGTTCTCGACAATCATCAGGAGCGCCTTCGCCTGCGATTTTTGCTTCGCGCTTACGCCACGTTTTTGGACGAGGATGTGGTTGGCCTCTTCTCCGATTTCACCAAGCGTTTTTCCAACTTGGACGGGAAGCGGCTTGAATTTTGCGAATACGCTAATGCCTGAAAGAACTTCACAGCGGTGTACAATCTCGTGCTGGTCGATAATGGCGATAACAATAGCCCCCCTCCCGAGCGCTTTTCGGCACACACCAGAGAATAGGGCGTATTGCGCTTGGCCTTGATACTCAGTTACCAGTTTTCGCATGGTTTTGCGATAATGTTGAAGCTGAAACCAGGTCAGTATATATTGCAGAATCCAAGCGCTTCCGACGAGGATGATTAGATTGCCAGTATGCATACGATCAACACCCTTCAACGAGTTATCTCGGTATTACACGGTCGGAAACATTTTGTCTTGAAGGGAGCGCAAGTGCCAAACCGTCGTCGTTTGATCCAGTTCAACGTCCTCATAGGTGATAAACGTCCCTGTAGCGATGTGCCGCTTCGCCCGTGCTTTCGGTGAAATGAGACCGATTGGGACGTGTCCAGCTTTGGTTGCATGGACGTGTTCTTCAATGACTCCTCTTACCGTGTATCCGCCGATTCCATCCAGTGCATCCCCCGGGGCCATATCCCGTTTCGCGACGGCCACTGTTTCAGAGACTGGACCGCCAATCGGCGCGATAGTTGGTTCTTGCAAGAGTGCAGCGCGAGCGATGGAAATGGGCGTTTCTAAGCTGGCGAGATGAAACGGGCGATAGAGCGTGTAATATGGGCCGTCTCCAACAGATAGATACTTGAGTTCCTCGGTGACTTCGGTCAAGTCACTCGAGACGATGACGAACACGCCAGGCGCGAGGCCGTGAACATATTCAACGACACCTTGCTGACTTAGGCAGCCGCCTTCCTCGACGAGGCGGAGTTTTTCGGTAACCGTTTTCAAATCTGCCGAAACGCCGTGCATGCCCGTTTTGTCAGGAAGTAATCCTGTGGCGTTACTGAGCAAATTCATCTCAGCCATCGTTTTTGTTCCGTCTTGAAAAGCGGCCAACATGTGTGGATTCATGTGCTTGCGTTCCGCTTCTGCCCGGCACAAATCTGGATTGGACAATGGGATAAATGGGTTGTTTTTTCCCTTTCCGGCGACAACGACTTCGAGCCCCATTGTCTTGGCAAATTCAAAGAGTTCGAGCGTCACTGCGGGTTCGTCGCCGGCCGCGCCCGTATAAACAAGGCCCGATGATTTGAACCAGGAGGAGAGTATCGATCCCACTGTCACATCCATCTCCACATTTAGAAGCACGAGATGTTTGTGTTCTGCAAGCGCGATGAGCGCGACGTTCGCGCCTACTTCCGGAATGCCAGTCGCGTCCACGACGACATCGACGTCTGGGTGACCAATGACCTTTTGGAAGTCTGATTCCACCATCACGCTGGGATGTGGGGTTTTCGCGTAACGGCAATACGCGTCAACAGCCTTTTGTGCGACCTCTCTCTGAATGTCACATACGGCGCGAACCTGCATTCCAGGGATTTTCGAAATTTGAGCGATCATGCCCCGCCCCATTTGACCAGCGCCAATGACCGCAACGCCAATCCTCTCGCCTTCTTGCTCAAGTTTTTGCAATGAGTGATAGATAGACATTCTGATTTCCTCCTTCGCATGGATGCTTAGATGTGCATCTCGTGTTTAGATAAGAGCATTTTGGATAACTCGGAGATAGCCAATTCTTCATCGATGCCGTTTGCTTGCAGTGTGATCTGGGCCCCTTGTGTCACGGCTAATCCCATTAATCCGAGAATGCTTTTTCCGTTTGCTTTTCGCCCATCCTTTACAATGAAGATGTCCGACGAAAATGTATCCGCTTTCTTTGCGAACGCTGACGCGGGTCTGGCGTGTAACCCCTGTTCCAAGTTCACTTGTAATGTCATTTCTTTCATAATTTTCCTCCTTTGTTGTGGACGGTTGCGATTTGGTTCACCAATCCACTTTTATCATTTGATAATGCGTGATACATTTGTTAAAACGATAATACGGACGCGGCTTTAAAATGTCAAACGATTTTTAATTTATAAATATTGACACAGGCTTAAAAACGGCCGATGATAGCTCCATCAGAGACTGCGCACGTGAAGAATTCAGAAGGAATTGGCGGCACAAATCGAATGAATAGAGCGCCGGTGCGGATATCATACGCATGACGGGACGGCCGATTGGTACTTTGGAGGTGTTTGCACATGAGTCGATTTCGAACCTACGGGATGTTTGGTCTTGGTGTGATTTCTCACGGAAAAGACAAGGTGTCGGGGAAAGTAAGAAAATGGAGCGGTATTGTGCGAAATCCTCAACTGCGCAGATCATGGGAAGCTGAGATGGCCAAACGCGGTGAGGAGGCACGTAATGCCATTACGTCGCACTTTCTGAAGGCAGCAGAATGTGTCGGAATCAAACGCGCTGCTGACGCATTGCCACACAGTTTTCATCTCGGGGATACAGTCCATTTTTATGCGTTGGATACCAGCGAAGAAATTGCAGGGACAATTGTTAGTACGCAAATTGAACCCTCGAATACCTATTTTCTTGTGAAAGCGGTTTCTGGTAAGCATAAATCGAGGATTTATATTTGCAAAGATTATGGAGACGTGATTTTAGGGGATTCCGAATTATAAATGGCTTCGATGGGGCGATTAGAGATATCCGCTCATGTCGGAACCGGTTTTATGATGCATCGACGCAGAATGTTTTAGGGGATGACTCAAAACACTGTATTTCGTTGTTTGGAGCGCGTCCCCTAACTGGATTCCTCCCCTTTCCCCGTTGTCTGTTCTTCAAACTAAGTTCCATCACCAGAACGTACACTGGTTTGATTCGTACCGATGACGTGTTTACAAATTAACCAGCAAGGCTCTGAAATTTAAACTTGACTAATGGAGTCAACATTTGTTTTATTATATGTGTTAGTAAAAACTAATTTCGACGATTAGATTTAACTAACAACTCGTCTGCTGATCAAAGGAGTGGGAGAATGGATTTGATATGGCAACGAGAAGTGGAACGGTGTGTACAGCGTACCCTATGTAGCGAAATGAATCCACGTCTTTACACGCTTCCTTCTGCGAAGGTGTTGTCCATCAAACAGTGTATAGATGATGTATTCAATCAAATCCGTTTTTCATCCGACGTGGTTTGTGAAGTGATGGCGAGCCGCGAAGATGAAATTTCAATTCGTGCAGTTGCGTATGCAAAAGTCGGAAAATCGTTTCGGCCCATTCTTCTCTCCGATTCCGTGGAGTCGTGTAAAGACATGACGGACAGAGACGTAGTGGCCCTCATCTGCGCGTTCTTTGAAGAGGTGGAATACGAGCTATCCTGCTTGACTGAAGAGAACGTACATATTGCAACTGTTCAAGATCTGCAATTTGCATGGTCAACAAATGAACTACCGAAGGAGATGTAATGAAGATATGTCAAGAAGAACTGGTGCGAAACATAAACTTTGCCGAACTGCGGGAGAAGCGCTTTGCGGGTCACCTAAGTGCCCGGTTCATAAGCGCCCTTATCCCCCGGGGCAACACGGACCAACGAAACGCGTGAAGCGAAGTGAGTACGGTGTGCAGCTCCTGGAAAAACAAAAATTGCGCCATATTTATGCAGTTCAAGAAAGACAATTCCGCCGCTATTACGACGAGGCGGCACGGCGTCCTGGAATTACCGGCGACACGCTGATGACCATTCTGGAAACGCGTTTGGATAACCTGGCGTATCGCCTCGGATTCGCCAATACCATCGATGGCGCACGTCAATTGGTGAATCACGGGCATATTTCGGTCAATGGTCGACGGGTGGATATTCCGTCGTATCGGGTTCATGTTGGTGACGTGATCGGATTGACGGAGAAAGGTGCCAAACTCGCAATTGTCAAAGAGAGTTTGGAACGAACGATTTCACGGCCGCCGTATCTAACCTACGATGAGGCGTCGACGACGGGTACGCTTGAGCGAATCCCGGATCGTAGTGAGATTCCAGTGTCGGTCAATGAGACGCTGATTGTCGAATATTACTCGCGTTAAACACAGCATCTCCGGAGTGTGGGATGGACATGGGTGAACAACATTTTGAGACGGTTGTTTTCTCTAAATCGAATGGCATCCAAAACCAATTGTCTCTCCATGACTTACGCCGTGCGGTAGATTGTCAGCAAATCAAAATTGTTAACATTACGCGGCATCAAGATCAACTCCGAGTGACGTTTCGCAGATTGCTCAACTCGCCTATCGATTTCAAGTGAATTTTGTGTGCTTGAACACGTAAAAGCTGCTCAGATCTGGTGTTTGTTTCGATCTCCATGATCTGAGCGGTTTTTCCTGTGAATTTGTGCCCCCTCCCTGCCCCACCGTACGACATATCGCGTTTACGATTGCTTTGCTCGCATGATCCGCTCCATCAAGCGAACGACCGTTTTCCGTGGAATGAGACGATGAAGTTGTGCGGCAAAATAGTTTTTACTCCCTTCCACAATATAACTTTGTCCCCGTTCAATTCCCCGAAAACCTGCTTGGACTACCTTCTCAGGCGTGGAAAATGCCGTTCCGCCTGCTGCAGCGTAAGAACCGGCGACATCAAAGAAATTTGTTTGTGTGGCGCCCGGGCACAATGCGAGAAATCGGACTCCATCATGCCGGTACTCCGCCCAGAGTGCCTCTGTGAAAGACAGTACAAATGCTTTGGTAGCGGAGTATACAGCCAGGTAGGGTGCCGGTTGAAAAGCGGCGAGTGAGGCCACATTCACGACGATTCCCTCTTGTTTCTCCAACATATGGGGTAAAAATAGATGCGTCATATCTACTAACGATGCCACATTGAGCATAATTTCTTCTTGCTCACGCTCGCTTGCGATTTCGTGAAAATGTCCATAGGTGCCAAAACCGGCGTTGTTGATTAAAATATCGACAGATAGGCCGAGTGCGCTCACTTCCTGTGCCACCGCTTTGGCAGAGCCCATTTTAGATAAATCACTTGCTATGACAAAGGCCTGAATGGCGTACGATTCAGACAGATGCTGGGCTAACGCCTCTAGTTTGTCCTTGGAGCGTGCCACGAGAATGACATGACAGCCTTTCGCTGCTAACGCATTTGCATAGGCTTTCCCAATTCCTCCTGAAGCGCCCGTTACGAGTGCTACTTTCCCGCGATAATTGATCATTGCACGGCCTCCCTAGACACCGAAAAGTTAGGTATTTTGCGGATACACTGGCTGTTTATAAGATGGTTCTATTGATCAGACCCAATACTACAACAACTAAGATAAACGGGTGCAAATCCCTTTGTGGATGTTGGATATGCTTTGTTCCCCACCAACCGAATGATTCGTGGCGTCGCTCCGAAGGCATGTAAAAATCCCATGCCTCCAGGTGATGGTGACAAGGTCATCATCCATGGCAGACATGGGATTTTACCGCGCATGTTGTGTTTGGTGTTGCGAGATGCGCTAAAGCGTAAAAAATGTATGTAGTCGACGGTCACTTTTGCGTTTCTGCGCAATCAATTTTCTGCAGGTTCCAAGTTGGAGGCTGCATTTGTCGCAGACGGTGTCGTGCGGCGCGGTTTGAATCTTTCACTGCGTGCAGCATAGAACGATCCGATGACAAACACAGCGGCAGCAATTTGAGCAATAGTGGTTTCCCAGTTATTGAAGATTGAGAACCATGTGCCAGCCCAATCTGGGAAGTTCACGGATAAGCTGTGCGTCGGAATCCAGTTGGCCAACTGCATTTCATTGACTTGCTCCCCAACCATAATTTCAAACACGACGCCAAGCAAAATACCTGTAAATACGAGCATTTTCTTGTAAGGCAGCCGTTTGTGCGCGAGGAAGGTGAAGTACCCAGTCAAGAGAATGAGGACCATGCCGAACGCTGTGCCGAGGACGACGTTGGCCGTGCCACATTGCTGCCGAATACTCTGGAGGAAGATATCCACTTCAAATCCTTCGCGATACACAGAGGCCAATCCAAGGATAACCAAGCCTTTGTACGCTGTCGATTTTGTGACTTCCGCGCTAGCAGCATCTGAAGACTCGATGGATTGAATCAGTTCTTTTTTCTTCCGGTTTTGAAATGAAATCCAACCGGTCCAGTAGATGCGATGGAAAAACCAGTTCATCACGATGAGCAGTACGACAATTGCCAATAATCCGGTTGCCGCTTGCACACTGTTTTCAGTCGACGTCGTCGTTACGAGTGCCAAGATACCGACCAATACGAACCAGGTAGCTAACGTGGCTAGGAATCCGATACCTGCTCCGCCAGCAATGGGTTTCCAGTAGACTTTTTGAGTCCGAATTAATCCTGCGATGACTGCCGATAAAACTAAGATGCATTCCAATCCTTCGCGATAGACCAGGACGGCGGTATCTACAATTCCGGCGGTTGGCGAGATGCCGTGTGCAGTTGGGTCCGGATTCCCCGCTGAAGTAATCGCCTGCCACACGAGAACTGCAATGACTACGGCGCCGCCGAGACAAACAAGGCTGGTTCTGAGTGCACGACTCATTGCCCTATCTCCTCCTAAATATATCAATCTTTCGGATTGTCACGAAATGGCGACATTCCCGACTTGATACATGACTAAAATAGTCATGTATCTTGGAGCCTATATTACGATTAGTTCGAACTAACGTCAAGAGTTAGTTCGAACTAATCTATAAAAATTTGGTCGGGAATCCATGTATTTTAGATGTGGGGCTGTTGATAGTGTACGAGGATGGCATAGATTGCGCTTGCGAACCGGTGTATGAAGCGTCCGGTAGGTGTTCTGCCTTGTTCTCAAATTATGATAAGTCTCACGCATGTAAAACACAAAAGTGGGCTGGATTGATTGCGATGGCCGGGCGCAATGGCTCAGCCGATGGCGGCGAGATAGTCCGATACCGCTGAGATGTCGCCGGCGTCCGAAATCAGCGCGATATAGCCATCGGGACGGATCAGCACGAGCGTACAGTCGGTCGCACCATAGGCGCTCGCGAGATAGCCTTCGGTGTCGGCAATGTCGTCAGGGCCAGTCGGTTGTTTGACGACATGGAACGTCCTGAGTTCGAACGGAGAGGTTTCGAGCGGAGGCTGCACCCCAAAACTCAGCAACGTGAAGTGCCTGCCGCGTGTCAGGTCGAACAGTCGGCGTTCGCCTTGCACCGTCATCAGGTTGGTCGCGTCGGGGGCGCGGTCGCCAGCGCGGAGCAGAGATGTCTCGTCGCGGTCGTCTCGTGCCAAAACGGAGCCTCGATAGCCAACACTGAGTTGCATTGTGTTCGCATCGCGGCGGGTGGGGATGACTTTTTGGTTGATGGCCTGTTGGAGGCGCGCGCTTGAGAGCGCAAGCACACCTACTGCGACCGGTCGTCGCTCAGCTTCGTAGCTGTCAAGCAGTGCCGGCGAGGCGCCTTTTGCGACCGCCGCAAGCTTCCAGCCGAGGTTGTAGGCGTCCTGGATGCCCGTGTTCATCCCCTGACCGCCGGCCGGCGAGTGGATATGCGCCGCGTCACCAGCCCGGCGCCGACGATCAGCACCGTCGGTGCGTTCTGCACCTGTGACAACAGCTTCGGGTTCATTGTTTCGGGCATCGTCTCATCCTCCGATATAAGATAGTAATCCATTCCTTAACGCGAGGTTAGACGAGCTTGCTAAGAAATGCAAGACTTTGTAACATGGAGGCATGGACACACGAACGACAAAGCACGTCACGCGCCGCCGCGGTCAACAACTTGAATCCGCGCTACTTGAAGCTGCTTGGGATGAACTCGTGGAGGCTGGCTTCGCGAATTTGACAATGGAGTCCGTCGCCGTGCGGGCTCGTACCGGGATTGCAGTGTTGTATCGTCGATGGGCCAACAAGGATGAACTCGTGTTCGCGGCGCTTCAGCACTACCGGAACGCCAACCCGGTCGAGATCCCGAACACGGGCGCTCTGCGCAGCGACCTCATCGCCCAATTGACAGCCTTGAGTGAAGCACGTGCTGGGTTCTTCGCCATCGCCGCGGCCGCCGCTTTTTCGGGGCTAATGGCCGACACCGGCCTCGCACCCTCGCAGATTCGCGACAAGATTATGGACGCCGAATCGCTCCCGCATGTGAGAATGATTTATCAACGCGCTCACGATCGCGGTGAAATCGATCTCGCGCGGATCCCTGCCGCCGTACTCGCCATGCCGTTCGACCTCGTGCGACATGACATGGTCATGGACCTCAAGCCAGTGCAACCCGAACGCATCCAATCGATAGTCGATGAACTCTTCCTGCCCCTCGTGCAAAATTATCAAACACGATAGTCGCAGCCGCTCCCGCATTTGCACAGGCGCGAGCGGGTATACGACGCCGTTTCAGATCTTCTTTTTGATCGACAACCTACAATCCCAGGTAGTTGGTCAATGTATCGTCCCAGAGATTGGCTTCTCTGATGTACTCGTCGAGCATGGCTCGGCTCTTGTGGCCCGTTTGGTTCATGATGACGCGCGCGTCTGCTTTGTTTCGAGCGCCTTGCGTGGCAGCTCCTGCACGGAGACTGTGGCCTGAGTATTCATGCGCGTTCGGCAATCCCGCACGTTGGGCCGCGTCTTTGACGATCAGTGCCACCATCTGTGGCGACAACCCCTTCTCTGTGATACGCCCTTGGGGTGTGAATCGGCGAAATAGCGGGCCGGCAGAGATACCCGTTCTCTCAATCCACTCCTGTAGGTTGCGGACAGGACAGGTATCCAGGCGCGTTCCATAGCCAATGGCAATTTTTCGCCCAACGCCCATCTGATCCGTTTTGCTATACCGAAGCAGGATTTCCACACCATTTCGCACGAACTTGACGTCTTCACACTGTAAACTGACGATTTCCGATCTGCGAAATGAACCTGCGTAACCAATCAACAAAACCAGTCGATTGCGAAGTCCTAGGAGTGTATCGGGCTGGACGGCAACCATCGCTCGGATATCCTCAATTAGCGTCGCCGCCTTTTTGGTGACCCGCTCACGCTTCTTGTCGTTGCGAATTCCCTTCCAGACCCGCCTGACTGCGTGGGACTCTGTCGGCACGTCCTCGATTCCGCGTCTTCGATGCATTTCTGCAATTGAGGTCATGTGTCGCCGAATGGTACTCCTTTTCCGTCCGACCATAGCTAAATAAGAAATGTATCGGCCGACCGTCACATCGTCGGCAGGAAACGGATTTAACTTCATCGATTCACACCAAGCGACAAATTGCTTCCAATCTTTCAAATAGCTCGTTCGAGTGCTTTTTGAGTTAGCGGATTCTAAAAAATATCTAAGTGATTCATCTATAGTATCCAATGTTTCGGTATTGGATAATTTATTTTGTCGACCATAATTTGTTATGGAAATTTCGTTCATTATTAACACCTACTGTTGGTATCGATAACATCTAATTATCGCTAGTAATGATTTGTAAATAAAACCCACTTTAGAATGTGGGTGTAACATCCAAATGAGGTTGGGAGAACCAAATAGCTATCGTTCGATAGATTCCATATATTGCTTGGTTAAAAAATTGGGTAATATAGGGTTTGTCGCCCGAGTTTATCTCGGGCGACAATGAATGGAAAATTAACGTTGAACGGCGTTCTCGAGTGTTTTGAAATCCTTGTCGCTCAATTCGATACCCGCTGCTGCGATATTTTCTTCCAAGTGGGACAAGGTGGATGTACCTGGAATCGGCAACATGACAGATGAACGCTTGAGCAACCATGCCAAGGCAAGTTGCGATGGCTTCACATTGTGTTGTTTGGCCAACGCGTCAAGCGGGCCACCTTCTTTAGCCAGCTCGCCGGTCGCCAGTGGAAACCAAGGAATAAATCCAATGTTGTTCGCTTCGCAATACTCGAGCAACGGTTCGGCATCCCGATTCGCGACGTTGTACAGGTTTTGTACCGTGACAATGGTCGCGAACTCGCTGGCTGCCTTCACGTCGTCAATCGTGACCTCACTCAAGCCGATGTGGCGAATTTTACCCTCTTTTTGCAGTAAGGCGAGTTCGCCGATTTGATCCGCGAGCGGCACCTTCGGATCAATCCGATGCAATTGCATCAAGTCAATGCGCTCAAGGCCAAGATGGCGCAGGCACAATTCAACTTGTTGGCGCAGGTATTCCGGGCGGCCTACTGGGCGCCAATCGTTCGGGCCGGATCGCGTAAGGCCCACCTTCGTGGCAATCACCAGGTTGTCCGGGTATGGATGCAAGGCCTTTTTGATTAATTTTTCTGCGACAAAGGGACCATATGCGTCCGCTGTGTCGATCAGCGTGACACCGAGTTCCACGGCGCGGCGAAGGACGCGAACAGCTTCGTCCGGATCTTTCGGATCGCCCCAGACACCGGGGCCTGTCAACTGCATCGATCCATAACCTAAGCGATTGACTGGCAGGTCACCGCCAATTGAAAACGATCCTGATGCTGCTGCGGTCACATGATTCGTGCGCATATGTATTCCTCCCCACAAAGCGTGTAATATTAGTCTACTCTATCTTGGTCACCACTCCAAATTTCCATGTGCCTGCTGCGCACTTCATTTTAGGTGACAGAACATATGTTATGTAAATTCGTATGCGTCGATCCGGTTCGAAACATTCATACACCCTCCACTCGACGCAAGTGAGTGGATAACGCACAAATGGTGGCATCCCGGAACATTTGCGCACGGGTGATGTGACCATTGGTGAGAATGCCGATGGTCCCCTCCCGTTTCGCGATGTGCTTGCCTCCTGCCCACTCGTCGATGACATGCCCTAGCTCACGACCGCGACGCACTTCAATGGCCACTTCGTCTGGCAAAAGAATTTGGACACCTGCACCGACGCTGACAAAGCCATCTCGACTGACAACTGCTGCCCAATTGCACAGTAGGAGTCCGTAGGGACCTTCCTCTACACCGCCTTCGAGCCCAACTGCGTAGTCCGCTGACGCCAACGCGATGGCGTGGCGAGCCCGATTCACTGCACCTTTCATCGTTTCATCGTTCGAAAACGGTTGCTCAGACACGTCCGACGGGACGGTTTCGCCGCGAACCTGAACGGATATTCCAAGCGCCTCAAACGCGAGCGCGACCGCATCTATTTTGGCGGGATTCCTCGACCCTACTAGCACGTTCATCATCCAATGAACCTCCCTGAATCACATTTTTATCAATCGATTACACGATGAGTTGGATACCCATATAGACACCGAACAACATGATGATAAGCGAGATGACCCACACGACGTATTTGTAGATTCCCCGCATACGCCACGCCTTCGGCAACACCTTTGCTTCGAGCAGCAGCAAAAAACCTAGTACAATCGGTAAAAGCAGTGCATTCATCACTTCCGTATCCACCGCGAGATTGACTAAATTGATCCCGCTGAAGACGAGAACCGCACCACCGATATGCGCGAGCGAGTAGATGAGGTAAAACCACTTGGCGTCTTTCACTTTGCTATTGACACTGTGCCGAAAGCCAACCACTTCACCAATCCCCCATGCGCCGGCGAGTGACACGACGAGCGCGGCGACAAAACTCGCACCGAGCATCCCCAGTCCGAAAATCACCTTGGCACCCGTTGGGCCCAAAAATGGAAGCAGCCCCTGCGCGATGTCAGCCACGGTGTTGAGAGAACGTTGCGGATTGTGTAGGCCCACGGTCGCTGCAATCATGATCACGACCGCAATCATCACAACCTGCGTCAAAATAGACCCAGCGAACGTGTCCCAGCGAGCGGACTTCAGGTGGCGCATCGTAAGTTTTCTGTCGACGACAGCCGATTGTTGGTAAAAGATCATCCACGGCATAATCACCGCGCCCACATTTGCGGCTAATAGAAACACGTAACTGTGATTGCGAAGAGGGATGGTCGCCAGTCCGTGTAAGAGTTGATGCCCACTCGGATGGGCCATCACAGCAGCTGGTACAAGCAAAAGTTCAAACAGCCCCATAGCAATTCCGATCCGTTCGACGCGCTTGTAGCTTCCAGTAAGACCTAACAAAATCAGGATGATGGTGGCTGCGGATACACTGTATTTCGGCGAGATGCCGAACAGTTCACCAACGCCCGCAATTCCGCTGAACTCGGTGACGAGTGCCCCGATTGCCGAAAGGAAAAGTGTCGAAACGGAGAAAATCGCCCATTTTTGACCGAAGCGCTCACGGATTAACTCGCCGTGTCCCTTGCCCGTCACGACGCCCAAGCGAACGGTAATCTCTTGAACCAAATAGACAATTGGAATGAGAATGAGTTGCGGAAGTACCATTGCGTACCCCCACGCGGCCCCGGACTGGGCTGCGGTGATGATACAGCCGGCGTCCGTGTTTGCCAGCATGACAATAATTCCTGGGCCGAACATGCCTAGCATCCAAAATAGCCGCTTAACCGCGCTTTGGGTTGTGATGTTTTGGGTCATGGAGTCCATGTATCGTAACCTCTTATCTACGAATTCGAACGAATGAAGACACGCAGTTAGTTTACTCTAACCAGAAAGTTAGTGACAATCTTCAACCTTTCGTGAAGTGCGTCCAAATTGTGTAGTTTTATGGCAGAATAGAGGGCGTATTCCGAATTGATTGAGGAGGTACTAGAATGGCTACAATCGAAGACTTTTCGAATCTCGACATCCGCGTTGGCACAATTGTGGATGCAAAACCGTTTACCCGTGCGAAAAAACCGGCGATTAAACTAGAAATAGACTTTGGCCAACTCGGTATCAAGCGTTCGAGCGCGCAGATTACCAAACGCTACGAACCTACCGCGCTCGTAGGGACGCAAGTCATTGCAATCGTGAATTTTCCACCGAGAAATATTGCTGGTTTTTTGTCCGAGGTACTTGTCCTTGGTGGCGTTCCAGAGCCCGGCGATGTCGTTCTGCTTCGCCCGGATGCGACGGTACCCAATGGTACAGTTATTGCGTGATGTTTGACAATCGCGGTACGTGTTCCGCGAGCCAACTGAGAATATCCCTCATGACTTCTTCGCGGTTTTGTTCGTGCAGTAGCTCATGTCGAGCGTCTGGATACAACTTGTAGGATACATGTTCGAGTCCATGCTTCGTGTAGAGTTGAACAAGCCGCTTGATCCCCCGGCCGAAATGCCCAACCGGATCTTTTTCTCCGGCAATGATGAAAATCGGCAAATTTAGAGGGATCTGTCGAATTCGGTCGGGTCGATGTATCTGTTGTAGGGTGCGAAACATGTCGTACATCGAAGCGGTCGTGAGGGAAAATCCGCAATCGCGGTCGCTGAGGTAGAGATCTACCTCGCGTTCGTCGCGGGTCAGCCAATCAAAATTTGTTCGGTTCGGCCGGAAAGCGCGATTGTACGCGCCAAAAATCAGCCATGTCAAAACGACACTGGTTGCAGTACGGCCGTGGATTCTGGCATATCGTCTGGCCAGCCACTTGGCTAGGTGTAGGATTGGCCCTTCCGGCCCGTTGCTTCCGCACAAGATACACGCATCCACGCTTTTGGGGTATTGACTTAAAAGCCCTTGGGCGACAAATGACCCCATGCTGTGCGCGAATAACACGACAGGGCGGTCGGTTGACTGGCGAACCGTTTTGATGACCACGTGGGCATCGTCAATCAACTGTTCGAATCCATTTTCGCCCAAGTCCCCGCGAGATTCGTCATCCACAGACCCGTGACCACGCTGATTATATCCATGAACGAGGTATCCGGCCTTCGCCAACTGCTCGGCAAACGTTTGGTATCGAAGAATGTGTTCACTCATTCCATGAAGAATGACAACGACGCCCACAGGTGACTGGTGCGGTTCAGGCATCCAGCAGCACCCCGTCAGCGTCCGGTTGCCTATTTGGTACGTCGTTTTCTCCATCACGCGGACTCCTCCTTTGCGGGTCGGTCCACGACGATGGGGGCACGGGTTAAGCCTTGTCAGTTTGCGCCTGGACCTTCCCGTAAAAGTAACCGTAGAAGTCAAACATCTGATGTTTGTCATACAGCGACTCGTTTGGCGTGCCATCTTGAATTCTGATTTCGGAGCCGAGTGATGATCCATAGTGGCTAAATACATCACCTTGGAATCGATAATCCTTCACGCGTTGCGCGTCCGTTGGATTCGGGTGAAAGTTCGTGCCAATGGAGTCGAACACTGTGGCGCCTTCAACCTGCCATCCAGCGTATTTGTGTGCGTATTGAAGATACATGTATTGCGCCAGCCATCCGCCCATGGAGTGTCCGGTAAAAATAATGTGATAGTCGCCCGACGGAAGGCTTTTGCGAATGTGGTTCACAAACTGCTCGGCTGGAAGTTCTTGATCTACGATAGGTGGGACATCTAAGTAAATCCCCGCGTCAGAAACAAGGTCCTCGACATCGTTTGTACCACGAAACGCGATGACAATGGTGTTGCCCTTTTGGTATGCCACCCCGTAAAAGCCTACATATTGCTCTTGATTATCCGTTGCGACAATCCGCCAACCGGACAAGTCGGAGAAAAAGTACTGATTTGCTTGCGTGGACGAAAGATGCCAGTCCTTCTGGTTCACCAGGGCTACCTGTTTGTAAATGCCACTTGGCCCTTGACCACGCGCCGCCAGTTCGGCAAGCGAGTGAAGGCTCTCGTGTTGGTATGGGCTTAAATCCGAATAGCACAGATCCGACATTTTCATCAGCACGCCGTCATAAACGCCCCCAGTGTAACTTGTGGACGCATGAGTCGCACTGGCAGGCGCCATGGTTTCATTCCCCACGACTGCGTTGACGGTGATAAATCGAAAAGGAATGATAAGGAGTACGCTGGCGATTGTAAAGCCAACGACTCGTGTCCAATATACGGAACCCTTCATGCGGTACCCATACACCCTTTCAGAGGTCACTCTGCAAAGCGGCTACATTGTGATCGATACCATATTATAGCATACCGCGGCAGTTTGCCGTGTATCTTTTTGTATCCATGTTTGGAATCTGTACGTGGACGTACGCGTGGGGACGCAAAAGTCGCGCTGATGAGGCGTGTGCTGGCAT